>CAZFQC010000016.1:5406-22990 GCA_964520795.1 uncultured Brevundimonas sp.
GCATCGCCTGCGGCCACTGCAACGAGATCGTCAAGCCGCGCGACATCCTGCTGACAACAGCCGAGAACCGTCCGACGGTCGGCGAAATGATGCCCCGGGAGCGGACGGACGAAGAGGCCGCCTGAGCTTGTCATCCCCGACGGAGCGAAGCGGAGATCGGGGACGGGCGCCATAGTCGTTCAATTCTCCCGGACAGCCCCCTTGGGCTGAGCCGGGAGCCGACCCCCTTGCGAGCAGGACGGCGATCGACGATCTACCCCGTCTAACACTCAAGAGACCCAACCATGTCCGATCCCGTCGTCATCGTCTCCTTCGCCCGCACGCCCATGGGCGGCTTCCAGGGGGCCCTGTCCGGCGTCAAGGCGACCGAGCTGGGCGCGACGGCGGTCAAGGCCGCGGTCGAACGGGCCGGCGTCTCTGCGGACAAGGTCGAGCAGATCTATATGGGCTGCGTCCTGCCGGCCGGTCTGGGTCAGGCCCCGGCGCGTCAGGCGGCGATCGGCGCGGGTCTGGGCCTGCATGTCGAGGCGACGACCGTCAACAAGATGTGCGGCTCGGGCCTGCAGGCCGTGATGATGGCCTCTGACGCCCTGCTGGCCGGCTCCGCCGACGTCATCGTGGCAGGCGGCATGGAGTCGATGTCGGGTGCCCCCTATCTGATGACCAAGCACCGCGGCGGCGCGCGCATCGGCCACGATGTGATCGTCGACAGCATGTATATGGACGGCCTGGAGGACGCCTATACGCCCGGCAAGCTGATGGGCGCCTTCGCCGAGGACTCGGCCCGCACCTATCAGTTCACCCGCGAGGCCCAGGACGAATACGCCCTCGAAAGCCTGAGCCGCGCACTGGAGGCCATCGCCTCGGGCGCCTTCAAGGCCGAGATCACGCCGGTCGAGGTCACGGGCCGCAAGGGCGTCGTCACGGTCACCGAGGACGAACAGCCCGGCAAGGCCATGCCGGAGAAGATCCCCACCCTGAAGCCCGCCTTCTCTAAGGACGGCACCATCACCGCTGCCAACGCCAGTTCGATCTCGGACGGCGCCGCGGCCCTGGTCATGACGCGCGAGAGCGTCGCGAAAGCCATGGGCCTGCCGATCGTCGCGCGCGTCGTCAGCCACGCTGCCCATGCCCATGAGCCCGGCCTGTTCACCACCGCCCCCGTCCCGGCGATGCAGAAGGCGCTGAAGAAGGCCGGCTGGTCGGTCGACGACGTCGATCTGTGGGAGATCAACGAAGCCTTCGCCGTGGTCGCCATGATCGCCATGCGCGACCTCGGCATCGACCGGGCGAAGCTCAACGTCAACGGCGGGGCCACGGCCCTGGGTCACCCCATCGGCGCTTCGGGCGCCCGCGTCCTGACCACCCTGCTGTCGGCGCTTCAGGCGCGTGGCGGCAGGAAGGGCGTGGCCAGCCTGTGCATCGGCGGCGGCGAGGCCGTGGCCGTGGCGGTCGAGCTGGCCTGACGCCGGTCAGGCGCTGACCAGCCCCTCCGCCAGCAGGTCATCCAGCCGGGCGTAGCCGGCCTCCATGCCGTCGGTCATGCCCGACATCTTCGCGCCGTCGCGGGCCTCCTGCGATGAATAGAGGATGTGGGTGCGCAGGGTCGTGCCGCCGTCTGACTCGTGCAGGCTCTGGGTGACCACGGTCTCGCCGCCGGTCCAGTCCTGGTCGAACTTCTCGGTGGCCACCATGCGGTCGTCGGCGACGATCTCGCGGAAGATGCTGGTCATGCCCATCGAGCGGCCGTCGTCATGGGCCCAGACGAACCGCATGGCCCCGCCGACGCGCAGATCGATCTCGCACACCGGCATGCTCCAGCCCGGCGGGCCGAGCAGCCAGCGCCGGACCAGCGCCGGCTCCACCAGCGCCCGCCAGACGAAGGCGCGCGGGGCCTCGAAATGGCGTTCGATCAGGATCTCACGGTCGCCCGGCGTCATCATTTTCAGCTTGCTCATCGTCCACTCCCTCATGGATCAGCGGCCGGCGGGATCGCCGGCGGTCTTCAGTTCCTCGAGCACCGCGTCCAGCGCCGCGTAGCGGGCGTCGAACAGGCTGCGGAGCTCGATCAGAAAGTCGTTGGCGATCACCAGCGCCTCCGGCTCCAGCTTGCGGGGCCGGCGCTGGGCGTCCTGACCGGTCGAGATCAGGCCGGCCCGCTCCAGCACCTTCAGATGCCGCGAGATGGCCGGCTGGCTCATGTCGAACGGGCTGGCCAGTTCGCTGACCGACGCCTCGCCCGCGGCCAGCCGGCGCAGGATCGCGCGGCGCGTCGGATCGGCCAGGGCGGCGAAGGTCTCATCCAGCTTCAGTGCGGCGGCGGCCATGCATAACCTCTTTGTTGTATAACTTATGTGTTATCTAAAGCGACCCGTCAAGCGGCTTGGCGGAGGTCGGTCGCATGGCCTAGCCTCGGACGCAGGAGACCGCCCATGACGCTGAACCGCCGCACTGCCCTCGGCCTCGCCGCCCTCGCGGCGACGCCCGCAATGGCGCGGACGGCCGTTGGAGACACGGTCCCGGTCGCCCCGCCTGATCCGTTGGAAGTTGTTCGCCTCTGGCCACACGGCGCGCCGGGGGGCGAACGCGTCACGGTCACGCCCCGGGTCGTCGAACGCTCCACCGATCCGGGCTTCCACGACCGCATCGCCCAGTTCACCACTGACCCCATCCTGACGGTGCTGAGACCCGGGCGGCCGAACGGCGCTTCCCTGCTTCTGATCCCCGGCGGCGGGTACAGATGGGCGGTGGTGGACAAGGAAGGGCTGGATTGCGCCCGGGTCTTCGCCGCGGCCGGGGTGACCTGTTTCGTGCTGCGCTACCGCCTGCCGGGCGACGGCTGGGCCGCGGGGCCTGACGCGCCGCTGCAGGACGCCCAGCGGGCCCTGCGGCTGGTGAGGTCCCAGGCCGTCGAACATGGTCTGGACCCGGCGCGGGTCGCGGTGCTGGGCGCTTCGGCGGGCGGGCATCTGGCGGGGATGCTGACCGCACGCGCCGACACGACCTATGCCGCCGTGGACGCGGCCGACGGCGCTTCGCACCGGCCGGACCTGTCGATCCTTCTCTATCCGGTGGCCACCATGACGGATCCGCATGTCCACGCCCGGTCGCGGCTGGAGTTGCTGGGCGCGTCGCCGACGCCCGAGGCGATTGATCGCTATTCACTGGAGCGGATGGACTGGACCGGTCGCCCGCCGACCTTGCTGCTGCACGCCATGGATGACGCATCCGTGCCCGTGGCCAACAGCCTGCAACTGCTCGCGGCGCTGAAGGCCGCGGCCGTGCCCTGCGAGGCGCATCTGTTCCAGGAGGGCGGCCATGGCTTCGGCATCCGGCTGATCGCCGGCCGGCCGGCCGCCGTCTGGCCCGAACTGGCGCTGGCCTGGGCGGCGCGACACGGCTGGATTACGCAGACTTAATCTTCGCCGTCTTGTTCCGCTGTCGGCGGCGACTAAGGTCCGCCCGGGCTTTCAGGTAACGGACGGTGTTTCGAATGCGGATCGGTATGTGGCTGGCGGCGTTCGCCGGCGTGTCCCTCATGGCCCCGGCCGCCATGGCGCAGCAGAGCGTCGGCCCGGTCGACCAGTCGCGCGGCACCTTCGAGGACAAGTTCCGCCAGTTCGAGGGCGAGGACTGGCCGACGCCCACCGACTACCGCAACGCTTCGGGCGCGCCCGGCCATCGCTACTGGCAGCAGCAGGTCGACTATGACATCGACGTCTCGCTGGACGAGGCGCGTCGCACCCTGACCGGCCGCGAGGCGGTCACCTACACCAACCACTCGCCGGACTCCCTTGGCTATCTGTGGCTGTTGCTGGACCAGCAGAACTACCGCCGCGACTCCCTGGCCGAGCGCAGCCGCACCTACACCGCCTCGGACACTGTCAGCGTCAATGAAATCCTGCGGGTACAGCGCATGCAGGACTGGGAGGGCGGCTTCAACGACCTGAAGGTCACGGGGCCCGATGGCCGCGACCTGCCCTTCACCATCGTCGATTCCATGATGCGGATCGAACTGCCGCGCCCGCTGGCGACCGGCGAGAGCTTCGCCTTCACCATCGATTTCAGCCTGCCCCTGCCCGAGACCAATGTGGTCGGCGGCCGCAGCGGCTATGAGTGTTTCACCAAACCCGGCGAGGACGGCAACTGCCTGTTCCTGGCGGCCCAGTGGTTCCCGCGCCTGGCGGTCTATTCCGACTATGAGGGCTGGCATAACGCCCAGTTCCTCGGCGCCGGGGAATTCACGCTCGAGTTCGGCGACTATGACGTCTCCATCACCGCGCCCGCCGACCATACGGTCGCGGCGACTGGCGAACTGCAAAACCCCGACATCCTCAGCGCCGAACAGCGGGCCCGCCTCGCCGAGGCGCGCACCGCCGACGCCCCGGTCTATATCGTGACGCCCGCCGAGGCCGCCGCGGCCGAGGCACGTCCGGCCCGCTCCGGCACCCGCACCTGGCATTTCAGCGCCGACAATGTGCGCGACTTCGGCTGGGCCTCGAGCCGCAAATTCATCTGGGACGCCATGGGCGTCGAACAGGAGAGCGCCGAACACCCCGTGGTCATGGCCATGTCCTTCTATCCGAAGGAGGCCCGCCCTCTGTGGGACACCTATTCGACCCGGTCGATCGCCCACACCATCGACGTCTATAACCAGTTCGCCTTCACCTATCCCTATCCCACCGCCCAGTCGGTCAACGGCCCGGTGGGCGGGATGGAATATCCGATGATCACCTTCAACGGGCCGCGCCCGGTGCGGGGCGATGACGGACGCCTGACCTATACCGAGCGCGCCAAGAACGGCCTGATCGGCGTGGTCATCCATGAGGTCGGCCACACCTATTTCCCGATGATCGTCAACTCCGACGAGCGCCAGTGGACCTGGATGGACGAGGGGCTGAACAGCTTCCTGCAGTTCCAGGCCGAGAAGCTGTGGGACGCGGACTTCCCGGCGCGCGGCGAGCCGTCCAGCATCATCGAATACATGATCAGCCAGGACCAGGTCCCGGTCATGACCCAGTCCGACAGCCTGCTGCAGTTCGGCAACAACGCCTATGCCAAGCCGGCCACCGCCCTGGTGATCCTGCGCGAGACCGTGCTGGGCCGGGAGCTGTTCGACCGCGCCTTCCGCGAATATTCGCAGCGCTGGGCCTTCAAGCGACCGACGCCCTACGACTTCTTCCGCACCATGGAGGAGAGCTCGGGCGTCGATCTCGACTGGTTCTGGCGCGGCTGGTTCTATTCGACCGACCATGTCGACATCTCGCTGGAGAGCGTGACCGCCGCGACCCTGGAATCACCCGATCCCGAGGTCCGCAACCGCGCGGCCCGCGAGCGGTTCGAGGAAGAGCCGGTCTCGCGCACGGTCGAGAACAACCGGGGCATCGAAACGGTCGTCGAGCGTGACCCGGCCACGCGGGACTTCTACAACCAGACCGACCGCTTCACGACCACCGCCCAGCAGCGCCGGGACGCCGAGAGCGCCGCCCGCCGCGCCGACGCCGACCGCCGGGCGGCCCAGGGCTTCGACGACAACATCTATCGCTTCACCTTCCGGAACGTCGGCGGCCTGGTCATGCCGGTGATCCTGAAGCTGACCTATTCGGACGGCTCGGACGAAACCATCCGCATCCCCGCCGAAATCTGGCGGCGCAACAGCCAGCAGGTGATCTGGCAGCATGTGTCCGCCAGGACCCTGGTCTCGGCCGAGGTCGACCCGCTGCGGGAAACCGCCGACGCCAACCTGGCCAACAACCTGTTCCCGCGCCGCATCGACGAGCGAACCCTGCGCCTGTCCCCGCCGCCGCCGCCCGGCGAGAACCGCATGCGCGACTCCGACGTCGAGGTCAGCCCCGACTCGACGGCGACGCGGGTCCGTCGTCCGACGGCGGGCCAGTGATGAAGCGAGCCCTGATCGTCGCGGCCCTGGTCGCCGCCCTCGCCACGCCGGCGCTGGCCCATCGCGGCCACGCCGGGCTGACCGTGGTCGAGATCGATCCGGCCTCGGGCGCGGTCAGCGTGGTGCACCGCTTTTCCGCCCATGATGTGGAGCCGGCCCTGGTCTCCATCGCCCCGGAGGCCCAGCCGAGCCTCGACGACCCCCGGGCGGTGGCCGAGCTCGAGACCCACCTGCGCCAGCGGTTTCGTCTGGATATCGACGGCGCCGCCATCCCGGTGACCCACGCCGCCACTGATCTGGCCGGCGACAATGTCCGGGTTTCCTACGCAGGCGAGACGACGGACCAGAGCATCGCCGCCGTCACGATCGACCTCGACTTCTTCCCCGGCGTCCACGACGACCAGGAACAGCAGGTCAATGTGCGGATCAACGGCGTCACCCGGACGGTGGTGTTCCGGCCGGGCTCGACCGCCCAGACGGTGACCTTCGGCGGCTAGTCCTCGTCGACGGCGGCGAGATCCGCCGGGTCGAAATCATAGTCCAGCAGGTCCTTCGGCCGGCACTCCAGCGCCGCGCAGAGTTTCGCCAGGGTGCGGAAGCGGATGCCCTTCACCTTGCCCGAGCGGAACAGGGACAGCTGGGTCTCGCTCAGCCCGACCTCGGCGGCGAGGTCGCGGGCCTTCAGACCCTTGCTCACGATCAGCTGGTCGAGGGTGACGCGGATCGGCATCAGATCATCTCGTCCAGCTCGGCCTGCACCTTGCCGGCCTGCTCCATGACGCCGCCCAGCAGGAACAGGGCACCGCCGATCATGCCCAGGGTCATGCCCGCGACGTCGAAATAGGCGAAACCGCCCCGGCCGCCCTCGATCAGCCGGATGATGTTGGTGACCCCGAACACGCTGAACAGCCCTCCCAGGCCGAGGGACAGGCCGACCCGGCGCAGGGCGTGGACGAGGATCGGCTGGATCAGCCGCCCTTTCGACAGCTGGCCCATGGCCGCGCCGATCGACCAGACGGCGAACAGATAGAAGACCGTCGGCAGGGCCCAGACCAGCCCGGCCAACCATCCGCCCTGCGTTCCCGCATAGTCGCCCCGGGCCAGCATCACCCCGGGCGCGACGAAGTGGATCAGCGCGAGCAAGGCCCCGACGCTGAGCACCATGAAGACGGCGAGCCAGCGGAATTGGGCGCAGCGCTGGCGAAACAGGGCGATGTCGGTCTGGCTCACGGCCTTGGCTCCCGGGTCGAATGGTCTGTCCTATCTTTAATCTTGACTTAAAGACGCCGACTTCGCAACTTTATATGCGAGTTAAACGAAACCAGAGCGCCGCCCATGTCCGCCGCCATCGAGACGACCGAACTGTCCCGCCGCTTCAAACGCCATCTGGCGGTGGATGCGGTGTCGATGACCGTGCCGGAACAGGCGGTCTACGGCTTCCTGGGCCGCAACGGGGCCGGCAAGACGACGACGCTGAAGATGCTGCTGGGCCTGATCCGGCCGAGCGGCGGGACGGCGCGGATCTGCGGCGTTGACGTCGGCGCGAACCGGCTGGGCGCCGCGCGCAAGGTCGGGGCGCTGCTGGAGGCCCACGGATTCTATGGCAATCTGTCGGGGCGGGAGAACCTCGACCTGACCCGCTCGCTGATCGGTCTGCCGCGCAGTGAAATCGGCCGGGTGCTGGAGGTGGTCGAGATGTCCGAACACGCCGGGCGGCGGGTGTCGGACTACTCGCTGGGCATGCGCCAGAGGCTGGGGCTGGCCCGGGCCATGCTGGGCGCGCCGCCGGTGCTGATCCTCGACGAGCCGACCAACGGGCTGGATCCCGACGGGATCGCAGACATGCGCCGCTTCCTCGGCGAACTGCCGGCCCGGACCGGGGCGACCGTGCTGCTGTCCAGCCATCTGCTCGGCGAGATCGAACAGACCGCCACCCACGTGGGCATCATCCATCAGGGCCGGCTGGTGCTGGAGGGCGAGCTGGCGCGGCTGAAGGCCGAGCTGGCGCCGGAGATCGCGGTCGAGACCGATGACCCGGCGCGCGCCGCCGACCTGGCCGGGGCGCGCGGTTTCGTCGTCGCGCGGGCGGCCGACCGGATCGTGGCCAGCCTTAAGCCCGGTGACGATGCCCGCGCTGCCGCGGCCGCCCTGAACCGCGCCCTGATTGAGGCCGACATAGCCGTCTTCGCCATCGGGCCACGGGCGCGCACCCTGGAGGGGATTTATCGCGAGGTGTCCGCCCCGACCCCTGTTCAACCCCTCACCCAGCCGGAGCTGGTCTGATGTCCGCCGCCCCCTTTTTCGCGCCCTTTGTGGTCGAGGCCCGGAAGCTGAACCGTTCGCTTGCGGCCCTGCTCGCCGTGGCCGCGCCTTCGCTGATCGCCGTGTTCGGCTTCTTCATGCTGCTCAGATCGGGACGGTCGGCGACCTGGGACATGTGGATGACCAGCGCGGCGGGAGTCTGGGCCTTCTTCATGTTGCCGATGAGCGTGACGGCCCTGACCGCCCTGGTCGCCCATATGGAGCACGGCCCGCGCAGCTGGGATCATCTGCGCGCCCTGCCCGCGCCGCGGTGGCGGCTCTACGCGGCCAAGGCCGTCGCCGTGGTGACAGTCGTGGCCCTGATGAGCGTCGCCACCCTGGCGATGAACTGGGCGGCGATCAGCCTGGCCGGCACCATCAAGCCGGAGTTCGCCCCCACGGGCGTCTTCAACCTGGCGGCCTATGCGGGGCTGATGGGGAAGATCTTCCTCGCCAGCCTGCTGATGATCGCGCTCCAGCTCTGGACCGCCCTGCGCTTCGCCAGCTTCGTGCCCGGACTGGTTCTGGGCATCGGCGGGACCTTCTTCGCGGTCGTCGCCACCTCGGCGAAGGAGGGCGTCTTCCTGCCGTGGCAGATGCCGGTGAACATGATGGCCACAGACCTTTGGCGGGTGAATACGGCCCTCGGGCTGGGCTGCGGTCTCGGCCTGCTCGCCTTCGTCCTGATGACGGTCCACCTGTCCCGTCGCGAGGTGTTGTGACGATCCGCGCTTCGCGGCGTTTGCGCGGATCACCTGTGCGTGGCAAGGCCCGGCACGGGCAACGGTCCGGGCGGAGCATCACCCATGCGTGAAGACGGCGAGGCCCCTGTCACCGCGAAAAGCTGCGGCGACTGCGGCCTTTGCTGCAAGCTGATGGGCGTGACCGCGCTGGCCAAGCCGGCGGGCAAATGGTGCCGGCATTTCAGCAAGTCCGCGGGCTGCGCCGTCTATGACGACCGGCCCGAGGACTGCCGCGTCTTCAACTGCCTGTGGCTGCTGACCGAAGCCCTGGACGACAGCTGGAAGCCGACCACGGCCGGCTTCGTCCTGCACAGCGAACTGGGCGGGGCGCGGCTGGTGGTCGAATGCGATCCGGCCCGACCCCACGACTGGCGGCGCGAACCCTGGCAGTCGACGCTGCGGCGCTGGGCGGCCGCGCCCGGCCAGGAGGTTCTCGTCTTCGCAGGCTCGCGCGGGGTGCGACTGGGCGAGCCGGACGTGGTGGTGCGCCGGGTCTGACCGCCCGCTAGCGGACGTCGACCGACTGGGCGATCTGTTCGGCCAGGTCCCGATCGGCGCCGTCAAGGCTCATGGTCCAGACGTGGACTTCGCGCGGCGTGGCGGTTCGCTGGAACAGGTGTTCCACGGCGTGACGCACCCCGTCCTCGGTCGAGAGGATGGAGGCGCGGCCTGCCGCCTCGACCATCTGTCCGCTGTAGATCGGAAACTGCGACGCCGGGCCGGCATAGATCATCACGAACGACTGGCCGTCGCGACGGATCGTATAGATGCGGAAATCAGGTCCCGGACGGCCGGTAATGATCTCGAACCCCGGCGGCAGATCGGCGGTGAACGGCAGGGCCGCGCGGGCGGCGCTGTCCAGCACCGTGACAGTGGGAGCGGGCGGCGGCGGCGGTGCCTCGACCGTCGGCACCGCAATGGGAGCCGGTGCAGTGGCGGGCGGGGCGGCGACGACCGGGGCCGGCGCTGCGCGCGGCGGGGTCGCCACCACAGGCGCAGCGACAGGGGCCGCGACAGGGGCGGCCGCGGGGGCCGCAGCGCGCGGTGCCGGCGTGATCGCTGCAGGCGCGGGCGGCGCCGGAACGGCAGCCACCACCGGCGCGGGCGCGGGAGCCAGATAGACAGCGGGCGCCGGCGGACCGCTGTTCAGGTCGCGGGTCAGGGCGACGGTGGGCGGAGTCGGCGCGGTCCGGATGGGCCCGGCTTCAGCCGCGGCCGGCGGGGTCTGGGCGTGGGCCGCTCCGGCGAACAGCAGGGCGGCGGCGGCGGTGACGAGAATTTTCATGGGTCGACTTTCCCCCCTCAACCCGCGAACGGCAAGGCCCGGAGCACATAGGCGACGATCGCCGTCACGGCAGAGGCCGCCAGCGCCAGACCTGCGAACCAGGCCAGACGCTTCCACAGCGGGCCGGACGCCTCGCCGGGCTCGGGCGGGGGGACGGGTTCAATGATGATAGCCGGACTCCGTATCGACCTTGCCGCGGAACACCCAGTAGACCCAGGCCGTGTAGCCGAGGATGGCCGGCAGGATCAGGACCGTGCCCACCAGCATCAGGCCCAGCGCATTGTCCGGCGCCGCCGCCTGGCGGAAGTCGAGGGCATAGGGCACGACATAGGGCATGAAGCTGACGGCCAGACCGATGTAGCCGGACAGGAACACCACCAGCGCGCCGACGAACGGCCAGAGGTGCGACCTCTTCCGGACCATGACGAAGATCGCCGCCAGCCCCGCCAGGCCCAGCGCCGGAATGACCAGACGCGGCAGCAGCATGTCCCAGGCGATCTGGACCTCGGCCGTATCGATCCCCCAGCGCAGGCCGATGCGGTGATGAACGAGCAGGGTCGCGACGCTGACTGCCGCCAGCAGGAAGGCCACGGCCGTCGCCGAGATCAGGCTCCAGCGACGGGCGTCGCCGTGCAGATTGTCTTTCGTCTTCATCATCAGCCAGGTCCCGCCCAGCAGGGCGTAGCCGGCGACGAGGCCCGCCGAGACCAGCAGGGTGTAGGGCGTGAGCCAGTCGAACGGCCCGCCGGCGAACCGGCTGTTCTCGACCGTCACCCCCTGGATGAAGCCGCCGAGTATCAGTCCCTGGGCGACCGCCGTCAGGATCGAGCCGCCGGCGAACATCTGGGTCCAGAATTTGCGGCCCCGGTTGCGGGCGCGGAAGCGGAACTCGAACGCTACCCCGCGCAGGATCAGCCCGGCCAGCATCAGCAGGACCGGCAGGTAGAAGGCCGGCATCAGCACCGAATAGGCCAGCGGGAAGGCCGCCAGCAGACCACCCCCTCCCAGCACCAGCCAGGTTTCATTGCCGTCCCAGACGGGCGCGACCGTGTTCATCATCACGTCCCGATCTTCCTTCGACCGGGCGAAGGGGAACAGGATGCCAATACCCAGATCGAAGCCGTCGAGGGTCACATAGAGCAGGACCGCTGTGGCGATCAGTCCGGCCCAGATCAGCGGGAGGTCCAGCATCAGGCGTCTCCCGGCGTGGTGTCTTCAGGGGCCTTGGCCAGCGGCGAACCCGGTGCCCGATCCCCGCGCGGCGCGGGTTCGGCCACGGCCGCGACCGGACCTTCAGCCATCAGGCGGAGGATGAAGAGGGCGCCGGCGGTGAACACGACCGAATAAACCAGGATATAGGCCAACAGGCTGGTCGCGACCTCGCCGGTGGTGACCGGTGAAACGGCGTCTCGCGTCCTCAGAACCCCCTGCACGACCCAGGGCTGGCGCCCGACCTCGGTGACCATCCACCCGGCGAGCACAGCGATGAAGCCGGACGGGCCCATGACCACGCAGAAGCGCAGGAACCAGGGCGTTTCGAACAGCTTTCGCCGCCAGATCAGGATCGCGCCAGTCGTCCCGAGGGCGATCATGAGCAGGCCCAGGCCCACCATGATGCGGAAGCCGAAGAAGGGAATGAAGGGCGGCGGCTGGTCCTCGCGCGGCCACGCGTCCAGACCCTGGATGACTTCATCGCGCGGCAGGTTCTGGACGGCGTTGCCCAACCCCGGGATCGAGACCTCGAAATGGTTCTTCTGCGCGTCGCGGTCCGGGATCCCGAACAGATTCAGCGGCTGGTCGGCGCGGGTTTCCCAGTAGCCTTCGATCGCCGCGGTCTTGGCCGGCTGGTATTTGTGCGTGACCTCGCCGGACAGATGGCCGGCGACCAGCTGAAGCGGGGCCAGGACCGCGATCAGGCCGACCGCCATGACGAGGGCGATCCGGCTCTCGGTCCAGCCCGTGACGGCGCCTTTCGCCCGGTCCTTGAGCACATGGAAGGCCGAGACCGCGCCGACCACCAGGCCGGTGGTCAGGAAGGCCGCCAGCAGCATGTGGGCCAGGCGGGTGGGCAGGCTGGGGTTGAAGATGACGGCCATGAAGTCCGTGGCGCGAAGCGTGCCGTCGGCCAGGGTCTCAAACCCCTGCGGGGTCTGCATCCAGCTGTTGGCCGACAGGATCCAGAAGGCCGAAATGGTGGTTCCCACCGCAACAAGAACCGTGGCGAGGAAGTGGAGCCTCGGACCGACCTTTTTCCAGCCGAACAGCATGACGCCGAGGAAGGAGGCCTCCAGGAAGAAGGCCGTCAGGACCTCATAGGCGAGCAGGGGTCCGATCACCCCGCCGGTCAGGCGGATGAACTCCGACCAGTTGGTGCCGAACTGGTAGCTGAGCACCACGCCCGAAACGACGCCCATGCCGAAGCTGAGGGCAAAGATCTTGACCCAGAAGAGATAGAGGACCTTGAAGGCGTCCCGCTTCGTCCAGAGCCACAGCCCCTCGAGCACGGCCAGGAAGGCTGCCAGCCCGATGGTGAAGGCCGGGAAGAGGATGTGGAAGGCGATGGTGAAAGCGAACTGCAATCGCGAAAGCAGCAGTGCGTCGAGTTCCACGGCGTTTGATCCTCACGGAGTCTGAAGTCCGTGTCTTGCGCCTCGCTCCGGCGCCTGTCCATGCACCATCCGCCGCGCGGCAGAACGCCGCGATTACGCTGCTGGCAGCTCGACCCAGAAGGTCGCGCCCTCGCCTGGTGCCGAGGTCACGCCGATGGAGCCGCCCTGCAGTTCGACCAGCCGCTTGGCCAGGGCCAGGCCGATGCCATGGCCTTCGACGGTCGAGCGTTCGAGGCCCAGCCGGTTGAAGGGTTCGAACAACTGGGTCTGTTTCTCGACCGACAGACCGCCGCCACGATCGATGACCTCGATGCGGACGCCGTCGTAGACCTTGCAGGCGCGGAAGATGACCACGCCGCCGGCCCCGCCGTATTTGACGGCATTGGAGGCCAGGTTGGCGATGACCTGGGTCAGGCGTTGCGAGTCGGCCAGGGCCACCAGGCCGTCACCTTCACTGACCACCTCCAGCCGGATTCCCGCGGCGTCGGGGCGCAGGGCGGTGTTTCGGCGCACGTCTTCCAGCACCCCGGGCACGTCGGTCGGCCGCAGCTCGACCTTGACGGCACCCGACTCGGCGCGGGCCACGTCGAGCAGGTCATGGGCCAGGGCCTCGACCTGCCGGGCGGTCTTGACCAGCATCTCGGCCATTTCGGCCTGGGTCGCGGAAACCGGCCCGAGCTGGCCGGCCTTCCAGAGTTCGCCGATGCCGATCACGCCGCCGACGGGGCTCTTGATCTCATGGGCCACATTGGCGAGCAGCCGCGACTTGGCCTCGGACGCCCGTTCGGCGCGGACCTGTCCCAGTCGGGCGCGGTCGGCGAAGCGGTCACGCTCTTCCAGCAGGGCCGCGACAAGCATGATCGGCAGATAGCCGAACAGCACGATCAGCTGGGCCATGAGGGCCCGGTCAGGGCCCTCGAAAGCAGCCGCATAGGGACCGAAGCCCCGCATGCTGCCGCCGACCGCCAGTATGGAAACGATGATCAGGGCCGCCGTGACCCCGAGCATGCGCAGCCTGACCGCGATGAGCAGCAGCAAGGGCATGGTGACGAAGCCGATCGGCAGATGCTGCTGCGAGAAGACCGTGTAGCAAAGGAAGGCCAGCCCACCCAGCAGGGCAAACGCCTCGAGGGCGCGCGCCGGGACCCGGTAGCGGGCCACTTCGCGGCGGGTCAGGGCGAGACCGAAACTGGACAGGACAGCGATGCTGAGAGCGTGGCCGAACCACCACGTCTGCGCGGAATCCAGGAAGTCTGCGCCCTGCATCCACCAGAGCATGCCGCCCGCGAAGGCGGCGGCCGGAATGGGTGCCACGAACGCGGCCGCAAGGAGGAAGCGGCAGGTGCCCTGCACCGAGGCGAGGTTCAGCGTCGGAGCGAACCGTCGCGCCAGCAGCACGGCGAGGGTGATCTCTGTGATATTGGCCACGGTGAACATCACCGTCAGCTCGATCGAATTGCCGGACAGCAGATTGCCGGCCGCGATCCCCGCCGCGATCAACCCTCCAAAGGAGATGTCATAGATCGGTCCCCGGGAGGTTCGAAGCCAGACCGCGACGGCAATCCCGGCCGCGCCCCAAAGGGCCGCCACCATGCCGGCGGAGCGGGCGAATGTCAGAGACAGGACGACCAGCACCATGACGGCCATGGCGGTGAAGACCGGTGCCATCGGCTGGCCCACCCCTGAGGGGCGCGCGGCGGCGCGCACAGCCGTCTTCAGCGCGACTTTGGCGCCGACGATGGGCTCTGGCAGGTCGAGCGCGCGGCTCATGGTCATCATCGGATCCGGAGGCAGAATGTCAGCCCGCTTCCTAGCCGCTCGCTTCCTAATATCCCCTGAAGGTCAGGCGATTGAGGTCAGGGCCTGACCCAGTTCCCGCACGGCGGCCGCGGCCCCCGCCGGATGGCTCCAGACCGCGGCGCTGACCGCCACGAAATCGGCCCCCGCGGCGGCCAGTTCTCCGGCGGTGGCCGCCGTGATCCCGCCGATGGCGACGCAGGGGATCTCGACCGTCTCCTGCCAGATGGTCAGGATTTCGGGATCGGGCCGGTGAGCCGTCGCCTTGGTCGCGGTCGGGAAGAAGGCCCCGAAGGCGACATAGTCCGCTCCGGCCTCGGCCGCGTCCATGGCCAGTTCGCGACTGTCGTGGCAGGTGACACCGATCATGGCGTCCCGGCCCATCATGGTCCGCGCCGCGCTGACCGTGCCGTCCGACTGCCCCAGATGCACGCCGTCGCAGCCCGAGCGCGCCGCCAGATCGGGCCGATCGTTGAGAATGACGGCCACCCCGCGCGACTGGGCGACGGGCTTCAGCACCGCGACGGCGGCCAGAACGGCCGCATCGTCCGCATCCTTGAGACGGATCTGCAGGGCCGCCACGTCACCGGCGTCCAGCGCCGCCTCGAGGTCGCGCGCAAAGGCCGCGAGATCAGGGATCGCCGGCGGCGTGATCAGATACAGCCGGCAGGGCGGGCGTTCGGAAACAGGGGAAGGCCTGGACATGGCCGGGAAGTGCGACGGTTGCGCCGCGCCGTCAACACGCCCCCTGCGAACGACTTGCATTCGCCGCGCCAGGGCTGCTATAGCGAACCATTCGCAATCAGTCGGGTCCGCCCTTCCGTGTACGTCTGCAACTGCAACGGCCTTCGCAAACGTGACGTCGCCGCCGCCATCGAGGCCGGCGCGACGCGACCGCGCGACGTCTTTGCCCGCAACCAGTGCACCGTCCAATGCGCCCGCTGCGTCTGCGAGATGCGCGAGATGATCCAGGAAACGCGCCAGTCCTTCGCCATGGCGGCCGAATAGGCCCTGCCCTCCCTCACCGGAGATTCATTCGCATTTTCAATGCCGTGAGAAGTGTTCGCAGGTGAACACAAGCCGGCGTTGCGTGCTAGAACAGGCGTTCACAGCCGGTGATTCACGACGGTCGGGCTGACCGCCGCGCCGCTGACGGAAAGAATGACGATGAAGGGCGATCCCGCGATCATCCGCACGCTCAACGCGGTGCTGACCAACGAGCTGACGGCGGTGAACCAGTATTTCCTGCACGCCCGGATGTTCGAAAGCTGGGGCCTGAAACATCTCGGCCAGATCATCTACGACGAGAGCATCGGCGAGATGAAGCACGCCGACATGCTGATCAAGCGGGTGCTGTTCCTCGACGGCCTGCCCAATCTGCAGGACCTGCACAAGCTGAAGATCGGCGAGACCGCCGTCGAATGCCTCGGTGCCGACCTGCAGCTGGAGCTGGGCGGGCGGGAGACGGTCAAGGCGGGTGTCGCCCAGTGCGAGGCGGCCCAGGACTTCGTCAGCCGCGACATCCTGATGCGCATCCTCAACGACACCGAGGAGCACATCGACTTCCTCGAGGCCCAGTTCAAACTGATCGAACAGCTCGGCGAGCAGAACTATCTGCAGTCCGCCATGACCGAGATCGCCCCGGACAAGAGCGCGACGGGGAACTGACCGTCAGGACCGCGTCGGTCCTAATGCGGGTGCTCGGTATAGTGTTTGCCGAGCCAATCCTCGCCGTAGTCATTGCGGGGGTCGCGGACGATGGCATGGACGTGATTGCCCGGCCCGCCGCTGCCCCGGCTGTCGGCCTCCCGGGTGTATTCGATCAGGATCGACGGGCCGTGGATGCGGTACATGAAACGCTGGGCCGGATCGTCCGTCGGTCCCCACCAGGCGAGACGCAGCTGCTCCAGCCCGTCGGCCTGGATGGCCTCCATCTGGGCGACGGCGGCCTCGTCCGTGGCATCGCCGACAAATTCGCGGATCAGGCCCCAGAGCTGGGCCTGCTGCCGGGCATCCAGCTGTGAAGCCGGCAGGCCGACCGGGGCCGCGAGACTGTCCTTGCGACCGCGCCCGGTGAACAGGTCGGGGGTCACCGCCGCGGCGATCACGGCCTGATCACGCTGCGCCTCGTTCAAGGACGCCATCATGGCGAAGCCACGGTCGATCTCATGTTGCAGGACGCTCCAGCCCGCATAGGGTCCGAACTGGACCGTCTGGGGTGCCGCACCCAGGAAGAGGGGGGTGAAGGCAACCTGTCCATCGACCACGGTGAAATTGGCCGCGAGGTGGTGACCGCTGAGCGCCCAGCCCCAGCGCGATGTGCCCGGGTCGCCGAAGATGACGAACCAGTAGTTGCCCGAGCTTCGCGACGCCAGGATCGCCTCGCGCTGGACCCGCTGCTCCGGGGTGAGGGTCGCCGATGCCAGCCACTCTCCCTCCTCGACCCGGAGGATGTCATCGATCCACATGATCGCGGCGGTCTTGCCGTAGCCTTGGCTGCTCATGGCGGCGATCAGCAGGCCGTGGGCGGCCTGGCGCTGTTCGGGGCTCAGCTCGGCCAGCGCAATGCCGTGACGCGGTGCCATCGCGGCTGGCAGATTGCTCCAGTTCACCCGGGCCGCATCGTCCTCGAACGGAAGCACGGCCAGGGCGCGCTGGTCCGCCGACAGACTGCCCAGAAACCGGGTCGCTGCGTCCGCGATCGCCGAGGATTGAACGGTCGCGGCCGGGGAGGGTTCATGCGCCAGGACGGGGCTCGCCCCACCGATGACAAGCAGCATCAGGGCTGTCGCGAATGGGCGTCTCATCGATCTCGTCCCCGGCAAAGGGGACTGTTTCCGCCGCCCCCGCCGGCAACAGTCCACTGACGGGCCACTGCGTCAAGGCTCGGGGCCATGCCTTGCCCAGCCGGGCGGCTTCCTCTAGGGATCGCGACCGAATTCGCGCGCCC
>CAZFQC010000017.1:0-22858 GCA_964520795.1 uncultured Brevundimonas sp.
GCTCTCGTGCGGCATGACGCCGAAGGCCTCGAAGGCGAGCAGACGCACCTTGGCCGCTGCGTCGAGCCCTTCGAGGTCGGACGATGGGTCCTCTTCGGCAAAGCCCGCCGCGCGGGCTCCAGCGAGGGCATTATCGAACGAGTCGCCGGCACTGAGTCGTTCCAGAATGAAATTGACCGTGCCGTTGAGCACCGCCTCAATGGCCAGAATCGGCGCTTTCGACCGGGCCGCCCGCAGGGTCTCGACCATCGGCACGCCTCCTCCGATCGAAGCTGACCAGAGCAGTTCCGCCCCCTGCCCCGCGGCGAGGGCCAGCAGGCCGGCGGGGTCCCGGCTCACGGCCTGTTTGTTGGCGCTGGCCACGTCGACGCCGCGCTCAAGCGCCGCGCGGATCAGGGCGTGACCGGCCTCGGCCGCTGAAAGGGCCTCGAGCAGGATGTCGGGCACCCGGTCAAGAAGGGTCGCCGCGTCGGCCACCAGCAACGGTGCCAGCCGGTCGCCCGAAACGCCCGGCACGTCGCGCGGCTTGGCGTGGTCGCGGACCAGAACGCCGACGACCTCGAATCCGGGGTCGCCCAGCAGGCGCGACAGGGCACCGCCGCCGACCACGCCGCACCCGGCGACGGCGACCCTCAGGGGGCCGGAAGACCGGACCAGCCGCGGCGGCGCGCTCTCCGGGCCGATGACCGTGCGATGGCCGTCGGCGTGATTGCGCACCTCGACCCGCAAGCGGCGCGCCGCGGCCAGCGCCAGCGCGTCCGGCTGAACCAGGCCGCCGCCCAGCGCGGCCGCCTCCATCCAGCTGGCGCGGTCGTAGCGTCGGGCACCGGGATCGACATTGGGATCGCGGTCGTAGAGTCCGTCCACGTCCTTCACCAGCTGGACATGGTCCAGGCCAAGCTCTGCTGCGAGGAACAGGGCCGTCAGATCAGATCCGCCGCGCCCCATGAGAACGACCCGCCCGTCCTGGGCAAGAGCGCCGAACCCGGGTACGACCACAACGTCATGCCCTTCCAGCGCCCGGTCCAGGGCATTTCGGTCGAAGACGGCGGGACGGGCATGTTCGACCGGTCCATCAGCCACGATACCGAGATCGCGCACCGACAGGGTTGTGGCGCTGAGGCCGATCCGGTCGCAGGCGATGGCGGCGAGGGCGGCGGAGCGCTCCTCGCCCTGGACGACATAGGCGGGCAGCAGGGGATTGTCGTGGGCCAGGCCAAGCGCCCTCGCCTCGGCCAGCAGGCGGTCGGTCTCGCCAGCGAAGGCGGAGACGACGGCGACGACCCTGCGGCCCCGGCGAACCTCGGCATAGATGTCCGAGGCCACCGTCGGCGCATCCGGGGGGCCTGACAGGACGGAGCTGCCGAATTTCATCACCACGATGGGCCGACCCGGGGAAAGGCCGGAGGAGGCGGGAAGCGGTTCGGAGCGAAGCAGGGCGAGAGCGGGCATTTCAGGGACTTTCAGGGCGATGCGGGGAAGGGGGAGGGCGGAAATGAAAAACCCCGCCCGGGGGTCCGGGCGGGGTTGGGTTGTTGCGATCCTGAGTTTCGGTGCGCGCTAACCTGTCCCCGCCATGGGCGTGGTGATGGTGGTGATGGTCATGATCGTACCGAGGCCGCTGCCGCGCGTGGCCGTGCCGCCGTGCGAGGCGGTTGTCAGGGCGGCGACAGGAAGGGCGGATCGGATCAAGAGACCGGGCTCGCATTGAAAAAGGTCAGGCACGTTGCGGGGCGCCGGGCTGATGCGTCAAGCCATTCGGCAAGAACATTGCTGAAAAGGTACCGATTCAGCAGGTCTGATCGATCATCTCTCGCAATGTGAGCTTTGAACGACACGAATGTGCTCTTCACGGTTCAGGCCCAGTGCATCTGGACGCGGTGCGCGGCGGCCCAGTGGATGGCGCGCAGCCCGTCGATGACAGCCACCGCCGCGGCGCGCGTTCCCAGAGAGCCGCCCAGGTCCTTGGTCACCGCCCCGGCCGACAGCACGGCAGCGACAGCGGCCTCGATCGAAGCGGCCTCGTCCTCCAGCCCCAGGCTGTGACGCAGCATCAGGGCGGCGGACAGGATGGTGCCGACCGGGTTGGCCTTGTCCTGCCCGGCGATATCGGGGGCCGAACCGTGGATTGGCTCGAACAGGCCCGGGCCGCTCTCGCCCAGCGAGGCTGACGGAAGCAGACCGATCGATCCGCCCAGCACCGAGATCTCGTCGGACAGGATGTCGCCGAACATGTTCTCGGTCAGGATTACGTCGTACTCCCTCGGTTTGCGGATCAGATGCATGGCCATGGAGTCGACCAGGGCGTGCTCCAGTTCGATGCGCGGGAATTCCTCGGCGTGGATGCGGGTGACGACCTCGCGCCAGAGGCGGCTGGTCTCCATGACATTGGCCTTGTCGACCGAGGTGACCTTGCCGCGACGTTGCTGGGCGGTGCGGAAGGCGGCGCGGGCGATGCGCTCGATCTCCGGCGTGCTGTAGACGCACAGGTCCGTGGCGCGTTCGGCCGTGCGGGTCTTCTCACCGAAATAGATGCCGCCTGTCAGTTCGCGGAACACGATCAGGTCGACGCCTTCGACGATCTCGCGCTTCAATGGCGAGCGATGCGCCAGCACCGGCGACACCTGCAGCGGGCGCAGATTGGCGAACAGGCCCATGGCCTTGCGCAGGCCCAGCAGGCCTTCCTCCGGGCGCCGTTTGCCGCCATCCCATTTCGGCCCGCCGACTGCACCCAGCAGGACGGCGTCCGCGCCGAGACAGGCGCTGATGGTCTCCGGGGGCAGGGGATCGCCGGTCGCATCGATGGCCGCGCCGCCGATCAGGTGTTCGTGGAAGCGGAACCTGTGTTCAAAGAAGTCGCCGATCACGGTCAGGACAGCCTGGGCGGCGGCGGTGACTTCCGGGCCGACGCCGTCGCCGGGCAGGACGACGATGTCAAAGGTACGGGGCGTGGGCATCAGGCGGTTTCCATTTCATGGGCGGCTTCGAAGGCCGCGATGTCGGGCAGCCGGGCTTGCAGCCAGCCAAGGGTATCGACGCCGTCCAGCAGGCAACGGCGGGCAAATCGTTCGACCGTGAAGGGCGTCGGGGCGGCGTTGCCGCGACGGATTTCCCCGGCTTCGAGGTCGATGGTCACCGGCTGGTCCGGAAAGGCGGCGAGATCGTCCCACGTCGCCTGGTCGACCTCGATCGGCAGGAGGCCGGTCTTGAGGGCGTTGGAGGTGAAGATGTCGGCGATCGAGGTCGAGATCACCGCCCGGAAGCCGTAGTCGAAGAGGGCCCAGGGTGCGTGTTCGCGCGACGAGCCGCAGGCGAAATTCGGCCCGGCCAGCAGGATGCGACGCTCGGCCGGATCGACCCGGTTCAGCACCGCCTCGGGTTTGGCCGAGCCGTCGGCTTCGTAGCGCCAGTCGTAAAACGCCGCCCTTCCCAGACCGTCTCGCGAGGTGGTGGTCAGGAAGCGCGCCGGGATGATCTGGTCGGTGTCGATGTTGGCCTGGCTGAGCACCACGCACTGCGACGTCAGGACCTGCAGAGGCTCAGACATAGTGGGCTCCTGCCGGCTCGCGCGCGGCGCTCGCCTGCTTGAGGGCGACGGCCTCCTTCAGAAAGACGCGTGGATCGGTCAGGACGCCGGCGACGGCGCTTGCGGCGGCGGTGGCCGGGCTGGCCAGGATGGTCCGGGCACCCTTGCCCTGGCGCCCCTCGAAATTGCGGTTCGAGGTCGAGACGGCAAGCTGGCCGGGTCCCACGAAGTCGCCGTTCATGGCGATGCACATCGAGCAGCCTGGCAGGCGCCACTCGGCACCGGCCTCGATGAAGACGCGGTCCAGCCCCTCGGCCTCGGCGTCGCGACGGACCGCCTCCGATCCCGGGACCACCAGCATACGGACGCCTGGACTGACCTTGCGTCCACGCAGGACATCGGCGGCCGCACGCAGGTCGGGCAGTCGTCCGTTGGTGCAGGAGCCGACGAAGACGACATCGACGGGGTGGCCGGTGGTCGGCTGACCCGCAGTGAAGCCCATATAGGCCAGGGCCCTGGTGCCCGAGGCGTCGCGGGGTTCCGGGACGGGAGCCCCGACAGGCGACCCCGCGTCCGGGGTGGTGCCCCAGGTCGCCATCGGCTGGATGGCGCTTCCGTCGATCTCGATCTCGCTGTCGAACACAGCGCCGGGGTCGCTCTTGAGGGTCAGCCAGTCGGCGGCGGCCCGACCGAAGGCCTCGCCGGATGGTGCGTGACGGCGGCCCTGCAGCCAGGCCACGGTCACCGGATCAGGTGCGATCATGCCGGCCCGGGCACCCGCTTCGATCGACATGTTGCAGACCGTCATGCGGCCTTCCATGTCGAGGGACCGGATGGCCTCTCCGGCGTATTCGATCACATGGCCGGTGCCGCCCCCGAAGCCGAGGCGGGCGATGATGGCCAGGGCCACGTCCTTTCCGGAGACACCGGGTTGCAGCCTGCCGGTCACCGTCACCCGCATGGCCTTCGGCTTGCGCTGCAGGAGACACTGGGTCGCCAGGACATGGCCGACCTCGGAGGTGCCAATGCCGAAGGCGAGGGCACCGAAGGCCCCGTGCGTCGCCGTGTGACTGTCGCCGCACACGACGGTCATGCCCGGACGGGTCAGGCCCAGCTCCGGTCCCATGACGTGGACAACGCCGCGGTCCTCGCTGTCCCAGCCGGCCAGGCGGATACCGTGGCGCGAGCAATTGGCTTCCAGACGTTCGACCTGCGACCGGGCCGCCTCGGTCACATAGGGCCGCCCGCCGTCGGGGCCGGGCGGCAGGGTCGGGGTCGAGTGATCCAGGGTGGCGAAGGTGCGGTCGGGCCGGCGCACGGTCAGGCCGCGCGCCTCGATCTCGCTGAAGGCCTGCGGGCTGGTCACCTCATGCACCAGGTGCAGATCGACGTAGAGCACACCCGGCGTATCAACCGTCTCGGGCGTGACGACATGCCGGTTCCAGACCTTGTCGAACAGGGTCTCAGGCATGTTCGACCTCGCGGGTGGATAGGGCCGCCACGGGCGCGGCGATGGATTCCAGCCAGCCGAAGCGGTCGGGCGTGGATCCATTGAACAGCCCCCGGAAGGCTGTATTGACTGCCCTTGTGACCGGCCCGGGACCGGCGCACCGGGTCGTTATCCCGTCGACCGAGCGCACCGGCGTGATCTCCGCCGCTGTGCCGGTCATGAAGATCTCGTCGGCGACATACAGGGCTTCGCGCGGCAGGACCTGTTCGCGGGTCTCATAGCCCAGCCCGCGCGCGAGCTTGAGCACACTGTCCCGCGTGATGCCCATCAGGATGGAGGCAGCGGCCGGAGGGGTGACGATCTCGCCGTCCTTGACGATGAACAGGTTCTCGCCTGCGCCTTCGGACAGGCGCCCATCGGTGCCCAGGGCGATCCCTTCGCCGAATCCGCCCACCCGGGCTTCCCGCCCGATCAGATAGCTGGACAGATAGTTGCCGCCGGCCTTGGCTCCCGAGGGCACTGTGTTCGGGGCGATCCGGGACCAGCTGGCGACGCAGGCGTCGACGCCCTTCTCCAGTGCTTCTTCGCCGAGATAGGCCCCCCATGGAAAGGCGGCGATGGCAACGTCGATGTTCATGTCGCCCGGCCTGGGCGTCACGCCCATGCCGCATTGGCCGAGGAAGGCGATGGGGCGGATGTAGGCGCTGCGCAGACCGGTCGCCCGCACCGTCGCCTTGCACGCCTCGACCAGTTCATCCTCGGTCCAGGGCAGGTGGAAATGGTACATTCGGGCGCTGTCGAACAGCCGCCGCACATGGTCGGTCAGGCGAAAGCCGCGCGGACCGTCCGGCGTGTCATAGACGCGGATGCCCTCGAACACCGAGGTGCCGTAGTGGAGCGCATGGCTCATCACATGGATCTTCGCATCGGCCCAGGGCGTCAGGTCGCCATTGATCCAGATGTGTTCAGCCAACGGCCGCATAGGCGGGTTCCTCGAAACAGGGGACGGGGCGGGCGGCCTCGACGATGGCCAGCAGTTCACGGTCGTCGATCTCGCCGATCTGGTCGGCGCGGGTCTTGAAGCCGGAGAAGGCCGCGTTGAGGTGATCTCCGGCCAGCGTATGGCCGAGGGCTTCGGCGCGCTTCGCCACGGCATGACGGCCCGAGTGTTTGCCCAGCACGAAGCTGGTGCTGTCAAAACCGACGTCCTGCGGCCGCATGATCTCGTAGGTCCGGCTGTCAGCCAGCATGCCGTGCTGGTGGATCCCGGCCTCATGGGCAAAGGCGTTCAGGCCGACGATGGCCTTGTTGCGCATCACCGGCGTGTGGGTGATCTCGCTCAACAGTCGGCTCGCCGAGACCAGTTGTGTGGTGTCCACGCCAGTGGTCAGGCCATAGCGGTCGCCACGGGTGCGAATGGCCATGACAATCTCCTCGGTGGAGGCGTTGCCGGCACGTTCGCCGATACCGTTGATCGCGCCTTCGACCTGCCGGGCTCCCGCTTCGACCGCTGACAGACTGTTGGCGACAGCCATGCCCAGATCGTCGTGGCAGTGCGCCGAGAAGACCACGTCCGGGAAACACGGCCGAACCCGGGCGATCAGGGTGCGGAAGATCTCACCGATCTCGCAGGGGGTGCTGTAGCCGACGGTGTCGGGGATGTTCAGCGTGCGGGCGCCGGCCGCCGCGGCGACCTCACAGACCTCGGCCAGGAAGGCCGGTTCGGTCCGGATGGCGTCTTCCGGACTGAATTCGATGTCGTCGAAACGGGTGGCCGCATAGCGAACCGCCCGGTCCACAGCGGCCAGGACCTGGTCCGGGCTCATCTTCAGCTTGGCCGAGCGGTGGATGGGGCTGGTGCCGAGAAAGATGTGCACCCGCCGATCCGGTGTGGCCTGCAGGCCGCGCCAGGCGGCGTCGATGTCGCCCTCGCTGGCGCGGGCCAGCGAGCAGAACACCGGCCCCTCGACCTCGCCGACCACGCGTCGGACGGCTTCCTCGTCGCCGGGCGAGGCGGCGGCGAAGCCGGCCTCGACCACATCGACCTTCAGTGCGGCCAGCAGGTGCGCCATGCGGACCTTGTCGTCCGGGGACATGGAGAAGCCCGGCGCCTGTTCGCCGTCCCTCAGGGTGGTGTCGAAGACGATGACCCGGTTCGGATCGGCCGCCATGGCCTTTGCAATCCGGCTCATACGACCCTCTCTGGATGAGGGGCGGTACGGGTGACGCCGAACAGTTTGTCGATCTGCCGGCCCAGGGTCTCGGTGCAGCGGGCCGCGTCGCGGCCGCGTACGGCCATCTCGACCCGGCGGCTGCTGCCTTCATCGCACAACGACAGGCCGTCGATGTGGAAGCCGCGACGTTCGACGAGACCAATGAGCCTCTGGAGCGAACCGTCAGCGCGATCAATGTGCAGGTGCAGGGTATTGGCGGTCATGTCAGGCGCCTTCCATCATTTCGGCGTTGTTCTTTCCGGGCGGGACCAGCGGCCACACGTTCTCCCGGGGATCGATGATCACGTGCGCAAGGCAGGGGCCTTCGGCGGCCAGCAGGCGGGCGATCCCGGCCTCGACCTCCTCGCGCCGGCTAATTCGGAAGGCTTCGACGCCAAAGGCCTCGGCCACCTTCACGAAGTCCGGATTGTCCGACAGATCGACCTCGGAATAGTTCTGGTTGAAGAACAGCTCCTGCCACTGGCGGACCAGGCCGAGGGAGCTGTTGTCCAGCAGCAGGATCTTCACCGCCACGCCGTAGCGGCGCAGGGTCGCCAGTTCCTGGACGTTCATCATGAAGCCGCCGTCGCCGGCGATGACGACCACCGTGGCATCCGGATCGGCCAGTTTGGCGCCGATCCCGGCCGGCAAACCGAAACCCATGGCCCCCAGACCGCCCGATGTCAGGTGCGCCTCGGGCCGGGCGAACCGGCAGTGCTGGGCCGCCCACATCTGGTGCTGGCCCACGTCGCAGGCCGCCACGAAATCATCGCCGGCCGTTTCCGAGACCGCCTTCAGAAGGGCCGGTGCATAGACGCCCTCTCCGGGAGCGTCATAGCGGAAGGCCGTCCGGGTGGCGCGCGCGGCGCAGCGCATCATCCAGGGGTCGATCCGGAGTGGCGTCCCGGCCAGGTGAGCAGTCAGTGCCTCGATCCCGGCGGGCAGTTCGCCGGCGACCGGGATCATGGTCTGTCGCAGCTTGCCGATCTCGGATGCGTCGATGTCGAAATGGACGACACGGGCTTGAGGCGCGAACTCAGCCAGTTTGCCGGTCGCGCGGTCATCGAACCGGGCTCCGAAGACGATCAGCAGATCGGATTCCTGGACCGCCTCATTGGCTCCGCGCGTGCCGTGCATGCCCAGCATGCCGAGGGCGCCGGGGGCGTCCGTGGCGATTGTGCCGAGGGCGTTCAGGGTCGAGACAGACGGGATACCCGTCGTCTCGGCGAAGGCGCGCAGCTGATCGACGGCGCGGCCGATCTTCACCCCGCCGCCGACATAGATCAGGGGCCGTTCGGCCTGCCGGATCGCCTCCGCAGCCCGGGCGATCGCATCGTGGTCGACCGGAACGACGGCGTTCGGATAGTGGAAGCCGAAGTCCTCGGTCGTGTGTCCGATCTGGACGTCCTTGGGCAGGTCGATCAAGACCGGTCCCGGTCGACCCGAGGCGGCGATGTGGAAGGCCTCCTCGACCGCGGCCGGGATTTCCGCCGGGTCGCGCACCAGGATGCTGTGCTTCACGATCGGCAGGGTGACCCCCAGGATGTCGATCTCCTGGAAGGCGTCCGTACCCATGACGGCCTGGGCGACATTGCCGGTGATGCAGACGATCGGGATCGAATCCATCATGGCGTTGGCGATGCCGGTGACGAGGTTGGTGGCGCCGGGCCCCGAGGTGGCCAGGCAGACTCCGACCTTGCCGCTGCGCCTTGCCCAGGCGTCCGCGGCAAAGGCGGCGGCCTGTTCGTGCCGCACCAGAATGTGACGCAGCGAAGAACCGGTCAGGGCGTCATAGACCGGCATGATGGCCCCGCCCGGATAACCGAAAACGACCTCGACCCCCAGCCGCTCCAGGGTGGAGACGAGCAGGCGGGCGCCGCTTCGGGGAGCGGCGTCCGGGACTGTCTTGAAGGCGGCGGAGGCGGTCATGGGTCAGGCGGCTTCCGCGGGGGCCTGGGGCGTATTCAGCCAGGCCATGCGCTCGCGCAGTTTGGCCCCGGTTTTTTCTATGGCCTGCTCACTGTCCGCCTGGACCCAGGCGTCGTAGCGGGGCTTGCCGGCGTCGTTCTCGTCGATCCACTCGCGCGCAAATTCACCGGACTGGATCTCCGCCAGGATGGCCTTCATCCGGGCGCGGGTCTCGTCGGTGATGATGCGCGGACCCGATTTGACCGAGCCCCATTTCGCCGTCTCCGAGATGAACTCATTCATCCTGGTGATGCCGCCTTCGTAGAACAGGTCCACGATCAGCTTCAGCTCGTGCATGCATTCGAAATAGGCGATCTCGGGCTGGTAGCCGGCCTCCACCAGGGTATTGAACCCCGAGATGACCAGCTCCTTGGCACCGCCGCACAGGACCGCCTGTTCGCCGAACAGGTCGGTCTCCGTCTCCTCGCGGAAGGTGGTCTCCAGCAGGCCGCCGGTCGCCCCGCCATTGCCCCTGGCATAGCCCATGGCGCGGTCCCGGGCCTTGCCCGTAGCGTCCTGTTCGATGGCGAACAGGGAGGGGACGCCGCGCCCGCGCTGGTATTCGCGGCGGACCAGATCGCCCGGGCCCTTGGGCGCGACCAGGATGACGTCCATGTCCGCGCGGGGGGTGATGCGGCCGTAGATGATCGAAAAGCCGTGCGCGAACAGAATGGCCGCGCCGGGCCTAGCATTGGGCTCGATGATGTCGCGATAAACCTCGGCCTGGGCCATGTCGGGCGTCAGGATGGCGATGATGTCGGCGCCGCGGACGGCGTCTGCGGGCTCGGCAGTCGGAACGCCGTCGGCGGTGGCATGTTTCCAGCCCTTGCCGCCGTGGCGCACGCCGGCGATCACGTCGTGGCCGGAGTCCTTCAGGTTCTGGGCATGGGCCCGACCCTGTGAGCCGTAGCCGATGATGGCGATGCGCTGGCCGGCGATGGCACCGGGTCGAATGTCGTCATTGGTGTAGATGGTGATGGCCATGTCAGGCGTCCTCGTGCGCTTTGATGTCCGCACGGATCCGGGCCGGCGGCGGGTTGGGAATGGTGACGGCGCCCTGGGCCGCCGAGGCAACCGAGGCGCGATATTTGGCGAAGACGCCATGCACGGGGCTGGCCGCCTTGGGCTCGAAACCCGCCCGTCGCGCGATCAGGTCCGCGTTGACGTCGATGGTCCGGGCGGTGACATCGATGGTGATCCGGTCGCCGTCGCGGATCAGGGCGATGGGACCGCCGACCGCCGCTTCCGGAGAGACGTGGCCGGCGACAAAGCCGTAGCTGGCACCGGAGAAGCGGCCGTCGGTGATCAGGGCCACGTCATTGACGCCGCGGCCTTTCAGCGCTGCCGTGACCTGCAGCATCTCGCGCATGCCCGGACCGCCCTTCGGACCCTCGTAACGGATGACGATGACATCGCCCTCGCCGACCGAGCCGTCCTGAACGGCGTGGAAGGCGTCCTCCTCGCAGTCGAAGACGCTGGCGGGGCCCTCGAACCGGTCGACCTTGTGCCCGGTCAGCTTGATCACGGCGCCGTCCGGGGCGACGTCCCCATACAGGACGGCATAGGAGCCCCGCGCCATCACCGGTGCCTCGACGGTCGTCACCACCTGTTGGCCCGACGTTTCGTCGGCTTCGGCGGCTTCCGCGAACAGGCTGCGGCCGCTGACCGTCGGTGCATTGACGATCTTGCCCGACGCGGCCAGCCGCTGCGCGACCAGACGGGTGCCCCCGGCCGCGAAAAGGTGTGACGCCAGGAAGCGGCCGCCCGGCTTCAGGTCACAGATGACCGGCGTGTCGGCGCAGGCCTGGTGGCAGTCCTCGACTCCGAAGGCGACGCCGGCTTCCGCCGCGATGGCCGTCAGGTGCATGACCGCATTGGTCGAGCCGCCCGAGGCGGAGACTGCGGCCGCGGCGTTCTTCAGGCTGGCGCGGGTTATGTACTTCCGGGCCGTATCGCCGGCGAAGACCCGCTCGACGATCAGCCGCCCGCAACGCTCGCCCTCGGCAGGCTTGCCGGGATCGACCGCGGGCACGTCGCTGGCACCCATGGGCGACAGGCCCATGACTGTCAGGGCCATGGCCATGGTGTTGGCCGTGAACTGACCGCCGCAGGCCCCGGCGCCCGGACAGACCGCGCTCTCGACCGCCTTCAGTCCGGCGTCATCCAGGATGCCGGCGGCATGGGCACCGATGGCCTCGAAGATGTCCTGGACGGAGACCTCGCGAGCCCCGATCCGCCCCGGCAGGATGGTACCGCCGTAGTAGACCAGTCCGGGGATATCCATCCGGGCGAGGGCCATGGCCGCCGCGGGAATGGTCTTGTCGCAGCCGACGATGCAGATGACCCCGTCCAGCTGATGGCCCTCGACGGCCAGCTCGATCGAGTCGGCGACGACCTCGCGGCTGATCAGCGAGGCCTTCATCCCCGCCGTGCCCATCGAGATGCCGTCGGTAACCACGATGGTGTTGAAGTCCACCGGCCAGCCGCCCGCTGCGACGATGCCTGCGCGGACGTCCTTGGCCAGACGGTCCAGGTGCATGTTGCAGGGCGTCACCGACGACCAGGTGTTGACCACCGCGATCATCGGCTTGTCGAAGTCGGCGTCCTGCATGCCGGCCGCGCGCAGATAGCTGCGAGCCGCCGCGCGGCTGGGACCGGCCGTGACGGCGCGGCTGCGCGTGTTCGGCGGACGACTGTCGGGGGTAAAATCTTGCGTCATAGGCGTAGTCGGTTCCGGAGTTGTCCGGACCGCACGCAACAAAAAACCCGCTTCCTTTCGGGAGCGGGTGGCTGCGTGCGATCCTGATTTTGCGTTAGGTCAGGTTGCGTGCATCCACACCGCTCCTCGGAGCAGCAGAAGCGATACAGCCAGAATAAGGGTGCTGAGGGCGATCCCGGCATTCGACATGCACGCCGTCGCATTCGCCGAGACGGCGATAGCGCGGTTGGTGATGCGGGCGCGGTTGACCACGTCGGGGCTCCAGTTCAGTCGCAAGGAAACCACGGCTTGCTGCAATGCACAAGGTCCGAAAGCAATAAACTTGCGCTAAGACGGGAAATTCGACCTGTGGACGCAAGCCCTATCCTTTTCTGGCTCCTCGGCGGGAGCCGGGAGGCTGGCAGACCACAATCTCCATCATTTCCTTGCGCAAATGCCCGGTCTGAGGAGAGAAACGAGCCGTGCGGGCCGTGAACCGGGGTCCGCGTGCAAAAAAATCCTCACAAGGACGAAGCGGCACTTGCGCTTTTCGCGAATGCGGTAAACATTTCGCAAACGCAGCAAATGTTTCGCACCTGCGTAAAGCAGTCCTTGGGGGATCAAATGACACGACTTCGCATCGGGCTCACAGGAGCTCTCACACTCTTGTTCGGGGGCGTGGCGGGCGCCGCCTGCGCCGCCGTTGCGCCGGAGCCGGCGCTGCTTGCGCACCAGACCGCACTCGTCCTCGACGGGGCGGCCACGAGCTGGATCCTGACCTCGACGGCCCTCGTCCTGCTGATGACCCTGCCGGGTCTCGCCCTGTTCTACGGTGGCATGGTTCGTCGCAAGAACGTGATCGCGACCGTAACCCAAGCCCTTGGCGTGGCCTCGGTCGTCACCCTGGCCTGGTTCATCGCCGGATACGGCCTGTCCTTCGGGGTCGGCCAGCCGATCAGCGGCTTTTCGGGCGAGGAGGTGCAGGGCTACATCGGTTCGTTCCAGGCCCTGTTCCTGAACGGCGTCACGACGACCACGGCCCACAGTCTGGCGCCTGGCCTGCCGGAGTTTCTCTGGATTGCCTACCAACTGACCTTCGCCATCATCACCCCGGCCCTGATCGCCGGCGCCTTCGCCGAGCGGATCAAATATTCGGGCCTGCTCCTCTTCACCGGCCTGTGGACCCTCCTGGTCTACGCTCCGATCTGTCACTGGGTCTGGGGCGGCGGCTTCCTCGGGGCGGCGGGCGTGCTGGATTTCGCCGGCGGCGCGGTTGTGCACGTCAATGCCGGCGTGGCCGGTCTGGTCTGCGCCATCTTCCTCGGTGCCCGGAAGGGCTACGGCAAGGAGAGCATTGTCGCCCACAACCCGGTGCTGACGATGATCGGAGCCTCACTGCTGCTGGTCGGCTGGATCGGCTTCAACGCAGGTTCGGCCTGGACGGCGGATTCGATCGCATCGGTCGCCCTGCTGAACACCATCCTCGCCGCCATGGCGGGGTCGCTGACCTGGAAGATCGTCGAGGTCATGGAGAAACGGAAGCCGTCCCTCATGGGCGTGTTGTCCGGCCTGATCGCCGGCCTGGTGGCCATCACTCCGGCTGCGGGTCTGGTCGACCCCAAGGGGGCCGTGATCATCGGTCTGGCCTCGGGCCCGGTCTGCTACGCCGCCTCGGTCTGGATCAAGAAGCTGCTGCGCTATGACGACAGCCTGGATGCCTTCGGTATCCACGGAGCGGGCGGAATTCTCGGAGCCGTCCTGACCGGCGTGTTCGCCACGGCCGCCGTCAATGGCGTCGCCGAGGGCGCCAGCGTCGCCAAGCAGATCTGGGGTCTGGGCATCACCATCGGCTGGAGCGCCGTGGTGACCTTTCTGATCCTGATCGTCTGCAAATTCACGACCGGCCTGCGGGTGACCGCATCCCAGGAAGCGGACGGCCTGGACGGGCACCTGCACGGCGAGGTGATGGAAGGCGTCTGACCATCACCCACAGGCGGCGCGGAGCCTCCCCTCCGCGCCGCCCCTACTCGAGACCACCTTCAAAAACCATCGACAACAAGGGGATACGACTATGAGAATCGCTTTTGCCTGCGCCGCCGCAGTGGCTGTCCTTCTGACCGCCGGAGCCGCCTCGGCCCAGGATACGCCGGAGATCGCCTGGAACGTGGGCCTGACCAGCGACTATGTCTTCCGCGGCTACAGCCAGACCAGCGAAGACCCCGCCATCTTCGGTGGCGTGGATCTGACCATCGGCAGCTTCTATGCCGGGGCTTGGGCGTCGAATGTCGATTTCGGCGACAGCACCGACGCTGAAGTCGATCTCTACGGCGGCTATCGCGCTGAAGTGTCCGGCTTCGCCATTGACGTCGGCGTCGTCGGCTATCTCTACACGTCGCAGCCCTCCGGAGCGGACTATGACTACGCCGAACTGAAGGCCGCCGCCTCGCGTGCCTTCGGGCCGGTCACCCTGGGCGCGGCCGTATACTGGTCGCCTGACTTCTTCGGGGCCGATGACCAGGCCACCTACGTCGAAGCCAACGCCTCCTTCTCGCCGGCTCCGAAATGGACCGTCTCGGGAGCGGTCGGCCATCAGGCGCTGGACGTCAACGCCGACTACGCCACCTGGAACGCCGGCGTGGCCTATGCCTTCACCGACAATGTCGCGATCGATCTTCGCTATCACGACACCGACGTGACCGGCCCGTTGTCCGATGATCGGGCAGTCGCGGCGTTGAAGTTCCTGTTCTGATATTTGCGCTGCACAAGGCAAATTGGTCGGACGTTGCTGCGACACGCGTTCGGCCGATTTGTTTTTGCGTCAGGAGCATCAAGGTGCGCATACCTTGCACAGAAGTTGTCGTGTCGCTCGATCGACCCTAGGCTTTGTGCAATAGCGAGAGGATCGAAGTGGCGTCGTTGAACCAGAAATTCGTGGTCACACCGCGGACCGGACCGGCCAGGACGCCGGCCGCCGAACGCGTGCGCGATTTCGCGGAAATCTACGCCGACTTCAGTCCCGTGGCCGGGTCGGGCCAGTCGGGACGTTGCGCCCAGTGCGGGGTGCCCTTCTGCCAGACCGGCTGTCCGCTGCAGAACAACATTCCGGACTGGCTTCGGCTCGCCGCCGAAGGCCGCGCCCGGGAGGCCTGGTGTCAGTCGGAAGCCACCTCGACCATGCCTGAAATCTGTGGCCGCATCTGTCCGCAGGACCGGCTGTGCGAGGGTGCCTGCACCCTTGAACAATCGGGCTGGGAGACGGTGACCATCGGCTCGGTCGAGCGGTGGCTGGGCGACATGGCGTTCCGGAACGGCTGGGTCGAACCGATCCGCCCACGGGTCGAGCGTGGCCTTTCGGTTGGCATTGTCGGGGCGGGCCCGGCCGGTATGGCGGCGGCCGACCGACTGAGGTCAGCCGGCTATGCGGTAACCCTCTATGACCGGCACGACCGTGCGGGCGGGCTGCTGATGTACGGCATCCCCGGATTCAAGTTGGAGAAGTCCGTTGTGCAACGGCGTCTCGACCGGCTGGCGGAGGGCGGCGTCACCTTCAGACTGGGTGTGGATGTCGGTGGAGCGCTGCCGTTCGCAGAGGTGCGGGCGGCGCATGACGCAGTGCTGGTGGCGACGGGCGTCTATCAGGCGCGCCGCCTGACGGCGCCGGGCTGCGGTTCGACCGGTGTGATAGCGGCGCTGGATTATCTGATCGCCTCGAACCGCAAGGGCCTGGGCGATGCGGTTCCCGGGTTCGACAGCGGTGCACTCGACGCCCGGGGCAGGCGGGTGGTGGTGATTGGCGGCGGCGACACGGCCATGGACTGCGTGCGCACGGCCGTGCGGCAGGGCGCGGCCTCGGTCACATGCCTGTACCGGCGCGATCGCGACAACATGCCCGGCAGTGCGCGCGAGGTCGCCAATGCGGAAGAGGAAGGCGTGGTCTTCGAATGGCTGGCCGCGCCGCGCGCCGTGCTGGGCGAGGCCGATCGCGTGACCGGCGTCCGGGGCCAACGAATGGCGCTTGCGTCCCCGTCCGCCGATGGCCGCTGGACTGTCGAGCCGGTCCCGGGTGGCGAGTTCGACCTGGCCGCCGATCTGGTGATCGAGGCCCTGGGCTTCGAGCCGGAGGACATGCCGGCCATGTTCGCCGAGCCTGACCTGGCCCTGACCGACTGGCGGACAATCCGCACGGCGGGTCACACCAAGGCGACGACGCTGGAGGGTGTGTTCGCCGCCGGTGACATCGTGCGCGGTGCCTCGCTGGTGGTCTGGGCCGTCAGGGACGGGCAGGATGCCGCCGCTGAAATCGACGCCTGGCTGTCCGGTCGTGAGAGGGCAGCGGCATGAACCTGGATCCGGAACAGTACGGGCGTGATCGACAGAAGCTGATCGACGGCCACGCCTATGATCCGGCCTCAGAGCGGGACGCCTGTGGCGTCGGTCTGGTGGCGGCGATCGATGGCCGGCCTCGCCGGGAGGTCATCGACCTTGCGCTCAAGGCGCTGAAGGCCGTCTGGCACCGGGGCGCCGTGGATGCTGACGGAAAATCGGGCGACGGTGCGGGAATCCTCATCGGCCTGCCGCGCGCCTTCTTCGAGACCCAGGTGCGCGACGCCGGGCACGAACCCCGGCCCGGCCCGATCGCCGTCGGCATGATCTTCCTGCCGCGCATCGACCTGGCGGCGCAGGAGCGGGCCCGGACGATCGTCGAGCGTGAGGTGATGGCGGCGGGCTTCTGGCTCTACGGCTGGCGGCAGGTGCCCACGCATGTATCGGTGCTGGGCCAGAGGGCGGCAGCCACCCGGCCCGAGATCGAACAGATCATGCTCAGCGCGCCGGACGGGCTGGACGGCGAAGAACTGGAACGGGCTCTGTATCTGCTGCGTCGCCGGATCGAGGCGCGGGCGACAGCGTCCGGCCTGCAGCATTTCTACATCTGCTCCCTGTCGGCGCGCTCGGTGATCTACAAGGGGATGATGCTCGCCCAGGCGCTGGCGGACTTCTACCCGGACCTGAACGATCCGCGGGTCGAGGCCAATGTGGCGCTGTTCCACCAGCGCTATTCGACCAACACCTTCCCCGAATGGCGGCTCGCCCAGCCGTTCCGGATGCTGGCCCACAACGGCGAGATCAACACCCTGCGCGGCAACGCCAGCTGGATGCGCAGTCACGAAATCCGCATGACGGCCGAGGCCTTCGGGGCCGACGACGCCACGGTCAAGCCGGTAATCCAGGCGGGCGGTTCGGACTCGGCTGCGCTGGACAATGTGTTCGAGGTGCTGGTTCGCGCCGGGCGCCCCGCGCCCATGGTCAAGGCCCTCCTGATGCCCGAGGCACCGATCGAGGGTGTGATCCCGGACGACCATCGCGCGCTATACGCCTATTGCAACGCTGTGATGGAGCCGTGGGACGGGCCCGCCGCAGTCTGCGCCACGGACGGCCGTTGGGTGGTCGCCGGCAAGGACCGCAACGGCCTGCGCCCGCTAAGAGTGGCAGAGACGATTGACGGGCTGCTGATCTGCGGGTCCGAGGTCGGCATGACCGGCATTGCCGACGAGCGCATAAAGCGCCGGTTGCACATCGGCGGCGGGCGGATGATCTCGGTCGATCTGGAGGCCGGAGTCCTCTTCGACGAGACCCAGACGGCCGACCGGCTGGCGGCGGCGCTGCCGTATCGCCAGTGGCTTTCCAACATGGTCGAGCTGGAGCCGCTCGTTGGCCCCGGACCGGAACCACGCCGCGTTTCCGGGGAGGCCCTGACCCGCTTCCAGGCCGCCGTCGGCTGGACCCAGGAGGATATCGACACCCTGCTGGATCCCATGGCGGGCGACGGCAAGGAGGCAGTGGCCTCCATGGGCGACGACGCGCCGCCGGCGGTCCTGTCGCACCAGGATCGACCCTTCGCCCACTATTTCCGACAGGCCTTCGCCCAGGTCACCAACCCCCCGATCGATCCGCTTCGCGAAGCCGGGGCGATGAGTCTGCGGACCCGGTTCAAGAACCTCGGAAATATCCTGGCCCAGGACGAGACCCAGACGAAGGTCTTTGTCCTCGACAGTCCGGTCCTGACCACCGGCATGTACGAGCGGATGCTGGATGTGGTGGGCGCCGGTTCCACTACGGTCATTGACTGCACCTTTTCCGCTTCCGAAGGCGGGCTGAAGGACGCGCTCGATCGTATCCGGGCCGAGGCGGTCGCCGCGGCGCGCGGTGGCGCGGGACTGATTGTCCTGACCGACGAGCGCATGGCCGAGGACCGGCCGCTGATCCCGATGATCCTCGCCACGGCCGCGGTGCACGGCCGGCTGGTCGACGAAGGCCTGCGCAGCTATTGCTCCCTGGTCGTGCGCGCGGCCGAGGTGATCGATGCCCATGCCTTCGCCGTTCTGGTCGGGGTGGGCGCCACGGCGGTCAATGGCTGGCTGGCACAGGAGACCTTCCTTGAACGGCTGGAGGGTGGTCGCTACCCGGGCCTGACGCTGCGCGAGGCCTGCCTGAACCACAAGGCGGCGGTCGAGGCGGGACTGATGAAGATCCTCGCCAAGAAGGGCATCTCCGTCATCTCGGCCTATCGCGGAGCGTGCGAGTTCGAGGCGCTGGGACTGTCGCGGGCGCTGGTGGCCGAGTTCTTCCCCGGTATGACGTCGCGCATCTCGGGCATCGGTCTGGCGGGGATCGAGGCGCAGACTATTCGCAAGACCGCGCGGGGGTTTGGTGCCTGGCGGCCGGCGCTCCGGATCGGTGGCTCGCACCGCATCCGGGCAGGCGAGGAAACGCACGGCTGGGACGCCGAACTGATCCACCGGCTCCAGGACGCCACGACCCGCGGCGACTATGGGCGCTTCAAGGCCTATAGCCGGAGGGTCCGGGAACTGCCGTCGACGGCCTTGCGCGACCTGCTGGATTTCCGGGAGGCGGCCGCTGTCCCGGTGGATGAGGTCGAAAGCGTCCATGACATCCGCCGCCGCTTTGTCACGCCCGGTATGTCCCTCGGGGCCCTGTCGCCCGAGGCGCATGAGACGCTGAACATCGCCATGAACCGGATCGGCGCGCGGTCGGTCTCCGGCGAGGGCGGCGAGGACCCGGCGCGATATACGCCACGATCGAACGGGGACAACGCCAACAGCGCGGTCAAGCAGATCGCCTCGGGGCGGTTCGGCGTGACCGCCGAATATCTGAACCAGTGCCGCGAGATCGAGATCAAGGTGGCGCAGGGTGCCAAGCCCGGGGAGGGCGGTCAGCTGCCCGGGTTCAAGGTCACCGAGTTCATCGCCCGGATGCGCCATTCGACTCCGGGCGTCGGTCTGATCAGCCCGCCGCCGCACCATGACGTCTATTCGATCGAGGATCTGGCCCAGCTGATCTACGATCTGAAACAGGTCAATCCGGACGCCCGGGTGACGGTGAAGCTGGTGTCCCAGTCCGGCATCGGAGCTGTGGCGGCCGGGGTCGCCAAGGCCAAGGCCGATATCATCCTGATCGCGGGCCACAACGGTGGCACCGGCGCGTCGGCCCTGGGCTCGATCAAACATGCCGGGATGCCCTGGGAGCTGGGCCTGTCCGAGGCCCATCAGGTGCTGAGCCTGAACGGGCTGCGCGGTCATGTGCGGCTGCGCACCGACGGCGGGCTGCGGACCGGGCGCGACATTGTCATCGCCGCCATGCTCGGTGCCGAGGAGTTCGGCATCGGCACGGCCAGCCTGATCGCCGTCGGCTGCCTGATGGTGCGCCAGTGCCATTCCAATACCTGCCCCGTCGGCGTCTGCGTCCAGGACGAGCGGCTGCGCGCCATGTTCACCGGCACGCCCGAGAAGGTGGTCAACCTGTTCAGTTTCATCGCGGAAGAGACGCGCGAGGTGCTGGCTTCCCTGGGGCTGCGGTCGTTGCACGAGGCCGTCGGACGAACAGACCTGCTGCGTCAGGTGTCGCGCGGCGACGCCCATCTGGACGACCTCGACCTCAACCCGCTGCTGGTGCGGGTCGGCGAAGGTGAGACGCGCTCCGCCGAGGCACCGTACAACGCCGTACCCGATACTCTGGACGCCCGCATTGTCGTGGATGCGGCGCGCTTGCTGGATCGCCGCGAGAAGATGTCCCTGACCTATGCGGTGACCAACACCCAAAGGGCCATCGGCGCTCGCCTTTCGTCCCACATCGTGCGTCGCTATGGCTCGGCGCTGCCCGCGGGTCATCTGACCTTGAAGTTGCGCGGGGCGGCGGGACAGTCGCTGGCGGCCTGGGGCATGACCGGTCTGCGCATCGAACTGGACGGCGAGGCAAACGACTATGTCGGCAAGGGACTGTCGGGCGCCGAGGTCATCGTGCGGCCGACGGCCTGGGCCGTCGGTGAGGCGCTGATCGGCAACACCTGCCTGTACGGCGCCACCTCGGGCGCCCTGTTCGCGGCGGGGGCGGCGGGCGAGCGGTTCGCCGTCCGCAACTCGGGTGCCACGGCCGTGGTCGAGGGCTGCGGAGCCCATGGCTGCGAATATATGACCGGCGGGACGGTGGTGATTCTCGGAACCACAGGCTGGAATTTCGGGGCCGGCATGTCGGGCGGCGAGGCCTTTGTGCTCGATCCCGAGGGCAGCGCGCAGACACGCATGAACGCCGATTCCGTCGTTGCGGGCGTGGTCCTCGGTGAGGCGGCCGAGCGGCTGAAAGCCCTGGTGGCCCGCCACGCGGTCGAAACCGGGTCAACCCTCGCGCGCCGTCTGGTCGAGACCTGGCCTGAAGCCGTCGGCCGTTTCAGGCATGTCTTGCCGCGCGCCGAAAGGCAGGCCGCCGAGAAAGCTCGGCGGGCCTGACGGCTGCCGAGCTGGATGTTCATGGCTCACCAGGGCCAGGGCTCGCGGCCCCCAGGTTGGCTGCCGATACCGGCATGCGGTGCCGGACGCCCGCGATCGCAGACATCGGCTCAGGCGCAGGCCGCCGGAGCGGCAAGGTGCATATGCACCAGGTGCAATTGAACTTGCTCATGCTGTCCGAAGCTGTTGGAGTGAGCACGTAACAGTAGTGGGCGCGCAATCGATATGTCGGCTGGGGAGGCAGACGAACGGGCCGTGCAGGCGTCAGGCTCTCCGGAGCCCGTAACCGCGGGCCACCTGTTCTTCCTGCTGCACCATCTGGTCCGGCAGCGCGAGAACGCCCTCGGCCGGGAACTTGCGCAAGCCGGACTGACACTCAGCCAATGGCAGGTGCTGGCGACGCTGAGCCGATTGGACAGGGCCACCATGGGTGAGGTGGCGGCATTCTGCGCCACAGACCGCACGACCCTGACGCGGACGGTCGACCGTATGGTTGTCGACGGCTTGATCCTGCGTGAACGCGATCTTGTCGACCGCCGGCAGGTGCACCTGACTCTGACCAGGAAGGGGCATGAGGTGTTTGCAGCGACGCTGGATCATGTGTCGCGGTTCAATGATCGGGTGACGGGCGCGCTGAGGGCCGAGGATGTGGAACGACTGCAGCCCATCATCCGGCGGGTACTGGTTCACGTGCTCGACGACAAGGACTGGGTGGACGATCTGATGGCCTTCAGGCGCCTGAAGGCGTCGGGGCCGCAGGCCTGAGTCAGTTCGCCGGACCCGGATCGGGAGCCGATCGAAGCTTTCATCTTTTGCCACTCTTCGCGACCACGTGGCCGGGCGGGTGCCGGACAGGCCGGTCCGACGATCCGCCGCCGCCGGATGGCGAAGGGCCAGCCGGTCCCGCCCTCGGCCGCGGATCCCGGTGCCCGCGCGGCAGCCTGGGGGGGCTCACCAAGGCCAGGTTGAGAAGATGTCAGGCCACCGCCGGCAAGCGCGCCACGTTACAGTGTGTCCACAGGGCGTCCATGGCGCGGACCAGGTCGTCCATCATGGCGTCGGTGTGGTTGGGCGACGGGGTGAAGCGCAGCCGTTCGGTGCCCTTGGGCACGGTGGGGTAGTTGATCGGCTGGACATAGACGCCGTGCTCTTCCAGCAGCATGTCCGAGATCATCTTGGCGTGGACCGGATCGCCGACGAACACCGGCACGATGTGGCTGACCGAGTCCATCACCGGGATGCCGGCGGCGCGGAAGCGGGCCTTGAGCGTGGCGGCGCGTTCCTGGTGGGCGTCGCGGACCTCGGGATGGGCCTTGAGCCAGCGCACCGAGGCGAGCGCTCCGGCGGTCAGGGCCGGCGGCAGGCTGGTGGTGAAGATGAAGCCCGCGGCCCAGCTGCGCACCGCATCGATGATCACGGCATCGGCGGCGATATAGCCACCCATGACGCCGATGGCCTTGCCGAGGGTGCATTCGACGATGTCGATCCCGTCCAGCACCCCGTCGCGCTCGGCCACGCCCGCGCCGGTCGCGCCGTACAGGCCGACCGCATGGACTTCGTCCAGATAGGTCAGGGCGTTGTATTTGCGGGCCAGGGCGATGGTGCCGGCCAGGTCGGCGATGTCGCCGTCCATGGAATAGACGCTCTCGAAGGCGATCAGCTTGGGCGCATCCGCCGGCGCGTCGCGCAGCAGGGCCTCCAGATGCTCCAAATCGTTGTGGGCGAAGATGTGCCGCTCGCAGCCGCCGTTGCGGATGCCCGCGATCATCGAGGCGTGGTTGAGGCTGTCCGAGAAGATGATCAGCCCCGGCAGGATGCGCTGCAGGGTCGTCAGGGTCGCCTCATTGGCCACATAGCCCGAGGTGAAAAGAAGCGCCGCTTCCTTCCGGTGCCAGCTGGCCAGCTCGGCCTCCAGATCGACCGCCGAGCGGGTGGTGCCCGAGATGTTGCGCGTGCCGCCGGCACCGGCGCCGACCTGGTCGATCTCGGCCTGCATCGCCTCCAGCACGGCCGGATGCTGGCCCATGCCGAGATAGTCGTTGGAGCACCAGACGATGACGTCCTGTTCGGACCCGTCCTCGCGGCGGCGGATCGCTTTCGGGAACTGGCCGCGCACGCGCTTCAGGTCGGCGAAGACGCGATAGCGCCCCTCGCCCTTGACCTGCTCGACAGCGGTCTGGAATGCGGACTGGTAGTCGAACA
>CAZFQC010000018.1:0-6193 GCA_964520795.1 uncultured Brevundimonas sp.
GGACAGGGAGAATGACGATGCGCAAGGCTCTGATGCTGGCCTCGGCCGGCCTGATCGTACTGGCCGGATGTTCGCCGGCGAGTGACAAGGCGGAAGACTATTCCTCCGAAGCGGCCCCCGCCGCCGAGGCCGCAGCCGAGGCTCCGGCCGATGCTGCCGCCACCAGCGTTGGCGAGGCGGCCGCGCCTGCGCGGATGGTCGCCCCGCGCCCGGCGCCGCTCGCCCCGGTGGCGCAGATCGCCTATGCCTACAGCTATGCCCTGTCCCTGCCGCGCGACCGCGGGGCCGAGATGATGAGCCGGCACGAACTGGCCTGCGTCTCCGCCGGCCCCGGCTATTGCCAGGTGATCTCGGCCCAGGCCGACTGGACGGCGCGAGAGCCCGCGGGCCGGCTGGAGCTGCGCGGCCAGCCCGAGTGGATCAACCGCTTCCGCAGCGGCCTGGCGCTCGACGCGCAGAACGCCGGCGGTCGTCTCGACGAGGCCGCCACCAACGGCGAGGACGTCACGCGCGACATCGATACGGCTCAGACCGGGGCAAAGACCACAACCTCCCTGGCTCAACGGATCGAGGCCCTGCAGGCCAGACGCGGCGGGACCATGGCACAGCGGCTCGAGATCGAACGCGACCTCGCGGAGTTGCAGCAGCAGTACGACGCCCAGCAGGTCGAACTCCGCGCGCTCAACGCCCGCGTTCAGTCAGCGCGGCTGACGCTCGACTATCGCCAGGGCGGGGTCATGGCGGCCGACAGCCCGACGCGGCCGGTCGCGCGCGCGCTCGGCGACGCCTTCGGCCTGTCGATGGGCATGCTGGCGATCCTGATCACCGTCGGCTCTGTGATGCTGCCGATCGTCATCATCGGCGGCGCGGTCTGGTGGGCCGTGCGTCGGCGGAAGCCCGTGTCCGTCTAGATCTGGCCGCGGACCAGCCGGCTGTATTCGTCCATCAGGCTGAGGCTGAGGTCACCCGGGGTGAAGCGATCGTCGCCGATCTCGCTCACCGGGGTGATCTCGGCCGCCGTGCCGCACAGGAAACATTCGCTGAACCCGGCCAGTTCCTCCGGCAGGATGTGGCGCACCTCGACCTCGAGGCCGCGCGCCGCCAGCATTTCCAGCACGGTCTGACGCGTGATGCCGTTCAGGATCGCCCCGTCGGCGGGCGGGGTGATCAGCCGGCCATCCTTCACGAAGAAGACATTGGCACCGGTCGCCTCGGCGACATAGCCGCGCCAGTCCAGCAGCATGGCGTCCGCATAGCCCCGCGCCTCGGCGAAGTGGCGGTTGATCGTGCCGATCATGTACAGGCCGGCCGCCTTGGCCTCGGTCGGGGCCGTTTCCGGCGAAGGCCGCTTGTAGGGTGCCCAGCACAGGCGGATGCCCTTGGCCTTGGTTTCGGCATCGAAATAGCTGGGCCAGTCCCAGACCGCGATGGCCACGCGGGTGCGGGTCTGCTGCGCCGAGACGCTGACCTGTTCCGAGCCGCGGAAGGCGATCGGGCGCACATAGGCGTCCGTCAGGCCGTTTCGGACGCAGGTCTCCTTGCAGGCGTCGTTGATCTGCGCCACCGTGAACGGAATCTGGAAGTCGAGCACCTCGGCCGAACGGAACAAGCGGTTCGTATGCTCCGTCAATTTGAAGATCTGGCCATTGTACATTCGCTCGCCTTCAAAGACCGAAGACGCGTAGTGCAGGGCGTGGGTCAAAACGTGCACGCGGGCTTCACGCCAGGGCACAAAATCGCCGTCCAACCAGATCCAACCGTCACGATCGTCGATAGGAACGAAGGCCATTGAATAACGTCTCCCGCGCTGATCCCCGGGTTAGAGCCGCCGGAATCGCTCAGGTCAACGCCTTGACGCACCGTTCGGTCGCTTCGGCATGAGTGACCCGCGTTCACATGGCCGTTCGGGTCCGATCGCCGGCGCCGGCGCCGGTCGCCATCTGCTGGTCGTCGACGATGACGATCGCATCCGCGAACTGCTCAAGGAATTTCTCGCCCGCGAAGGCTATCGCGTGACCGGCGCGGCCCACGCCGCCGCCGCCAGACGCCTGATGGAGCTGATCGAGTTCGATCTGGTGGTACTGGATGTCATGATGCCCGGCGAAAGCGGCTTCGACCTGACCACCTGGGTCCGGTCCAAGGCCGAGACGTCAAAGACCCCCGTCCTGCTGCTGACCGCGCGCGGCGACCCGGACGACCGGATCGAGGGCCTGTCGCGCGGCGCCGACGACTATATGTCCAAGCCGTTCGACCCGCGGGAACTGGCCCTCCGGGTCGACGCCATCCTGCGCCGCACCGGCGGCAAGCCCCTGACCCCCCGCGAGATCAAGCTGGGACCGGCGGTCTTCGACATGGAGCGGCTGGAACTGATGCGCGACGGCAAGCCGCAGCGTCTGACCGAGGCCGAGGCCCAGTTGCTCAAGACCCTGGCCATCCACGCCCACTCCGCCGTCGAGCGGATGAGCCTGTCACCCGACACCGCCGACATCACCGGCCGGGCCGTCGACGTGCAGGTGACCCGCCTGCGCCGCAAGCTGGAGGCGGACCCCAAGAATCCGCGCTACCTCCAGACCGTGCGCGGCGTCGGCTATATGCTGGCCCCGGACTGAGCCGGCGATGAGGCTGCTTCCCGCAAGCCTCTGGCCGCGGTTCCTGAAGCGGCGGCTGCCGACCTCCCTGTGGGGGCGGTCGCTGCTGATCATCGTGCTGCCGGTGCTGGTCATGCAGGTGGCCGTCACCTGGGCCTTCTTCGACATGCACTGGCAGACGGTGACGGCCCGCCTCTCCGACGGTCTGGCCGGCGACATCGCCTGGGCCGCCGAAAGCTGGCGCGACGACCCGACGCCGGAAAACCTCGCCGTCATCTCCGACCGGGCCGAACGGTCGATGTCGCTGTCGGTCGCCCTGCAGGAAGAAGGCGTCCTGCCCCGCGAACAGGAGCGCGGCCCCATCGGCGTCGTCGACCGCACGCTCGAGAAGGCCCTGGCCACGCGGCTGGACCAGCCGTTCTGGTTCTCCACCACCCAGTATCCCGCCTATGTCGACATCCGGGTGCAGCAGCCCGAAGGCGTGCTGCGCATCATCGCCCCGCGCGAGCGCGCGGTGGCCACCCAGGCCCACATCTTCGTCCTCTGGCTGACCATCGCCACCATCCTGCTGATGAGCGTCGCCATCCTGTTCATCCGCAACCAGGTGCGCGCCATCGAGCGGCTGGCCGATGCCGCCGAGGCTTTCGGGCGGGGTGAGACCAACGAGCATTTCAAACCGCACGGTGCGCGCGAGGTCCGCGCCGCGGCCAACGCCTTCCTCGCCATGCGCGAGCGGATCCAGCGCCATATCGACCAGCGCACCGCGCTTCTGGCCTCGGTCAGCCACGACCTGCGCACCCCCCTGACCCGGCTCCGCCTCGAACTGGCGCTCGCGCCCCCCTTCAAGCGCTCGAAGGCGATGGAGGGCGATCTCGACGAGATGGAGCATATGATCGACGAATACCTCGCCTTCGCCCGCGGCGAGGCTGGCGAGGCGGCGCAGGCCGTGTCGATCCCGGACCTGCTCTCCGCCGCCGCCGAGGATGTCCGCCGCGCCGGGGCCGAGGTCGCGGTGGACGCCCCCGCCGACCTGACCGCCACCCTGCGTCCGCTGGCCTTCAAGCGGGCCCTGACCAATCTGGCCGGCAACGCCGCCGCCCATGGCGAGCGCGTCCGCCTCAGCGCCCGTCCCCTGCCTTCCGGGGGGCTGGAAGTGGCGATCGAGGACGACGGCCCCGGCATTCCCGAAGACATGCATGAAGAGGCGTTCCGGCCCTTTTCGCGGCTGGACGCCTCGCGCAACCAGAACCGCAAGGGCGTCGGTCTGGGCCTCGCCATCGCCCGCGATGTGGCCCGGGGCCACGGCGGGGAGATCACCCTCGAACGCAGCGACATGGGCGGCCTGCGGGCGCTGATCAGGCTCCCCGGTTGATCACAATTGGCGGCGGGGGCTGGCGAAGCGGGACCATTGGCCCCAACTTCAGCCCTGACAGGGATTTCGGAGGATACCATGCGCAAACTCTCCTTCTTGGCACCGCTTGCCGCCGTGCTGGCCTTCAGCGCGGCCCCGGCCATGGCCGAGCCGGCCCTGATCAGCGTCAGCCTCGGGCCGGATCTCCAGGAAAAGGCCGAGGAACTCGGTGCCCGCGAGGTTCAGGAACAGGCGGACCGCCTGGCCGAACTGGTCGGACGCGCCCTCGCCCGCGAAGGCGACCTCGACGGTGCCCGGATCGAACTGGTCCTGACCGACGTGCGCCCGAACCGTCCGACCTTCCAGCAGATGGCCGACCGACCGGGTCTGGACGGCCACCTCAGCCGGTCGATCGGCGGCGCGGCCATCGAGGGCCAGATCACCACCGCCGACGGTCGCACCCTGCCGGTCCGTTACGACTGGTATTCGGCCAGTCTGGCCGATGTGCGCGGCTTCGACACCTGGCAGGATGCGGACCGGGCCTATCGCCGGCTGGCGACCAACCTGGCCGACGGCCGCTACGTCTCGCGCTAGAAGGACCGCGCCCGCTCGACGGCGGCCCTGACCGCGGCCCGCGCCGCCCGGTCGAGGTCGCCGCTGGCCGACATCGCGTCCAGCCCTGCCCGGGTCGTGCCACCCGGCGAGGCGATGCGGGCGATCAGGGTCTCGAGCGTGTCCCCGGTCTCCACACCGGCTCCGGCAGACCGCAAGGCACCGCGCGCCAGTCGCGTCGCGGCCTCCGCCGACAGGCCCTCGGCTTCACCCGCACGCGCGAGGGCCTGCACATAGGCGTGGATGAAGGCTGGTGCCGATCCCGCCACGGCGGTTGCGACGTCGATGTGGGCTTCCTGATCCAGGTCCACGACCTCGGCCATGTCAGCGAACAGGCCGCGCGCCGTCTCCCGGACCATATCGTCACCGGTCCACAGGGCGGCGACGCCGCGGCCCTGCGCCACGGCCGTGGTTGGCATGACCCGGGCGACGGGGCGGCCGGACACCTCGCCGATATCCGTCGCGGCCACACCAGCCATCACCGAAACGATCACAGACTCACGGGACAGCATCCCGGCCAGCGGGGTCAGGGCCTCGCGCCATTTCGCCGGCTTGACCGCCAGCACCAGCACGCCCGCCTCACCGAGGGTGGCGAAGGGCGGGTTGACCCGGGCACCCTGCGCCCGCGCCGCCTCTGCGGCCGGCTTGTCCGACGGGGTCAGGATGATCAGGTCGCGCGCGGCGACCGTGCCGGTCTTCAACCAGCCCTCAAGGATGGCCGAACCCAGCCGTCCGCAACCGACCAGGGCGACGGTTCCGGCTGATGCGTGGGTGCTCATGGCCTCAGGCCGTGCCGACGGTCTCGAACAGGCAGGAGTCGATCGCCTCCTGCGGCTTCTTGTTGCCGCGGATCATGAAGTCGAAGGCGGGATAATAGCGGTCCGCCGCCTCGACCGCGGCGTCGATCATCGAGGCCGCCTGGGCCAGGGTCGGGCGTTCGCCCATGGGCAGGGCCAGCGAATGGCGGAAGACAATCTCGCCGTCCTCGGCCCAGACCTCGAAATGGCCCATCCAGGTCCTCTGGTTGATCAGGCCGACCAGCTCATAGGCCGCGGCCCGGCGGGCTTTGGACGCCTGCAGGTCCAGTGCGCAGCAGAGTTGCAGGCAGTCGCCTTCGGGTCGCCAGGCGAACCACAGCTCATAATCCTTCCAGTCGCCCGCCAGCGCAAAGGCCAGATCGCCCTCATCGGTGCGGTCGAACGGCAGGTTTTCGGCCACAAGCACGTGTTCCACGACATCCAGGGGATCGTAGGGAACATCGACTTCTTCGGGCCGTACAATGTCCATCAGGCGGTCTCCGGGCGCGACTCACGCCCTGTCATCGGACGGTAGGCGGGTTCGCAGATTCGGCTCAACCGGCTGCGTCCTGAGGGGGAGAACCCGCTGTGGACGTTCCCGTGGCAGGCTTCTTTGCCGTCTTTCCGGGCGACTTGAGCGCTGCGACCTCGGCGCGGAGGGCCGCGATCTCGGCCTTCAGGGCATCGAACTCGTCGCGGCGGACCAGATCGAGGTCGGCGGCCATGCGGTCGGTGCCCGCGCGGAACGCGGTCTTCGCCTCCTCCCCCGCCGCCTGGGCCAGGCCCATGGCGCCCGTCGTCAGCTTGGCGAACTCGTCCAGAAGGGGGTTGCGGGTCTGCATGGA
>CAZFQC010000018.1:6293-16662 GCA_964520795.1 uncultured Brevundimonas sp.
CGCCCGTCGTCAGCTTGGCGAACTCGTCCAGAAGGGGGTTGCGGGTCTGCATGGATCTCTCCGGCTCGGACAGCCGAGCGTCGTTAAGGAAGGGTCACCCGATATGGTGAACGAAACCTTTCTGTCGATGCGACCCATGGCGTGATTGGGGCGGTGACGGGGTGTTGCGGAAATTTCAGGGACGCGCCCCGCGACCCTTGCTAAACCTCGGCCAGCGAAACGCCGTCAGGAGGCCCCGTGCCCTTTCCCGAATTCGATCCGGTGCTGTTCAGCATCGGCCCGCTGGATATCCGCTGGTACGCCCTCGCCTATGTCGCGGGCATCGTCCTCGGCTGGTGGTATGCGGCGCGGCTGATCAAGAACACGGCTATCTGGGCCCCGGGCAAGCCGCCGCTGTCGACGGCGCAGCTGGACGACCTGATCCTGTGGATCACCCTCGGCATCATCCTCGGCGGCCGGTTCGGCTACGCCCTGTTCTACAAGCCCGAACTGTACGGTGCCCTGTTCTCTGATGTCAGCCTGGGCGACCGGCTGGCGCTGTTCCGGCTGTGGGACGGCGGCATGTCCTTCCACGGCGGCATGATCGGCACGACGCTGGCGGTGGTGATCTTCGCCTGGCGTAACAAGCTTCGCACGCTCAGCATCGGCGACATGGCCCTGGCGGCCGCCCCCTTCGGCCTGTTCTTCGGCCGTATGGCGAACTTCATCAACGGCGAGCTCTGGGGCCGCGAGACGACCGTCCCGTGGGCGATCCGGTTCTGCAACGCCCGCATCGAACAGATGTACGGCTTCTGCCCCGCCGGCGACGTACCGCGCCACCCCAGCCAGCTCTATGAGGCCGGTCTCGAAGGCATCGCCCTGTTGGTCATCCTCTGGCTGGCGGTCTGGAAGTGGCGGCTGCTGACCAAGCCCGGCTATGTCACCGGCCTGTTCCTGTTCGGCTACGGCCTGGCGCGGGCCTCGCTGGAAAACTTCCGCCAGCCCGACGCCGGCCTCGAGAACCTGCCGCTCGGCCTGACCATGGGGATGATGCTGTCGATCCCGATGATGATCGTCGGCGCCTGGCTGATCTGGCGCGCCTGGACCCGGCCGCCGGTCGCCGCCTGACCGCATGTCACTGAGAGACCGTCTGGCGCGGGAGATCGTCCTGACCGGACCGATGACGGTGGCCGACTATGTCACCCGCTGCCTGCATGACCCGGAGGGCGGCTATTACGCCACCCGTCCGGCCATCGGCGCGACCGGGGATTTCATCACCGCCCCCATGATCAGCCAGATGTTCGGCGAGTTGATAGGCCTCTGGGCGGTCGAGTTGTGGCGGCGTCTGGGCGCGCCCGAGCGCGTCCGGCTGGTCGAGGTCGGTCCTGGCGACGGCACCCTGATGGCCGACGCCCTGCGCGCGGCCCGGCTGGACCCGGAGTTCCTGAGGGCCGTCGACCTGATCCTGATCGAGCCCAGCCCGCCGTTGCGCGAAGCGCAGGCCAGGATGCTGGCCGACAGCGACATCCACCCGCGGTGGGTCGCCTCCCTGGACCGGATCGAGACCGACACCCCGGTGATCCTGATCGCCAATGAGGTGCTGGACTGCCTCCCCGCCCGCCAGTTCGTGAAGACCGAAGACGGCTGGGCCGAGCGCCGCGTCGGCGTCACCGACGACGGCGCCCTGCAGTTCGGCCTGGTCAAGATCACCGGCGGCTTCAAACGTCCTGAATTCGCCGTCGAGCCCGGCCAGACAGTCGAAATCTCGGACCAGCAGGCCGCCTTCGGTCGCGACGTCGCCGCCCTGATCGATGCGGCGAACGGTGCCGCCCTGCTGATCGACTACGGCCGCGCCCGGCGCGAGGCCGGAGACACGCTGCAGGGTCTGCGCCGCCACCAGAAGGTCGATCCGCTGGAGTCGCCGGGCGAGGTGGACCTGACCCAGTGGGCCGACTTCCCGTCTGTGCTCGAGGCGGCCATCCACGCCGGCGCCGATGTCACCGGAACCCTCGGCCAGGGCGAGTTCCTGCGGCTGCTGGGCATCGAGGCCCGCGCCGACCGGCTGAAGGCCGGCCGCCCTGACGCCGCCCCGGTGATCGATCGCCAGATGGCCCGGCTGACAGCGGACGACCAGATGGGCACCCTGTTCAAGGCCTGCGCCATCTTCTCGCCGCGCTCGCTGGTGGTGCCGGGATTCGAGGACTGAACATGGCCCTTTCCCCCATCACCCATCCCCTGCTGGACCGCGCAGGCCTCCGCCACGGCTTCTTCACGCGACAGGGCGGCGTCTCGACCGGCCTCTATGAAGGCCTGAATACCGGGGTCGGCTCGAACGACGACCCCGCCGCCATCGCCGAGAACCGCCGCCGGATCGCCGCCCATCTGGGTGGCGCGCCTGACGATCTGGCGGCCTGTTTCCAGATCCATTCCGCCGTCGCCCGCGTCGCCGAATGCGGCTGGAAGGGTGACCGGCCCGAAGGCGACGCCGTGGTCTCCGCCGCGCCCGGCGTCATCTGCGCCGTCCTGACGGCCGACTGCGCCCCGGTGCTGCTGGCCGATCCCGAGGCCGGTGTCGTCGGCGCGGCCCATGCGGGCTGGAAGGGGGCGCTGGACGGCGTCATCCATTCGACGGTCGCCGCCATGCAGGCCCTCGGGGCCGAGCCCGGCCGCATGGCCGCTGTCATCGGCCCCTGCATCGCCCAGGCCTCCTATGAGGTCGGCGCCGACTTCCAGGACCGGTTCGACCATCACGACCCCGGCAGCGCGCGCTTCTTCGCGCCGGGTGAAACAGCGGACAAGCGGCTGTTTGACCTGCCCGGGTTCGTGCTCTGGCGTCTGGAACAGGCCGGCGTCGCCGACGCCGCCTGGACCGGCGACGACACGCGCACGGACGCGGCGCGGTTCTACTCGAACCGGCGGGCGTATCTGAACGGGGAAGCCGACTTCGGCCGGTTGATGAGCGCGATCAGCCTCGGTTGACGAGGGCGGTAGCCGCTGTCTTCCAAATCCTCGAATCCGGCATTCGAATTCCCGCGAAATCCGTAGTCGAATTCCACAGCGTTCAGCGGCTGTTTTTTCAGCCCGCCATCGCCATCTCAGGCACGCGGGTCACTTCCCGCCAGGCCTGCGGATTGGCCAGCAGTTCGCGGACCAGCAGGTTGTTGATGGCGTGGCCCGCCTTGACGCCCTCATACCGGCCCAGCAGGGGCGCGCCGAGCACATAGAGGTCGCCGATGGCGTCCAGCGCCTTGTGCTTGACGAACTCGCGCTCCATCCGCAGCCCGCCGGGGTTCAGGATCTGGTCGCCGTCGATGACCACGGCATTCTCCAGCGACCCGCCGCGGGCCAGGCCGGCCTTGCGCAGCGCCTCGACCTCATGGGCGAAGCCGAAGGTGCGGGCGGCCATGATCTCGTTGCGGAAGGTCTCCTCGTCGACGACGAAGTCCACCACCTGATTGCCGATCACCGGCGTCGGGAAGTCGATCTCGAACCGCATCTCAAAGCGGTCGCAGGGCAGCAGGGCAGCGGTCTTGTCGCCTTCCTGCACCCGGATCGGCTCGAGGATCTCGATATAGCGGACCGGGGCTTCCTGACGGCGGAAGCCGGCGCGGTCCAGCAGCTGGACGAACTGCAGCGCCGACCCGTCGAGGATCGGCAGTTCGGGGCCGTCCACCTCGACCACGGCGTTCGAGACGCCCAGGGCCGAAAAGGCCGCCATCAGGTGCTCGATGGTCGACAGGCGAACGCCCGCGGCGTTCTCGATCATGGTGTTCAGCCGGGCGTCCACGACGGCCTCGCCCGAGACCGGGATGCGGTTGTCGCGATCCTTGATGTCGGTGCGGACGAAGACAATACCCGTGCCGGCCGGGGCCGGACGCACGGCCAGACGCACCCGGTCGCCCGTGTGTACGCCCACGCCCGCGATGATGGCGGGCGCGACGGTCGTCTTCTGGCGATGGTCGTTTCTGACCGACAAACTCATACTCGCTGCAATTCTTGCGCTCCGCCTCTGTGTGCGGAGTTCGCCCCAGCAACGGTCTAGCCGCCGCCTCGCAAGCGCGAAATGAAAGTCGGGTTTCGGATTGTTTCGGTTTTGGTAACCGTTTCGCCCGGACGGGGAACAGCAGGTCCCGGGATGAGGGCTTAGGGCTTAGGGTATGGCGGCCGGAACAAATCCCGCCATCCTCTGCCCCCAAAGCAAAAGGGCGGCCCTTGCGAGCCGCCCTTCCCTAAGCCCTAAGCCCTAAGCCCTAGTTGGCCAGCCGCCGCAGGAACGACGGGATTTCCAGATCATCCTCGGCCTCGCCCAGCATGGGCTCGGGAGCCGGCTGGGCCTGGCTGGTCGCGCGCATCTCGGTCGCCCGCGACTGGGGCGGATAGGTCGGCTGGGACGGCTGGCGCTTGCCCCGCCCGAACAGGCTCCAGCCCGACTTGCGATGATCGCGGTCATCATACTCGTCGTGGGCGGCCTCATCCTGCTGGGCACCGGTCTGCGAAGCGGCCGTGCGTTCCAAATACAGGTCGCCCTGGGCCACCGGGGCCGTGGTCTCTGCAGCCGTTCGGCTGCGCGGCGCGGATTCATACTCCTCGACCCAGGGATCGACGATCGGCTCGAGCGTGCGCTCCTCGGCGACGTGGATCACCGGCTCGGGGCGCGACTCAAAGCGGGGCTCGGGCGCACGGGCGGCGGTTCCGTAGGTCGGCTGGCTGGACTGAAAGGTCGGAACGACGGGCGCGGGCTCGGGCTGGCGCGGTGCCTCGGCGCGCACCGGCTCCTGACGTACCGGCTCGGCGCGCGACGCGGCGTGAGCCGGGGTCGGACGGCGGGCGTCGAAGGCCGAGGTCGTCGCATTGGGCGTGGTCTTTGCCGCGGCCAGGTCTTCCATGCCGGTGGCCACGACCGAGACGCGGATCTTGCCGTCCAGGGCCGGGTCGAAGGCAGCGCCGAAGATGATGTTGGCGTCGGCGTCCACCTCGCCGGCGATGGCGTTGGCGGCCTCGTCGACTTCCAGCAGGGTCATGTCCATGCCGCCGGTGATGTTCACCAGCACGGCCTTGGCGCCCTTCAGCGAGGTCTCGTCCAGCAGCGGGTTGGCGATGGCGTTCTGGGCCGCCTGCAGGGCGCGATCCTCGCCCGAGGCCTCACCCGTGCCCATCATCGCCTTGCCCATTTCGGACATGACGGCGCGGACGTCGGCGAAGTCGAGGTTGATCAGGCCGGGCAGGATCATCAGGTCGGTGATCGAGCGCACGCCCGAATGCAGCACCTGGTCGGCCATGCCGAAGGCGTCGGCGAAGGTGGTGCGCTCATTGGCGACGCGGAACAGGTTCTGGTTCGGAATGACGATCAGGGTGTCGACATAGCGCTGCAGCTCGGCAATGCCGGCGTCGGCCAGACGCATGCGGTGACGGCCTTCAAAGGTGAAGGGCTTGGTCACCACGCCGACCGTCAGAATGCCGCGGTCGCGCGCACATTTGGCGATGACGGGGGCCGCGCCGGTACCGGTGCCGCCGCCCATGCCGGCCGTGATGAAGACCATATGGGCACCGTCCAGGTGTCCATGGATCTCCTCGGCGGATTCCTCGGCGGCGTTCATGCCGACCTCGGGGTGGGCGCCCGCGCCCAGACCCTGGGTAATCGTCTCGCCCAGCTGCACGCGGCGGTCGGTCTTCGCGAACGACAGGTGTTGGGCATCGGTGTTGGCGACGACGAAATCGACCCCTTCAAGGCCGGCGTCGATCATGTTGTTGACGGCGTTGCCGCCTGCGCCACCGACGCCGAACACGACGATCCGGGGCTTCAATTCCGTGGCCTGCGGCCGCACCAACGAGAGAGACATTCTATTCCGACCTTATCCGACCCTGCCCCTGCAGTCCGATGCGAAAACCCCGCGATTCGCATTGGTTATGAGCGCGTTAAGGAAACGCCCGATCTGCTTAAGAGAGTGTTACCGGATAGGGTGAGTCGCGACCGAGGCCACGAATTTCATTAACCTTGAGCGCAGTTTTTCAGTGCGCGGACCAAAGAAAAAGGGCGGCTCTTGCGAGCCGCCCTTTCCGTCTTGTCTGGATCCGACCGTCTTAGAAGGGACGGTAGTTCAGGCCCACGAAGAAGCGGGTGCCGTAGGGATCCATGTTGCTGAGCAGGGTGCCGCCCAGGTAGTCGGGCTGCTCGGCGTCGAAGGCGTTGACCACACCCATGCGGACCGACAGGTCGTCCCGGGCATTCCACCGCACCGTGAAGTCGTGGCGGGCGAAGTTGCCGGTGTCGTAGGTGTTGAACGGACGGGTGTCCAGGTTGCCGATGTTGTCGCGGAAGTTGGTGCTGTCCTGGGCAGTCTGCCAGTCCATCGTCCAGTTCACGCTCCAGACATCGTTCGGCACCCAGGTCAGCGACGAGGTCAGGCGAACACGCGGGTAGAAGATGGTGCTGCCCAGCTCGGTGCCGTCGGTGGGATCGGCCACGTTCAGGAACTGCTCCTGTTCGATCAGCCACAGGCCGCCGACGGAGTAGTTGAAGCGACCCCAGTTCAGGCCGAACACTTCTTCCGTATCCAGCGAGTACCGGGCCGTGAAGTCGAGACCGCGGGTCGTCAGCTGGGCCAGGTTGACCGGCTGCTGGATGAAGCCGCCGATCGGGTCGCCGGTCGGAGCACCGACGCCGAACGGGATGGTCGGGTTGTTACGGAACACCGAGTTACAGGCATCGGGGTTCAGCGCAGCACCGCTGACGCAGCTGGCGGTCAGGGCGACGGCCGACGGCGACACGATCACGCGGTCCAGCTCAATCTCGTAGTAGTCGAGAATGATGCTCAGGTTCGGGAACCAGCGGGGCTGCAGCACCGTCGAGAAGGTGAAGCTTTCCGACTCTTCCGGCGTCAGGTTCGGGTTGCCCCGGTTGATGCCGGCGATGCCCGACGAATAGATCGGGTTGTAGTCGTCCGCGTTGGTCGCGGTGGCACCGGCGAAGTCGAAGGTGAAGCCGGCGGCCGTGGCCAGAGCCGTACAGTTGGCGATCCGGTTGGCCCGGATCTCGGCGTTCTGGGCGGCGATCTGCAGGGTGGCGCAGGCGTCGACGAAGCCGTTGGCGAAGGTCTGGCTGGCACCGGCGAAGTTTTCCGCCAGGTTCGGGGCGCGGAACGAGGTGTTGAAGCTGGTCTTGAAGGCGATGTCCTGGATCGGACGGTAGACCAGGTTCACGCCATAGACGTCACCCTCGCCGGCGGTGGTGTAGTCGAATGCGCGGTACGAACCGCTCAGTTCGGCATACTCGCCCAGCCAGCTGTCACGGAACAGCGGGATCGAAAGTTCGGCGAACCACTCTTCCGACTCGTATTCCGCCGGCAGGAAGTCCGCACCGGTGTTGAGGAACAGCAGACGGTCGCCCGTCGTGGCCGAACGGCCCACGCCCTCGGTGTATTCACGACGGTATTCAGCACCGACGGCCATGCCGATTTCACCGGCACCCCAGAAGTCCCAGAGCTGGCCGGAAACGACCGCCAGGCCCTGATCCTGCTGGTTGATGTGCGAAACGGTGATCGCCGCATCGACATAATCCAGGGCCGCCTGGCTCTGGTTGCCGGCGCCGAACACGTTCAGCGGCACGCACTGGTTGAGGGCTGCGGTGCCTTCGACGCTGTCCGTCAGGATACCGCCGCGGAAGTAGTCGTCGAGGTCGCCGCCGGTCGCCTGGATCAGCTTGGCGCGGCAGACGATCTGGCCGGGGGTGCCGTTGACGGCACCGGCAACGTCCACGACCGCGTCAGCGGCCAGGGCGAAGCGTTGGACGTCGACACCGCGTTCCACGTTCTGGTTGCGGGCTTCGCCCGACACCCAGGACAGATCCCAGTCGATGTTCTTGATGAAGCCGACCTGGTCCAGGTCACCGCTCAGGGCGATGACATAGCGCTCGACTTCACGCGTGTTGTCCTGGGTCCGCTGCGGGCCGAAGATCGAGTGACGGGCCCACTGACGCGCCGTCGTGGTGGCGGCGGTGCCATCGGTGTTGGCGTTGGCGGTCCAGTTGGTGACGGTGTTCGCCGTAATGGCGTCCTTCACGTTCTGGGGCAGATAGGCGTTGTCTGCGTACAGCAGGTCGAACTGCGACACGGCCCGGATCACGTTGGTCCAGGTCGGCAGGTAGGTCATCGCGTTCGGGCCGACCAGGAAGATGTCGAAGAAGGTCGGCTGCGAAATGTCGAAGGTGTCTTCGGTGATGAACTTGTATTCGGCCGACAGGTCGACGTTGTCGAAGATCGCGAAGTTGGCACCGACCTGGTAGCGCTGCGAGGTCGACTGCGGGACGCGGGTTTCCGTGCCGAAGTTGTTCGGGTTTTCACCGTCACCGCCGATGTTCAGCGTGCGGTTCGAACCGACGTTGCCGATGCGCTGGCCGAAGTTGGCCAGGCGGGCGGTCGAGCCCTCATAGATGTAGGTCTTGGTGGGGTCGAGGCTGTAGCAGTTGGCGCTGGTCAGCGAGGTACAGGAGGCCAGCGGCACATCCGGATCGCTCAGCGGGCTCGGACGCTGCGAGTTGGCCAGGGTGGTCTGGCCCCAGCGCGGACGCGACAGGGTGCGGACACCGCTGAACACCTGGTTGTCCAGGTTGCCGTCATAGGGAGCGCTGGTCGGGTCGGCGTCGATACCGACGAAGGCGTGCGCGGCTTCGAGCCAGTCGATGTCCAGGCTCTGAACCATGTCGATGTCTTCGTACTCGCCGAAGGCATAGAGGTTCAGGCGGTCGTCAAACAGGTTGACGCCGGTCAGGGCCGAGATGCGCTTGTTGGCCTGGCCGTCCTGGTTGATCATGCCGTAGTTGGCGTCGATCTCGAAGCCTTCGAAGTCACGGCGCAGCTGGAAGTTCAGCACGCCCGAGACGGCGTCGGCGCCGTAAACCGACGAGGCACCGCCGGTGACGATCTCGACGTTCTCGATCAGCAGACGCGGGATGGAGTCGACGTCGACGGCCAGGTTACCGGCGGCGGCACCGACGTGGCGACGACCGTCGACCAGGGTCAGGGTGCGGCCCGAGCCGAGCGAGCGCAGGTTGGCGAACGACAGACCGCCGTCGTTCAGGTTGGAACCGGTCGTGTCCGACGGAACCAGCGAGTTCGACAGGGCGGGGATGGTGGCCAGGTAGTCGACCATCGTCGACTGACCGGTGGACAGCAGGGCTTCCCGGTTGACCTGGATCAGCGGGGTCGGGGCGTTGGTCGGGTCACGACGGATGCGCGAACCGGTGACGACGACTTCGTCGATCTCGGTGGCTTCCTGGTCGGCCTGACCCTGGACGTTGACGCCCGGGAGCTGGTCCTGGGCGAAGGCCGGAGCCGTGACGGCCATGACGCCCGCGAGGATCGTCGTGCCAAAGAGGTACTTGCGCTTGAGAAGCATGGTGATTGGGCCCCAACCGTTGTGGATGCAATACGCAGCGCCCGCCGGACGACGGATTCTGCTTCGGACTTTCACGCTAGCAGCAAAGGCGGCAACGGCAAGGGATTGTGGCCTCTTGGCGACCACTCCGGAGCGCAGTTGTTACAATCCGGACACAGTCTCGCCATGCTGGAGAAATCGGGCCGCGAGATGCGCGAAAACGCCGTCCTTCGTGCATTTTCTGGCACAGGGCCTACCTATCAGGCCACATTTCGTCTGGATCTACGACAAAACCGACGTCCGGTTGTTACGGTCCGGACATGACTGTGTCACGCCGCCGATGGCCAGACCGCCACATGCCTGGAGCCGCCGTCTGTCAGGGGGTTTCAGGCAATTGACCCGCGGTGCGGGCCACAATTCTGCCCCTGCAGAGGCGGGGCGAGGCCCGGGGGCAGTTGTTACAGTCCGGTCACGCTTTCACCCGCCCGGGACGGGCCGGGTTGATTGCGTCGAACGGCCGTCTGTCAGAGATTTTCGCGCAGCCAGCCCGCCGCGCGGGCCACAAGGCCGCCCTTGTGGATGCGAGGCGCATCCGCGGCCGAGATCTGGCGTGACATCAGCTTGCGGGCCGAAACCGCCTCGCGCGGCCCATAGGCGGCGCGCAGCAGCACTCCGGCCGCGGAACAGAAGGCCGGCCCCGAGGCGGCGTCGGCCAGGTGGGGCGCGCGCTGCGGCTTGCCCAGCCGCACGGGCCGGTCGAAGACCCGGATGGCGAGTTCCCGCACGCCGTTCAGCTGGCTGGCACCGCCGGTCAGAACCAGTCCGGCACCGGGCTCGAGGCCCACGCCGGCGTTGCGCAGCCGGTCGCGCAACAGCTCCAGCGTCTCCTCGACGCGCGGGGCGATGACGGTCTTGAGCATGGCGCGCTGGACGAAGATCGGTCCGGCCGAGGCATCCTCGCCGCGCGGCGGGGCCTCCAGCATCTCGCGATCCTCATGGGCATTGGCCATGGCCGAGC
>CAZFQC010000018.1:16762-20895 GCA_964520795.1 uncultured Brevundimonas sp.
CGCGGCGGGGCCTCCAGCATCTCGCGATCCTCATGGGCATTGGCCATGGCCGAGCCGTGCAGGGTCTTGAGCCGCTCTGCTCCGGCCCGTGACGTCGACAGGCCGCGGGCGATGTCGGCCGTGACGTGATCGCCGCCGACATTGAGGCTTTCGATGTGCAGCAGCGACCGACCGCCCCAGACCGCGGCGGAGGTCGAGCCGCCGCCCATGTCGATACAGACGCAGCCGAGGTCCATCTCGTCGTCTTCCAGCGCCGCCAGCGACGACACCACCGGCGCCGCCGCCACGCCCTGCAGATCGAGGTGGGCGAGCTCCAGGCAGTGGCTCAGGCCGTTGAAGGCGCTCTCGGCCATGGACACGACCAGCAGGTCCAGCCCCAGTGAGTGCCCCTTCATCGAGCGCGGATCATGCACGCCGCGCGCACCGTCCACCGACCAGGCGATCGGCAGGACATGGATCGGACGGCGGTTGGGCAGGCGGATCTGGGCCAGGGCCATGCCGATGGCCCGCGCCAGATCGGCGTCCCCGACCGGATTGGCCCCCAGCGAGACCCGGGCCTGTACCCGGTGGCTGGCCATCTGGCCGATGGCCGTCGTGACGACCACGCCCGAGACCGGACAGCCGGCGGCCCGCTCGGCGCGCTCGACCGCATGGCCGATGGCCTGGGCCGCCTCGTCCATATTGACGATGCCGCCGCCGCGCACGCCGCGCGACTGGACATGGCCCGCGCCCGCGACCCGGATGGTCCGGTCGGCATGGCGCACGCCGTCAGCCTTCATGATGAAACAGGCGACCTTGGACTGGCCCAGATCGAGGGCCGCCACCACGGGCGCGCGGCCGGGCGTTTTCCCCACGCCGTCCACAGACTTGTCCACAGTACGTCCGGCCATCAGTCGCCCCTCACTCTACGCCTCGCCGGCGGAGGGCCGGACGGCGACCTCTTCGGGCGTTCTCAGGTCAATCCGGGCGAAGCCCAGTTCAAGCAGACGTTCGCGCTGGTCCAGCGCGTCGAGCTGGATCAGGGCCGCCTCCTGGTTGGAGGCGGGCAGCTGGATCAGGCTGCCGTCCTTGAGCCGCAGGTCCCAGCGCCGCTCGTCGACGCGCACCAGGGCCTCGACCCGGCTCTGCAGGCGCGGACGCTGGGCGATCAGGGGCAGGACTTCATGGGCAGCCTGTTCGGCACCCTTGCCGACGACCAGGGGCAGGTTCGGATAGCGGCCGGCGTCGGCCCCGGCGATGACCTGCCCGTGGCTGTCGATGACCCGGTTCACCCCGCCGGTCTGCCAGACGGCCAGCCGGTCATGCTCGATGACATGGACGATCAGGGTGTCGGGCAGCAGGCGCACGACGCGGGCCGACTTGACCCAGCCGATCGCCTCGACGCGCTGACGGACGGCGTCCAGGTCGATGGAGGTCATCGGCTGGTCGGCCGAAAGCTGAACGGCCTGCTGGATGGCGCGCGTGGCCTCGGGGCTCTCGCCCTCGATGAAGACGCGCTCAAGCTTCAGGCCGAGGCCGGCGGTCATGCCGTCCATGCCATGGCCGATGGAGGCCCCGATGCGCTCGGCCCGGGCCCCGGTCGCCAGAACGCCCGCCAGCAGCAGGGCACCGGCGGCGATCGAAATCACGACAGCGCGGGGGGACAGGTCCAGCCGGCCCAGCGCCGCGATCTTCCCCGGGGTGGCCGGGGCGTTGCGCGGTGCACGGCCGCGCCCCTGGGATTTGGGAGCCGCGCCGCGTTTTGCAGGCTGGTTCGAACTCTGTCGCCGACCGCCGCGAACTACCGCGGGCATGAGGCGTCCTCCACCATCCACCGTACCAGGGCCTTGTAGTCCATCCCCACATGGGCGGCCTGCTCGGGACTGAGCGAGGTCGGGGTCATGCCGGGCTGGGTATTGACCTCCAGAAGGACCAGTTCGTCCTTAACATCGTCATAACGAAAGTCGGATCGCGAGACCCCGCGGCAGCCCATGGCGGTGTGAGCCCGCTCGGATTGGCGCAGCGCCGCCTCGAACACATGGGGCGGCAGAACCGCCGGCAGCACATGGCTGGAGCCGCCCGGCGCGTATTTGGCCTCATAGTCATAGAAGCCCTTGGCCGGGGTGATGTCGGTGATGGTCAGGGCGCGCGGCCCCGACTTTTCCCCAAGAACCGTCACGGCCAGTTCCTTGCCGGCGATGAAGGGCTCGACCATCACCCGCTCGCCATAGGTCCAGCTCGCCTCGCCCGGTGCCGCGCACGGCGGTTCGCCCTCGCGCACCACATAGACTCCGACGGAGGAGCCCTCGGCATTGGGCTTGATCACATAGGGCGGCGGAATGACGTGGGTCCGGGCCACCACATGCCGGTCGAACAACCCGCCACCCGGCACCACAACGCCCGCGGCCTTGAGCACCGCCTTGGACTTCTCCTTGTCCATGGCCAGGGCCGAGGCCAGCACGCCGGAATGGGTATAGGGAATGCCCAGCGTCTCCAGCACGCCCTGGACGCAGCCGTCCTCGCCCCATTCGCCGTGCAGGGCGTTGAACACGACATCAGGCATCAGTTCGGCCAGCACCTGGGCCAGATCGCGCCCGGCATCGACCCGGCTGACCTTGCGGACCCGCCCTTCGAGAGCATCGGCGCAGCCCTTGCCGGACGTCAGCGAAACTTCCCGTTCGGACGACAGTCCGCCCATCAGGACAGCGACGTGCAGGTCGGAAAAGGGGCGGCTCATGACGGTCTCCGGATCAACCGATCAGTTGCCGCAGATGTCCTTAACAACGCCTCAACCTTGTCGCACCCACCCCCGGATAAAGTCGTGCTGATCCGACCAGTCGGCCCAGACGGCGGCGGCCCAGCGGCGCACCGCCGCCCGATGGGCATCGGCCGCTTCGGCCTCGACGACCTCGGCCACCGTCATTGTGTAAACGCCGCGGGGCGGCAGTTCGGGCAGGTCGCCCTTGCGCGCGGCGAACCCCAGCATGGCGGCATTGGCCGCCTCCCCTTCCAGCCCCTGTTCGATCTGCACCATCAGCCGCGCCAGATGCAGGCCGACGGACTGGATCGCCCGCCGCGAGCCGTCGCCCGGATGCTGCACCGCCCAGGCGTCGACGCTGAGCCGGTGCACCGCCATCAGGCCGGGGTCGGAATACTCCCGCGCCATCACCGCATTGAACGCGGCCCAGCAGGCGGGCGACGCGGTCATATAGGCGTGGACCGGCCCCTCGACGGCCGGCAGGCGGGAGGCGCAGCCCGGGCAGACGGCGATCTCAGCCGGGCCGGCCAATGCGCTTGATCTCCCAGTCCAGCTGGACGCCCGTCTTCGCCAGCACATCGGCCCGCACGGCGTCGCCGAGGCCCTCGATATCCGCGGCCGTCGCCTCGCCGGGGTTAATCATGAAGTTGCTGTGGAGCTCGCTGAACATGGCCCCGCCGCCGGTGGCCTGGAACAGCTTGCCCCGCCAGCCCGCCTCATCGACCAGTTTCCACGAGGAATGGCCGGGCGGGTTCTTGAAGGTCGAGCCCCCGGTCTTGTCGCGGATCGGCTGGGTCTGTTCCCGGCGAGCGGTGATTTCGGCGATGCGGGCCGCGACGGCCTCGGGTTCGTCCGGCGTGCCGCGATAGGTCGCCTCGATCCAGATGATGTCGGCCGGGGCCTCGGAGTGGCGATAGGTGTAGCCGAAGTCGGCCAGCGAATAATCGACCCGCTCCCCGGCCCGCGTCAGCCCCCAGGCCGATACGAGGATGTCCTTCGTCTCCGAGCCATAGCAGCCGGCGTTCATGGTCAGGGCCCCGCCGACGGTCCCCGGAATGCCGGCATAGAACTCAAGCCCACCCAGCCCGGCCTTGGCCGAGGCCCGCGCAACCATCGAGTCCAGCGCGCCCGCGCCGGCGGTGATGGTCTCGCCCTCGGTGGTGATGCCCGCGAAGGGGCGCCCTGCCAGCCGCACGACAACCCCCTCGACGCCCCCGTCGCGGACGATGACGTTTGAGCCCACGCCCAGCACCGTCACCGGCACGGCCGGGTCGATAGCCTTCAGGAAGTCGGCCAGATCATCGGGGTCCGCCGGTATGAACAGGGCGTCGGCATTTCCGCCCACCCGGAACCAGGTGAACGGTCCCAGCGGCTCATCGCGGAGGAGCTTGCCGCG
>CAZFQC010000018.1:20995-22633 GCA_964520795.1 uncultured Brevundimonas sp.
CGCTCAACCCAGCCCCTCCAGCTGCCCCGGCAGCGCATAGGCCCAGGCGGTGATGTCGCCGGCCCCCAGCAGCACCACCAGATCGCCGTCCTTCGCCTCGGCCGCGATCACGCCCGGCAGGGCCGGGGCACTCTCCAGCGGCTGCACCGACCGGTGGCCGAAGCGGCGGATGCCCTCGACCAGGGCATCCTTGTCGATCCCCTCGATCGGCGTCTCGCCGGCGGCATAGACGTCGGCCACGAACACCGCATCGGCGTCCGAGAAGCAGGTCGAGAACTCTTCCATGAGGTCGCGCAGCCGGGTGAACCGGTGCGGCTGGACCACGGCGATGACCCGGCCCTCGGCCACCTGCCGCGCGGCCTTCAGCACGGCGGCGATCTCGACCGGATGGTGACCGTAGTCGTCGACGATCCGCACCCCGCCGACCACGCCCGTGGTGGTGAACCGCCGCCGGACCCCACCGAACCCGGCCAGGCCGGCGCGGATCGAGTCGTCCGACACGTCCAGCTCGCGCGCCACGGCGATGGCGGCCAGGGCGTTGGCGACATTGTGCCAGCCGGCCATGGGCAGGTGCAGGCCAGTGATCCGGATCGGCTCGTCCAGCGCGGCCAGCCCCTGCGGCTGGATCACCACGTCGAAGCGGCAGCCGTCCGGCTTCATCTCGACATTGTCGGCCCGGACCATGGCCTGCGGATTGACGCCATAGGTGACCAGCCGCCGGTTATCGATCGAGGCCACCAGCCGCTGCACCTCGGGATGGTCGAGGCAGACGGCGGCGAAACCGTAGAAGGGGATGTTCTCGACGAAGTCCACGAACGCCTTCCGCACCCCGTCGAAGTCGCCGTAGTGGTCCAGATGCTCGGGGTCGATATTGGTGACGATGGCCACCGTCGACTTGAGGCGCAGGAAGCTGCCGTCGCTCTCGTCGGCCTCGACCACGATCCAGTCGCCGTCGCCGACCTTGGCGTTGGTGCCATAGGCGTTGATAATGCCGCCATTGACCACCGTCGGGTCCAGTCCGCCGGCGTCCAGGATTGCCGCCACCATCGAGGTGGTCGTGGTCTTGCCGTGGGTGCCCCCGACCGCGATCGAGAACTGCAGCCGCATCAGCTCGGCCAGCATCTCGGCCCGGCGCACCAGCGGGATGCGGCGCTCGCGGGCCGCGACCATCTCGGGATTGGTCGCCTTGACCGCCGTCGAATAGACCACCGCCGAGACCTCGTCCCCGATGTGACCCGCGTCATGGCCGATGAAGACCTTGGCGCCCAGCTTCTCCAGCCGTTCGGTATTGGCCGACGCCCTGGCGTCCGAGCCCTGCACCGAATAGCCGATCTTGAGCATGATCTCGGCGATCCCGCTCATGCCGATGCCGCCTATGCCCACGAAATGGACGGGGCCGAGGTCAAACGGAACGGGTCGAAGGCGAGCGATCATGCAGGCGTCATAGCGAGGGTTCAGCGGGATTGGGAGTGGTTAGTGGCTAGTGGCTAGTGGCTGGTGGCTGATGACTGCGAGTTCTCTCGCCGTTGAGCCACAGGAGCCGGCAGCGGCTATGCCTGTCACTAGCCACTGGCCACTGGCCACTAGCCACTTGGCTGCGCGGACCATCAGGACTCCAGGCTCACCATCCGTCCAGCC
>CAZFQC010000019.1:0-21945 GCA_964520795.1 uncultured Brevundimonas sp.
CTTCAGCATCCGCGCCAGATGCATCAGGTTCCAGGCCATGAAGGTGGTGTTGCGCCGGGTGAAGTCATTGTCGAGACCGACCTTGCCGTCGTCGCCGTAGGAGGGGCCCGGCCCCGCCTCCCCGATCCAGCCCGCGTCGGCCTGGGGCGGAATCACATAGCCGAGGTGCTGCAACGAATAGAGGATGTTCATGGCGCAGTGTTTGATGCCGTCCTCATTACCGGTGACGATACAGCCGCCGACGCGGCCGTAGTAGGCGTACTGCCCCTTCTCGTTCAGCTTGCCGGACCAGCCGTAAAGCCGTTCGATCACCCGGGTGCAGATCGACGACTTGTCACCCAGCCAGATCGGCGTGCCGATGACCAGGATGTCGGCGGCCATCACCCTCTGCTGGATCGTGGGCCAGCCATCGCTGGCCCAGCCGTGTTCGGTCATGTCGGGCTGGACGCCCGGCGGGATGTCCAGGTCCGCTGCGCGGATCGTCGAGGTCCGCACGCCCTGCTTGGCCATGATGGCGATGGCGACGTCCATCAGGGTCTGGGTGTGCGAGGGCTCGCTGGACCGCTTCAGACTGGTGTTGATGAACAGGGCGGTGAGGTCGTCATAAGAGGTCATGCGAAATGTCCTTTTCAGCCGGAGCCGGCGCGCGCATGCGCCGGACGAAGCCGAGGTCGAGGTAACGCTTCAACCGCAAGGCCGGGCGCCCAAGCGACCAGAGCCCACCCCGAATGGCCAGTCCCCGGTCATCGCCGAGGTCCATGATCGACAGCCAGGTCCGTTGGGGATCAAAACGGCGAACCGGCCGCCCATCGGCCAGAGCGGCCAGGTTGTTCAGGAGGACCGGCGCGGCGCGGACCCCGAAGACGCCCGCGGTGGGCCGGGGCGCGTGATCGAGCACCGCGCAATCCCCGACGCCGAAGATCGTCTCATCGGCAACCGAGCAAAGCGACGGGGTGACCCGCAGCCGGCTGTCCACCGACAGCGGAAGTCCCAGGGACGCAATCGGCGCCGGCGGGCACAGCCCGGCGGCCCAGACCAGATGATCGCACGGCAGACGCTGGCCATCCGCGAGGCGGCAGTAATCCGGACCTCGTTCCATGACCGACGCCTCGACGACCGTCACACCCCGGTCGGACAGGACTTGACGCAGCCGACGGATTGCTTCCGGCGGCGCCCAGGCCGGAGCGCCTCGCGACGCCAGAAACACATGAGGCGGCAGGCCCAGTCGATCCATCAGACCGGCCACCGCCGCCGCCACCTCAAATCCGGTCTGCCCTCCGCCGGCGATAACGACCGTCTGCGGACCTGAGCCCCGGCAGACCGCAGCCTCCAGCGCAGCGCGAAGGCCGAACAGACGATCCAGCGGCTTGACGGACCACACACCCGCCTCCGGCCGGATAACCGGGGGGGCCGAAGCTTCGCTGCCGACGTTGAACGAGGCCGCATCAAACGACAGAGAATCACCGGACTCCAGCAGCAGCCGTCGCCCGGGACGATCCAACGCCGTCACCCGTCCTGCCCTGTAGTTGACGCCCATGGTCCGGGCCAGCGCCGCGACGTCGATCACCGCAGCCTGCGGAGGCAGGGCGCCGGAAAGGACGCCGGTGGCCAGACCCGAATAGTGAAATCTCGGCGGCGCGATAAGCGTCAGCCTCACCCCGGCGCGACTGAGTCGGGCGGATTGATGCAGCAGATGCAGGTGAGCATGACCCGCGCCGACGAGAACGGCGTGCACCATGGATCGATCTCCGGAAGTCACGTCGCACCCAACACCGATCTACCGGGACAGGCGGCGTACCGGGCCCTCAAGCGGCCGTCTCCCGGCGTCGCATCAGAGCCTGGTCCAGAGAGAAGAGCGTGTCGGCGCGGCGCAGGAGAAACAGGGTGAAACAGGCCGCCAGCATGGGCCACGCGGCGAAGAACAGCAGGTTCTCGAACGGGTCGAAATACTGACGCCAGGACGCGAGGGTGGAGACACCGTGCATGGCGAAGACGGCGCCATAGGACAGGGTGCGCAGGGCGCCAGCCAGGAAGGCGATCACGACGACGCCCTGGACCAGACCCAGGGCGATCAGCACGATCGGACCCTGGGCGTCGAGACCGTAGAAGTTGGAGAAGATCACGTCGGCATGATCGGGATTGATGATCTTGTCGACCGTCCACATCGCCATCACCAGTCCGACACCGAGCCGCAGGAGAAAGAGCGATAGCGGGAGCTGACGGGCCGGTGCGATCATGGGCGAAGTCCTGGACGGGCACGGTCTGCGCCCGGCGCCTATTCGCGGTGGCGAGGCCGTGGTTACAGGCCGGCGATCATCCAGCTCCATTCGGCAGCGTTCCGCGACCGGCCGTGAAACCTTTCGACGCCCGATTCGAATAGGTCCTGTCTGAGTCCAGTGGTTCCTCCGGGGGCGCGGGCGACACTATGCCGGAGGCCCGTTGACCCTGCTCGCGAATTCGACCCTGCGCATCGCATTGAAAGGCCAGCCGGTGACCTTGGCCGGTCCGTCGGCGCCCGTCGTGCCGGCCCGCGCCAGCAACGCCCTGCCGATCGCCGTCGTCATTCCCGTCCTCAACGCGGCCCGGTCGCTGTCGGCGACCCTCGGAGAGCTGCATCCGACCGCGGAGGTCATCGTGATTGACGGGGGTTCCGCCGACGGCTCGCCCGCGATCGCGACACGTCTCGGCGCGGGCCTGCTGGCCAGTCCGGCCGGCCGTGGTCGCCAGCTGGCCCTCGGAGCCGTGGGGTCGAAGGCGCCGTGGTTGCTCTTCCTGCACGCAGATACCCGACTGGACCCCCGGGCCTGGATGGCGATCCGGGACTATGTCGCAAAGCCGAGGAACAACCGGCGCGCGGCCGTGTTCCGGCTCCGCCTGGACGACACGGCCTGGCAGGCCCGCGTGCTGGAGGCCGGCGTCCGCCTGCGAGTGGCGGCCCTCGCCCTGCCCTATGGCGATCAAGGACTACTGATCCACCGGACGCTGTACGAGGCGGTCGGCGGCTTCGCGCCTTTGCCGCTGATGGAAGACGTGGACTTCGTGAGGCGGTTGGGACGGCGACGGCTTCGCCTGTTGCCCGGTTCCGCGATCACATCAGCGGAGCGGTGGCGCCGTCGGGGCTGGCTTCGCCAGAGCCTGCTCAACCTGCGCTGTCTCGCCTTGTTCCTGATGGGCGCGCCCGCCGACCGGATCGCCCGCCTCTATGACCGTTGATCGAAGCCGGCGTCATCTGGTGATCTTCGCTCGCCGTCCAGCCCTGGGCGTCGGCAAGCGACGGCTCGCACGGGATGTTGGGGACATGGAAGCGCTGAGATTTGCCCGCGGCGCCCTTGATCGCCTGACCCGCACCCTGGGTCACGATCCGCGGTGGACGCTCCGGATCGCGACCGCGCCGGACCGCCCCCACGACTGGACACGTCCCTGGCCGGCCCTGCCCCAGGGCCCCGGAGATCTCGGCGCTCGAATGTCCCGTGTGGTCAGCGCCCTGCCGCCCGGCCCGGTCGTCATCCTCGGATCCGACACCCCGACCGTCACACGGGATGACGTAGCGTCGGCGTTCGCCGCGCTCGGGTCGAATGACGCCGTGTTCGGTCCCGCCGACGACGGCGGCTACTGGCTGATCGGCTTGCGCCGGGGTCCGCGAACCCATCTGCCCTTCGCCAATGTCCGCTGGTCGACGGAACACGCCCTGGACGACACCCTGCGAGAGTTGGGCCCCCGCCGGTTCGCCCTGCTGGGTCTTCGTGAGGACGTCGACGACGGCGCGTCCCTGAGACGATACCGCGCTCGCACTACGGGCGCTTAGTGGCCTCGCCCGGGACTCAGATCGATCCGAATTTTCGGGGGCAGATGGCCGCCAGCTTGTGGACCTGATCCGAGGGCCAGAGGGCGGAGTCGGTCACCACCGCGAAGTCCAGCCCGGTATCGATCGCCGACGCCGGTCGATGAGCCGGCAACGCCCTCACCAGTCGGCCGATGAGGTCACGCGCGGTTTCCGCATTGCTCTTCAACATGGCCAGGACCCCGGCCACCTCGACATGGGCCGTCTCCGCGCGCCAGCAGTCATAGTCGGTGACCATGCAGACGCTGGCGTAGGGCAGCTCCGCCTCCCGGGCGAGGCGCGCCTCGGGCATGGCCGTCATGCCGATGACGGCGGCGCCCCAGGAGCGATACAGTTCGCTCTCGGCCCGGGTCGAAAACTGCGGCCCCTCCACCGCGACATAAACCCCGCCCTCGACTGTCGGCGCCCCGGCCTCGCGCGCCGCCGCGGCGGCGAAGCCCGACAGACGCGGACACACCGGATCGGCCATCGAGACATGGGCCACGACGCCGTAGTCGAAGAAGGTGGCGGGACGGGAGACGGTACGATCAATGAATTGGTCGACCACCACGAAGGCGCCGGGCGCCAGTTCCTCGCGCAGGGAGCCGACCGCCGAGATCGACAGGAGATCGGTGCACCCCGCCCGCTTCAGCACGTCGATATTGGCCCGGGCGTTGACCGACCCGGGCGGAATCCGGTGGCCGACGCCGTGACGCGGCAGGAAGACCAGCCGGACACCGTCCAGCCGGCCGGTCACCAGGGCGTCAGACGGCGCGCCCCAGGGCGAGTCGATCGCAACCGTTTCGCGGTCGGTCAAACCCTCGATCTCGTAGAGACCCGAGCCGCCGATGACGCCGAGGACCCACTCTCCGGTGCCGCCTGCCGTCACTTGGCCAGCATCCGGTAGGACAGGCCCAGAACCACGCCAAAGGCGATGTGCGAGACGATCGAGATCATGTTTCTCGCCATGGCGAACCAGGGGAAGATCGCCGTGAAGCCGTAGAAGTTCACGACATAAAGCCCGAGGCCCACCACCGCGCCGGCCACGACCGCCATCACCAGGCCGAAGCGGCGCGCGACGAGCGCAAACACAACGCCGATCACGATCGACAGCATGAAGTGGACGGCCATGGCGGCCATCAGGATCATGAGGTCGAAGGTCGCCGGCGGCGGCAGGACGCCTTCGCCCATGACGATCGCGGCGATCATGCGCGGCGGTCCCCACGGGCTGTCGCCGGCCATGGCGACCAGTCCCATCTCCATCATCATGAAGACCGCCCCGGCGATCAGACCGGCCAGGGCTCCCGCCTTCAGGTTGCCGTCGCGTGAGACGACCTTGTCCATGCTGCTCATTCCATCCTCCGGGCGCCTTCGCTCGACAGGTTGCCGAACACGCCCCTATTCGCGCGCGGCCGGGAGTGGTTACACGCGGCCCGGGCCGGCCGGTCGTGGTGACGGACGTCGCCCCGCGGCGCCCCCCGCCTAGCGCCCTTGCTCCGCCGTCAGCTTCTCGAGGCGTTCGAGATAGGCCGCTGAAGACGGCTCGATGCGCAGCGCGGCCCTCACGGCCTCCAGCGCCGCGGGAATGTCGTCCAGCGCTTCATGAGCATCGGCGAGGCTGTCCCAGCTGTTCGCGACAAGAGGAAAGGCCTTCGTGGCCAGTTCGAACACCACGAGCGCGCGGCGCGCATCCTCCCTGGCGAGGTAGCTGTATCCCAGTGCATTGAGTTCATCCTCGGCGAACCCATAGCGTTGAGGAACAGCCCCAAGTTCAGCCTCAAACCACGCGCGCACCTGGGCGGGGTCCTCGTTCTTCAGCCTTTCCGCCAAATCCCATTCGATGCGCGCAAGCGCCGGCGACGGCGTCCGGCCCTCTGCGATCTCCCGCAAGGCGCGGACATTGGCGTCGACGCTGTCGTCCTCGCCATTGTTCGTGAGCTGGATCACGACCAGGTCGCTGCGGGGGTAGTAGGAAAGGTCGGCCTTGAACGCGCGCCATTCCCCGCCGTGAGAGATCCGGGCCTCGCCGTCGGGGTCCGGTCTCAGGCTCAATCCGAACCCGTACGGGACCCGGGTTCCATCATTCAGGACGGCGGGCGCAGTCGCGCGCGCCCAGAGATCCGCCCGGACGAAGCCCCCGTTCAGGCCCTGCTGCCAACGCAGAAGGTCTTCCGCGGTCGTGTAGACGCCTCCGGCGCCCCGGAGGTAGAGGCGGGAGATCTGGTCGAATGGCCGCCGCTCGCCCGGTCGGGGCCGGAATCCCCACACACGGTTCTCGATTTCCTGTTCGCTGGCCGGCGTTCGCAAGCGGGTGTTCGACATCCCAAGGGGAGCGAACAGATTGGCCTCAAGGTAGGCCGCGAAGGGTTGACCGCTCACCGTTTCCACGAGGGTGGCAAGCACGAGGTAGCCCGTATTGTTATAGGCGAACCGCACGCCCGGTTCGGTGACAGGCGGCTTCCCCAGGGCGCCGAGGAAGATCGCTATGTCGGAGCCGTCGACAAAGCCGTTCGAAGCGCCGCCGGGCGACCGCAAACGCGCCTCATAGTCTCCGAGCACGTCCGGAATGCCCGACGTATGGGTCATCAGCTGGGCGATGGTGACGTCCGCATACGGAAAGCTCGGCAGATAGATCGAGACCGGGTCATCCACCGAAATCCGACCTTCGGCGGCAAGTTTCAGCACGGCGACCGCGGTGACCTGTTTTGAGACCGAGCCGATGTCGAATGCGCTGTCGACCGTCAGGGGAGTCTGGCCCGGGTCCCCGGCGTCTCCGACCGCCCCGGCGAAGAGAACCTGTCCCGATTGAGCCACCAGGTAGACGCCGTTGCACACATGAGCGGCGTGACATTGGCTGAGGTAGGTCTGGAAGTCGGTCGCTTCCTGCATGGGGGGCGAGGCCGCATGCGCGCAGCTGGTCAGGATCGACCCTGCAACGAGAGCCGCGGGAACCATGGAAGATCGCTTCATCTCGACGTCTCTCTCAATCGGGCAATGCCAGTGCAATCAGGGTGGCTGTGGGCGCAAACTGGAACATTTGGAATGTCCATTCAAGACTCATGTTCGAACCGGTCGATGCCTGGACACAGAAAGCCTTCTCCGTTCGTCTGACGCCTGCACGAGCCATTCGGTGCGATCGAGGCCTCGCTAACGCAGCCAAATTCATCTCAGTCGGGTATTGAATGCGCGTTCCATGATGCTATCTGGGACCCATGCCCTGGGATAAACAATTCGACCGCGACGCCGTCCTTGACCGGGCCATGAAGACCTTCTGGCAGCAAGGTTACGCGGCGACCTCCATGCAGGACCTGGTCGACGCCATGGGCATCAACCGCGGCAGCCTGTACGCCACCTTCGGCGACAAGCGGTCTCTCTTCCTCGCCTCGCTCCGGATGTTCGATGCATCGGTTCGCCTGGAGGTCCTGGCGCGTCTGCGCGAGGGTCGCCGGCCCACGCAGGCGATCAGGGCCCTGTTCGAAAGCTTCGTCGAATACGCTACCGGCGACGGCCTTAATCGGGGATGTCTGATCACCAACACCGCGCTTGAGCTGGCGGCCCACGACCCTGAGGTCGCCGGGATCGTTGCTGAAGCACAGACCGAGATCGAACGGTTTCTCGAGGGGCGTATTCTCGCGGGCCAGGCAACGGGCGAAATCCCCCTGCTCCTTGACCCCAAGGCGACGGCGAGAGGAATGCTGGCCAGCCTGGTTGGCCTCATGGTGCTTGTCCGCAGCCGGCCGGAGAAGGCGTTGCTGGGTGGGATCATCACCGAGGCAATGGGCCGCCTGAAATAGCCTCTATTTGCCCTGATTTGGAACGTTCGTTTTACATCGCGTCGCCAAGCGAGGTTCCGAACTATCGCTCTTGCAAAACAGGTATGTCCCAATGACCGAACCAGAACGTCCGCCCTTCCCACCCTTCACCAGAGAGACCGCCGCCGCGAAAGTGCGTGCGGCCGAGGACGCCTGGAACAGTCGGGACCCCTATCGCGTCGCCCTCGCCTACACGGAGGATTGCCATTGGAGAAACCGGTCCGAGTTCTTCTCCGGACGGATCGCCATCGCCGCCTTTCTGACGCGCAAATGGACGGGCGAGCATGACTATCGGCTGATCAAGGAACTCTGGGCGTTTGACGGCGACCGGATCTCTGTTCGGTTTGCCTATGAATGGCGCGACGAGGACCATCTGTGGTGGCGTTCTCACGGCAACGAACAGTGGGAGTTCGCGCCGAACGGACTGATGCGGCGGCGAGATGCGTCGATCAATGACGTTCCGATCGCGGAGGCGGCGCGGTTGTTCCGATGGCCGTTGGGTCCGCGCCCGGAAGGACATCCTGGCCTTTCGGCCTTGACCTGACTCATCCGCACCTTGTCGACAGGCCCGTCGGACCGTGCGGACCACCCGTGTTCCGCGGAGCCGGCCTGCCAGCGGCGGGACAAGGGCGACGTCAAGCGTCAGGCGGGATCCGGGCCCAGGATCGCGCGGGGCAGCTCGGCCAGCATAGTCCTGAACGGCTTCGGATCGTCGAGCGCGGCCACCAGCACGACAGCGCCCTGAACAGCCATCACCGCCGTCTCAGCGCGTCGTCGAGCTTCCTTTGCGCCGGCGCCGCTTTCGCGCGCTAAGGCGGCCAGTGCACCGATCCAGCGCTCGAAAACGGCGGCGAGACGTTTGCCGAACAGCTGACCGCTCTGTCCAACCACAAATGCGCCCAGGATGCAGTGCTCCCGACCGCCGTCGTAGAACTCGTCGAGCGCGGTCGCCATGCGGGCAAGCCGCTCTCCGGGCGTCCCGTCCCCTTGCAGAGGCTGGACGATCCGCAGGTCGAGCCAGGCGTCGACCCGGTCGAGCACCGCCGACGCCATCTCTTCCTTGCCGCCGGGGAAGTGGTGGTAGAGGCTTGATCGCCCGAGACCCGTCGCCGAGGCGATGTCGGCCAGCGATGCGCCGTCATACCCCGCGCTGCGAAACGTCGCCAACAAGCGGTCGATCACTTCGTCACGAGCGTGGATGGCGGCGGGCATGGCGTGATCCATTGGAATGTTCGGTCTGATCTAGGCGAGCCTGCATTTCGTGACAATGCACCATTCAGGCCTTGAACCCATGAACAAGCGATCCTATTGTACCGAACGTTCGGTTTTACTGCGGTCGTCGGGACCGCCGAACCGAAAGGAACCCGATCATGACCCTGAAGTCTGCATTGGCGGCCGGCGCCGCCGTAGCGGCCGCGACCGCCCTTACCGTCGGCGCATCCCACGCCGCGACGTTGACCCCGCAGAATCCTCCCGCCGAGGTTCGCTACCATACCGTCGACATCGACGGCGTCGACGTCTTCTACCGAGAATCCGGGCCGCGCGACGCGCCAGTGATCCTCCTGCTGCACGGATTTCCGAGCTCGTCACACATGTACCGCAACCTGATCCCGGCGCTGGCGGATCGCTACCGGGTCATCGCGCCTGACTATCCCGGCTTCGGCAACAGCGCCGCGCCCGAACGCGAGCGTTTCGCCTATACGTTCGACAACTACGCCGCGCTCATCGAGAAGCTGACGGAGAAGGTCGGCGCTGACCGCTACGCGCTCTATGTCTTCGACTACGGCGCGCCCGTCGGGTTCCGGCTCGCCACGCGGCATCCGGAACGGGTGAGCGCCCTCATCGTCCAGAACGGTAATGCCTATGACGAGGGCATTGCGGGCTTCTGGGACCCGATCAAGGCCTACTGGAGCACGAACGCCGCGCCGGAACGCGAGGCGATCCGCTGGCTGACTTCGAGGACCGCCACGGACTGGCAGTACACCAATGGCGTTCCCGACACCTCGCTGGTCAGTCCCGATGGTCCGGCTCACGACCAGGCTGGCATGGACCGTCCCGGCAATCAGGAAATCCAGCTCGACCTGTTCTACGACTACCGGACGAACATCCCGCTCTATCCGGCCTGGCAGACCTATTTCCGCGAGCAGCGCCCGCCGACCCTGGTGATCTGGGGCGCCAATGACGAGATCTTTGTCGCCCCGGGCGCCGCGCCGTACCAGCGGGACAACCCCGAGGCCGAAGTGCACATGCTCGACACCGGACACTTCGCGCTGGAGACGCACGGGCCGGAAATCGCCGGGATGATCCGCGAGTTCCTGGGCCGCAAGACCTCCCACTAAGAAACCGAAGCTTGGAAGGGCCGGCGGCCTTAGCCGACGGCCCTTCACCTTCACGCCTGATGACGGATGACCATGCGCCGCCCGATTCCTCTCCTCATCGCCGTCGGATTGCTCCTGGCGATCAACATCAGTCTGGCCAAGGCCGCGCATGACGCGGGCGCGTCAGCAGTACTGACCGCACTGGTTTCGACCGCCGGCGCGGGCGTCATCCTGCTGGTCCTGGCGGTAGCGACCCGCCACAGCTTCGTGCTCGCGCCGCGACGCCTGCTCTTCTACGCGGTGGCCGGCGGGGTCAGCTACGCGCTACCGAACCTGCTTGTCTTCGCCGCGGCGGGCCGGGTCGGTCCGGCTTTCGCCGCCCTGCTTCATGCACTCGTTCCTGGATTGACCTATCTCGTCGCGATCGGATGGGGGATGGATCGCCTGCTACCGAGGCGCGCCATCGGCCTGCTGCTCGGACTGGTCGGGGCGACAGGCGTCATCGTCGCGAGACTCGGATTCAGCAACGAGGCGGAGGCTGCGACCCTGTTGCTCGCCCTGCTCGCGCCCGTGTCGATCGCTTTCGGCAATGTAATCCGCTCCCGGTACTGGCCGCGGGACGCCGGGCCGCTCGACATCGCCCCGGGTATGCTGCTGCTGGCGGCGGCGGAACTCGGCCTGCTTCTTCTCGCCCGGCCCGAGGCCAGAGCCGTTCCGGGCGCGGCCCTGCCGGTCCTGGCGTCCCTGGCTGCGGTCTCGGCGATCTTCTACGCCCTCTACTTTCGCCTCCAGCATATCGCGGGGCCAGTCTACCTCAGCCAGATCGGCTACGTGGCCACCGCCTTCGCCCTGCCGATGGCCGTCCTGATATTCGGAGATCATGTCACGACAGGCATGGTCGCCGGCGCCGCCCTTGTGATTTTTGGCGTGATCCTGGTCCGTCCGACGGTCACGCGTCAGCCGGCCTCGACGCCGGAACCCCTGCGGCCCATCCCCCCAGTCCACGCCGGAGAAGCCTGATGATCCGTCTCTATTCCTTCAAACCGTCCGGCAATTCGCACAAGGTGCGGATCGCCCTGTCCCTTCTCGGTCTTGAGTATGAGGATATCACCCTCTCCGGCGGCGCCCACAAACAGCCAGATTTCCTGGCGCTCAACCCGCTCGGTCAGGTCCCGGTGCTCATCGACGGCGACACGACCCTGCGCGACAGCCAGGCGATCCTTGTCTATCTCGCCGCGGCCTATGCGCCCGGTCGATGGGACGGTGAAACGCCGGCGGAACGGGGCCGGATCGCCCAGTGGCTGTCGCTCGCGGCGAACGAGATCGCCGCCGGCCCCAATCGACTGCGCCTCGCGGCCCTGTTCGGCGCCGCCATCGACCGGCCGGCGGCGGAGGCCGCCGCCAGCCGGGTGTTCACACTGGTGGAGGGCCGGCTCCGCGGACGCGACTGGCTGGAGGCAGGGCGCCTGACGATCGCCGACCTGGCCTGCGCGCCCTACCTCGCACTGGCGCACCAGGGCGGCGTCGATCTTGGCCCCTTCCCGGCCCTGCGGGCCTGGACGGCCCGCATCGCCGACCAGCCGGGCTTCCCGCGCCTGGAAGGCTGGAATATCTCGATCGATGACCTGAACCTGCAGCCCGGAGCGAGGTCATCATGACCACACGCCTGTCCATCGTCGCCGCCGTCGTTGTCATGGCCCTGTCGGGACCGGCTGTCGCCCAGGACGCGCCCCCGACCCAGACGCGTTTCGATCCACGAGACTGGAGCGCGCACGTCGCCGGTCTTCCGACAGAGATTCTGGTGCTGGGGTCGCCGCACCTTTCGGGCGCCCCGCAGACCTTTGACCCGGCGGTGCTGGAACCCCTGCTTGCCCGGCTGGAAGCGTTTGGACCGCAGATCATCGCCATCGAAAACCTGTCCGGAGAAAGCCTTCAGGGCCTGACCGCCTATGAGAGCATCTACCCCGGCAGCGCCGATGATTTCGGCAGGCGCATCCTGTCGATCGCAACGACGGCCCGTGCGACATCCGGGCTGGACTTGCCGGCCGCGGAGGCCCAGGTCAGACAACGGCTGGCGAACTGGCCGCAATCACCTTCCGCAGCCGATCGGCGCGCGCTGACGGCGCTGTTCGCGGCGTCAGGCGACCCACATTCCGCCCTGGTCCAATGGTGGCGACTCGCGCCAGACGAACGGCGCGCAGGCGACGGCGTGAGCGAGGACCTGGCGACCGCCCTGCAGGCACTTGGCCGACGCCGCAATGAGAGCCACCTGATTGGCTCCCGCCTCGCCGCCCGACTGGGACTGGAGCGGGTGTATCCCGTCGATGATCACGACGCCGACGATGTCATGACGCTTCCCGTAGTCGAGGCCCTGACCGGCGCCATGAAGGATGACCCGGCCATCGCCGCGCTGATGGCCAGTCCCGAGCTGGCCTTTCTGGGCGCCGCGAGCGAACGCCTGACCACGTCAGAACAAACGTTGGCGACCTTCCGCGATCTGAACCGCCCGGAGACGGCGGCGCTGGACGCGCGGCTGCAATGGCTGATCATGATCGACCGCGAGTGGCCCCGGTCGGCCGGACGCGTGCGGATGGCGGAGTGGGAAGCGCGCAATCTGCGCCAGGTCGCCCACATACGCGAAGCGGCGGCTCAGGCCCCGGGCGGCCGCGTACTGGTCATTGTCGGTTCGGCTCACAAGGCATGGTTCGAAGCCTATCTGAGCATGATGACGGACATCGAACTGGTCGACGCCGCGGTGGTCCTGAGGTAGCCGGCGTTCGGCGGCGGGACGGCGGGATCATGGTGCGCGGCAGAGACCCGAAGCCATCCGACCCGGATCACGCGCCAGCCGGTGCCTTGCCTCTGAACCGGCCCGAGCGCTGGAACTCTTGCTGCGCAGCGGTCGAAGCGCTGTCACGCAACTCTGGCGGCGGAGTTGGGGCCTCAAGGGATTCGCGTGGTGTGCATTCGACCACATCGCATCGGCGACACCCTTGGACCAGATCCGGATTTTCCCGTCGATGGGGCGGAAGAGTTCCGGAGCCTGATCGAGGGCTGGACGCCCCCCCTCAAGCGCCTGGATAACGGGACCGACGGCAAGCCCCTCAGGACGTGGCTGCGCTTGCGAGAGCAAAAGGTCGCGACGCTGTTTCGCTTCCAGTTTGAGGCATTCCCGCCATCATTGGATGTATCAGAGCGCCTCGGACAAGAAGTCTGCGCAGAAGGGGCCGAAAGCACCGCCCCAGGATCGGATTGAGGGGCTTCGACCCGACCAAAGGATCGTCGGCCGACGTCAAATGAGTCCAACCAGCCATATCTGACCAGCAGTGCATTAAAACCATTCAAATCTGATCCATTACAAACCCAGGGCAAGGTCGGCTTCAGCGTGATCGAAAGCAGATTCATAGGCGCGGGCCAAGTCCCCGGTGACGCCAACCTCGCGAAACGCCTCACGCCAACGCCGGGCGATCTGCTCGGCGGCCGCTCGGATCATGGTCTTCGCCTCCTCTTCCGGTATCTCGAAGAAGGCGCTGGCTTCTAGGGCCAGGAGGATCGACCGTTCGTGGGTTCCGCCTTCCATGATCGCCGTCTCCAAGTGAGGGTTACGGTCCGGAGCGGGATTGATGTCGAAGGCCGGTGACAGACGCCAGCGCTGGCCGCCGACATAGAGGAAGCCATGGTTCTTGAGATGGTCGTCCTTGTTGGAGACCAGGATTGTGAAGATCAGGCGCAGATAGAGTTCACGAAAATCCGCTGCAGGATCGGCGCCCCAGCTGCGGATGAAGTCGACGATTTCCGTATAGGCGCCGAGTTCGGTGCCGGTCTTCAGAAGGGCGGTGCGCGCAGAGATATAGGGGATGCGCGCTCTACCGCGCCGATCAAACCTCTGGATCAGAGCCACGGGAAAGGTGCTGCCCGCCAGTTCCAGACGCACCTCCGGCGTCCGGATCCCACAGGCCCGAGCCAGACGCAGCGTCGCCACCTCGACCCGCTCGATCGGGGCCTGATCATGGGCCGAAGTGAACTTCGCCAACCAGAGCGCGTCTCCGTCCTGGACATTGGCCTTGGGGCGGGCGCCGCCGGAGCCGCCCGCGCCCGCAAGGGCCTGCATGTCGTCAGCGGAGATGTCTTGCCCCTGTTCATAGGCCCGCGCGATCTGCGTGATCGCTTCCAGATCGACCAGACGGGGAACCGCCTCGGCCGCGCCTCGAATGACCTCGCCCTCCTCATCCAGGAAACGCAGGGCGCCCTGTCGGCAGGTGTCGTCCGACAGGGTGAGGTATTCGAATTCCGACAGGCCGGCGCCGTAGGCCCGCTCGAGCAGACGCCGCCCCCAGGTGTCCGGCGCGGCGTCCGAGAAGACGCCAGCCAGAGCGTCCCTCATGTGGCCCGGTTGTCCCGAGGCGTAGAAGGAAGCCCCGTCCAACGGGAGGTCTGGCTGAAGCGCAAAGGCCCGCTCATCCTCGACCCAGTCCGGGTCATAGGTGAAGTTGGAGAACTGACGCGGTCCGGCATGGGTGAAGCGCAGCCGTCCGACCCGGACCAGACTTTCGCCGAGCGCGACCTGCGCCGAAAAGTCCGTCATCAGAAGGCCGCTCCGTCCGGATCGACGATGTCCGTTCCGGCCCCCGCCGCCTTCGGATCCGAAGACGCGGCCCTGCGCAGGCGTGCGCTCGATGATCGTCCGCGCTTGGGCAGGCGTTCCTCGGAAAGCGCGAGGCCGAGATCGTCAGACCGGATGTCGATCAGATTGGCCAGCCGATCGACAAGACCCAAGGCGACGAGAACATCGGCCAGAGTTCCGAGCCCTACGCCAGCGTCGCCTTTCTCAAGGCGCGTGAGGGTGCTCGGCGACGTCCCCGCTCGCACGGCCAGGTCCGCAACGGCCATGCCGCGTCGCAGCCGGGCTCCGCGCAGATCGCGGCCGAGACGTTCCAAGGCCGGTTTTGACTTGGGCGATCCCATGAAGAGCACCGTATATGACGAACTATAAGTCTTAATATGCCATATCTGATAAATTAAATCGATATGAGTTTTCCTGAAAGCGTCGTTCCGGGAGGCCAGCCGTCGTCACCGCTTGAGGCGAGCTTCAAGGATGGCCGCGTCCCGGTCGTCGAGATCGCCGATCGCGAGCCGCAAGGGATCCTTGTGGGCGCGTAGAACCCGATTCTCGTCCTGCTCGGCGAGCAGGGCGAGAACGCGCCAGCGTGTCTCCCCCACAGCCTTTCCCGCCGCCATGGCCAGGCTCATCATAGCGCCCAGACGATCTGACCTGGACGTCGCATCTCGTACCGCCCTGCGGACGGCCGTGCGCGCGTCTGCCTTCCGGACATCGAGGATCGCCGCATCCAGGCCAGGCGTCGCCATCCATCCCGCCGCGGTCAGTCCGCGGATGCGAACCTCCTCAAGCTCGGAGGCGAGGAGAGCCCGTATCTGGGTTTCGACCACAGCTGGCTCCGGGGCGACCCGCAGCGCCCGCCCAATGTCGGCCGCGACCTTTTCATTTCCTGGAAGGGTTATGAACTTCAGGAGACTGGGCACGGCCCTCTCAGCCGCAGTTCGGACGGCCGGCCCGGCCAGTCCCTCGCTCGCCTTGCCGCCTTGGCTGAGACCTTGTTCGAAAACCTCGAAGGCCAGGTCGGGATCCGTGCGCCATAGGCGATTCTGCCCATCCCTCGGAGTATTGAGGAGGGTGCTCTGAAACTGCAGGGCGTCGTCCAGCGCCATCTCGGCGAACAGGCTGTCGCTGGCCCAGGTCGGCGCGATCTGGACATCAGCCAGGACGCGTTGCAGGGCGAGTCCGCTCCGGGTCGTCCGAAGTCTGGCGAGCAGACGAGGACCTATGATCTCGTGATGGGACAAGGTCGCAATGGTGGCCGAGTCCCTGTAGTCGGACCGGGCCAGGTCCTGGTTGAGTGCCTGCTCCACCCGCAAAAACAACGTCTCGTCAGCCAGTCGTTCAGCAACCCAAAGCACCAGGGCCCTGCCTTCCGATCCATCCTCTTTCAAAGCTTTGGCGACCGTTTTGCGCAGCCGTGCGTCATCGGATCGGAACCAGCCCAGGAGGCGGATTTCCAGTCGCCGGTTGGCGGAGGCCCTGGTCTTGCCGAGGCGGTCGAGCACGGCTTTCGCCAGGACGGAATCACTGAGGTCCAACGCCACCTCGCCGGCCGCCCAGATCCCCAAGGGTTTCCCACCCTTCAACCAGTCGGCAGCGAGGGTTGCAGCCCGTTTCGGCGAAACCAAGCCCAAGGCTTCCAAGGCGCTCTGGGAAACCTGCCCCTTGCCGCCGTCGAACTGGCGTTCCAGGTCCGCAGCGAGCCCTTGCGCGACCTTGGGGTCGTTGCAAAGCAGGACGTCTCTCTCGCCTGCCCGCCGCTGGATATCCGAAGCCGCGGACAGACGGACGCGCGTGAGCTGGGCCAAGGCCTTGCCGTCCAGCCGCAGCAGGACCCGACTGGCCGTCTCCAGCTCCGGATCGCCGGATCGACCGGAATAGTCCGCTGCATGGCGCTGGGCGCGTCGCGAAAGCGTCCTTTCCAGCGTAGAGCCCGGCAGGGCCTGCATGCCTTCCAGCAGCGACGCCGTCGCCGTGCTTCCAATCGTCCTCCACAGGAAGGACAGCGCCTCTGGATCTTCGGCCGGCGTCCGGGCGATCAGCGCCGCCCAGAGCGCGGAGGAAACGAGCGTCCCCCAGGTCGCCATGCCTCGGGCCAAGTCTTGACTGTCCAAGGAGCCGTCGGCCAGCTTATTCATAAGAAGCGTTTCGGTTTCGCCAGGCCGCCGCCGGATCAACGGGTCGATGTAGCGTATCCAGGCCGACCATTGCTCGGACGTTGCAGCGGCGAGACGAGTCAGCGCCGCCTTGGGGTCGATGACGCACTGGGCCTCAAACAGGAAGACATCATCGGCCTGTTCAGGGCCTAGCCGCTTCACAACGCCAGGATCCGCCAGCACAAGCAGGTGCTGGTTCGAGGCGCTGCCCAAAACGTCCGGAGCCAAGGCTTCGAACGTGGGCAGGGTTGTCCGCCACCCCATCAGGGCCTCGGCGGGCGGCAGTTCGCTGATCAACCATGCAAGGGTGCGCACGTGTGCCGCCGGCGGGGAGGCCGCCGCCAGTTTCAGGAGGGCGTTCGGCCTGAACCGGGCGGCGGCTGCGGCCGCGTCATAGCTCGCGTTTTGCTCTTGGTAGTCTCGAACGAAGGCAGGACCGGCGGTCAACGCCATGGCGTCGAATCCTGCGCGCAATTTGACCAGGGCAGGGAGTTGGCGCGGATCCGGATGCCGGGTGTAGATTGCCAGGGCGAGCATGCGTTTCTCGCGGGTCTTCGATCGCAGATAGCCGGAAGCGAGACGTCGGATCTCGCGCGTGACGCCGCCGGCCAGCAGGGCGTCGACGAGCGGCTTTCTGACGGGCGGCCAGTCCTTTGGTGGTGTCGACACGACAAAGGCCCGGGCGATGGCGGCGCCCCGCGCGCCGAGAGTGGCGATGTCGTCCCAGTCGAGCATTCGCCGGCCCGGGGTGATGGTTCGGACCAGGTCCATGACCATGGGCGTGACGCCGTCGGCGGCGAGCAGCCAAAGCAGGTCAAGCGGCACATAGCCCAAGGCATGACGTGCAAGGCCGGGAACCGTATCATCGCCCTGCCACCAGCGTTGGATCAGCGGCTCCAGCGTGTCCGGTGCGATCGCTCCGGCCGACACCCTGCGGGCCAAGGCTTCCGCCAGGGTCCAGGACAGGGTTCGGTCCGTGTCGAGTTGAATCCCTCCACCACCGGTCCACCGGATGAATCCGAACCGTTCAAGAAGTTCGATCTGGGTCTCCGAGAGGGCGGGAGACATCTGTTGCGGCCAGGGATAGATGACCGGCCGGCCAGTCAGGAGGGCCTCGGCCATGGCGTCCAGACGCGCTTCCAGGACAGCCTTGGCGGCCCGAAGCGGTTGAACGTGTCCGGGAGGTTCACGGCGCCAAGCGGCCTCCATGAGGACGTATTCGTCCGGGGGGCGGAACGTCGAGGTACCGAGGGCGGCGAACTGCCGGGCCAACCCCGGGGTCCGAAGCAAGCGGAGAATGTCGATGGGGATCGACGCCCAGTCGATGCCGCGTTGCTTGAGGAACCGGCGCACTTCGCCGAGCGTGAAACCGTCAACGTGAATGAGGGTCACGCCGGGTTCGAAGGCAACCGCATCCGGTTCAGCCGCCGGAAGGGCGGCGATCAACTCGATCCCATTGCCCGCCCACCAGGGATCGGTGATGAGATCGTGCGCGATGGTCGGACTGCTGAACCGATCCAGGCAGACGCAAACCCGCAAGGCGGGACCGGACCCTGACGCCATGTCCAGGATCGATCGCATCGCGAGCGGGTTGGCGTGCGCGGTTCGATCCCGGGCCCTCTGTATGCGTTGGGCGATGTGAGCCTGGAGGCGATCCCGTTCGTTCGGGGGACGATCCACCCAGATGACGACGGCACCCGACTGCTCGGCCTCCATCGCCGCGCGCGCCATGGCCCAGGTCTTTCCGACGCCGCTGGGTCCGGCGAGGGCGCAAGGTTGCGCCCCAAGAACGGCCACGGCCTTCGCGCGGCTGTCCTGCGACGGCGCATAGCCGAGATCTCGCATGGCCTTGGCGAAATCCTCGTGAAGACGCGCGACGAACTGAACGGTCGAGACGAGTTTCGCCTGATCGACATGACAGTCGGCGAAAATGCGTTCCACCGTAACCGTGCGAAACTCCGAGGTCGCGAGGATGACGAGGTGCCCGATCAGGGTCTTGAACAACTGATGCGCATCCTCGTGCGTGCCGGCGAGTTGGCGGAGCCCCTGCATGACCCGGTCGAACACGCCCTTTTCGTCAACCTCGTCCTCGACGCGGAAGCGACTGATCAGGTCGGCGAGGCTTTGGCGATCATGCTTGGTCCGGCTTTCGGGGGAGACCACGCCGAGCAACCAGTCGAAATGCTCTCGCCCGGATCGCGTGCCCTTGGCCTGATGCGCCTTGAAACGAAGACCTTCCGCCTCGGCCTGGTCGAGACCCGCCTCGATCGGGTGCGACCCCAGCAGTTCCGTCAGCCGTTTGAAGGCCGGCGTCAGCTTGACCGGCGCATCTGTCCTCAAGACGAAGGCTTGATCGGCGTCGGTTCTGGCCGCCTTGAACAGATCCGGAAAGACCTCCACCAGGACGTCACGTTCGGTGAAGTTGCCACGGCGACGGGTCTTGAACTGTATCGTCGCCTTGTCTGCACCCGCCTTGTGGGTCGCATCCCCGCCCGAAGGCGGTTCGATCGTCACGGTGAAGGTATCGTTGGAGGTCTGCGGATCCCGGTGGCGTGCCACGGCGACGGAGGTCGCGAAATCGAGTGAACTGAGCAGTTGGTAGACGAAGCCGGCAAGCGCATAGCCGCCTCCGGTAATCGCCATCTGCTCGGTCGTCCCTTTCATCGCTTCGCGTCTCTCCTGCCACGACGGACGGCTATCCCGAGCGTCCCGAGTTCGCCGAGGCCAGGTTCCTGTTTTCCTCAGTCCCAATCATCTCCATAGCCGAAAACGGGAGGTCTAAAGTCATGGTCGTCATCGTCTCCAAAGAGTCGGGATGTCTCAAATCGCGACGATAACCCCGACGCCTCCAGCGCCTGCTCACTATCCTTCAGTCGCGTTTCAGCGAAGGCCATGAATTCGGCCACCCGGCCCGAAGGCTGATCGCCAAGTTGTCCGTGCAGACCGGCGACGAGACGTCGTAATCGATCGAGGTCTGCGATTTCACGGAGCAGGTCGTCCAGGGCGGCATTGCGCCGCTCGAGGATATGCCGGTCGCGCAGGGCGCGCTCCCTCAGCTCCTGGGCCTCGCGCCTCTGTCTTTCAGCGAGGTCGCGCCGGCGACGGTCCTCCTTCAGAGCCGCCGCGAGAACATGGACGCCAACCAGGATATCTCCGGCCATCTTCTCGAGGCGCTGAATTTTGGCGTCCCGGAAAGTGCGGCGAGGAGAGGAGCCGTAGAGGTACGGGGCGTCCATTTCGAACGACAATTGTCCCGTGGGCTCATAATCCCATTCCACGAACTGGGGGCGCCCCGGAAGCATGATTGCCTCCCAGCCGCCCTTGCGCAGCACCTTCTCGTGCTTCTTCTCCCAGGCTGCGAACTGGACCTGCTCTGCCTCGGTCAGGACGTGCTTGTGCCGACGGTAGCTCTCCGACACCGAGAAACGAACCACCTCGTCGGAGTGCCGGAAAAACGCCCCCTTGTCGTCTGCGGCCAACTCGACCTCGAGCGCCTCGCCGGCCGCCGCCAACCGTCCGAGGATGAGCGCCACGCGATCAATCGAGGCCGGCGAGACTTCAACCTTGGCGCGGCCAGCTGCCGAGACGGAAACAAGACCCTGCAGACTGGGCGGTCCCGCTTCCTTGAGAGCCCGCAGCGTTTCTGAAACGACGGGATGCTGGGCGGTGGCGTCCTCCACCTGGACCGAAGACGCCAACAAGCGCGCCTTCTCACGCGCAGCGGCCATCGCCTCCGGTTCCTGGTTGAGATGACCCGCTGCGATCGTGATCGTCGTGACGACATCCCCCGCCTTGAGGCGTGGAAGTGGCGTACGCTTGACCGGTTTGCCTGCGGCCTGCTTCGCCCACCATCCTAATGGCGGGTTTGGAATTCCGTGCTTTCTACAGATCTTGTGAAGCGCGACATCCGACAGGGCGAAATCCTTCGCCAACTGGGTCATCGGTTTGGACCAGACGAGTTCGTAAAACGCTTCGCGCGTGAAGGTGCGGGCCATTGCGGGTGCCGTGTGTAAATCCAGAAAGCGACTGATGGCGGCTAAAGCATGAGGTCCGCCGAACGCGCGACCTCATCGACCGTCAACTGCATCTTTCGGCGTGTGGGTTCCGGGACCTTTCGGGCGGCGACGCGGGTAAGGACGATCTCACCGCCTTCGCGGGCGATCCCGTCGAACAGCGCCGGTTCTGTCGAGGCCACGGTGAGCGGACGCTGCGATAGCCCCTCCAGGACCGAGGACAGGCCAAGCTGTTTAAGGCCCGCGAGTTCGATGGCGCGCTCCTGGTTGTCCTCCAGTGCCTCAATGAGCCGAGCGGCGTTGTGGTCGGCGCGCAGGAGACCGTGCAGAATCTCATGCAAGGCGCGTTCGACCGAGGCGAAGCCGACTTTACCGTGCACTTCGCTGTCGCCGCGCTGCACCTCGCCGTAGGCGGTGTTCAGCCGGTAGACAAACGTCGCCATGCCAGCCTGCTGCGACACGATCCGGCCGCCGACGATCTCCCGATAGTCATGCTTCATACGATTGCACATCAGTGCGATGGGGTCGCGCAATCGCTTCACACCGGACCGGTAGTCTCGAATGAGACGGTCTTCGCTCTTGGGGCGGCTCACCTCCAGCCGCTTGGGCAGGGCCGCGTGATAGAAATCGAAGGTCTCCGTCGCTGAATAGATCAGCGCTTTGAGATCCTGGGTCATGGGCTTGGCGTCGAACGGACCGTTCAGTCCTTCCGCTTGCAGCCGGTGAAGTTCGACCAGAGCCTGGCTGCCGGCACCGCTGACTTTTCGCCAGCACGCGGCCAGAGCGGTGTACGGATGAGGCCCATCCTCCTGGTCCGAGCCCAGATCAATACACCGTCCTCGAAGAGCGGTTGTCAGTTGCGACGGCAGGTCACCATCCACATTCAGCGAGAGTCTGATCATGTCGTCCTGCGTTCGGCGTGCTTATCCAGAGAGGGACGGGACTATCGATCCAAGGCCTGATCGCGTCGAGCGGTCGGGGCCGGGGTGTGCAGGGAGCGGCCTCAAGCGCTCATTTGCGCGCGAAATCGCAGTGAGAGCGGCTGGATCGACTGCCCGCGCGGGAACGAAAAGAAAAAAGAACGAGAACATTCATGTGCAAATTTTGCACACGGCGCCTCGTAACTAACTGAATTAGATCAATGATCTACACCGTCCATCATGGGCGCGATCGAGAGGCGGCGGTTCATCGGGCGCGGGCTCTACACC
>CAZFQC010000020.1:0-20637 GCA_964520795.1 uncultured Brevundimonas sp.
GCACCAATATGAAGGCCTGGACCTTCATGATCCTGCGCAACCAGTTCTATTCCGAAAAGCGGCGCTCGTGGCGTCAGACCCAACTGGACCAGGAAGCCGCCGAACGGACCCTGGTGGCGGTCGACGATCCGGAATCCCCGGTGGCGCTGGACGAACTGCGCCTGGCCCTGGGCACCCTGCCGGAAGAACAGCGCGAAGCACTGATCCTCGTCGGTGCGGGCGGCTTTGCCTATGAAGAGGCCGCCGCTATCTGCCAGTGCGCGGTGGGCACGGTGAAGAGCCGGGTCTCCCGCGCCCGCAAGGCCCTCCTGGCCACGTTGGAAAAGGGCGGTTATGCCCGCGACGGTCGCGCCGCCGGGGATGCCATGCGTTCGATCCTCGCGGCCGCGGACCGGCTGAGCAGCGCCCGGCAAGGCTGACGCGGTGGTCCAGTTCGGGCGAGCGCTGGTCAGGGGTGTCGGGCGGGGCCTCGGCCCTCCGAAATTCCAGGGCATCCGCTTCCGGCTCGGCCTGTGGCTGGCCATCGCCCTTCTGCCGCTTCTGATCCTCGGCGGATTTCAGGCCCAGTCGGCCTTCAGGGCCCAGGACGCCGAGCGTCGCTCGGATCTGCAGCTGGCCGCCGAGCGCACCGCCGCCAGCGCCAGGGCGAGACTGGACAGCGCCGGCATATTGCTGATGGCCCTGCGCCCGGAAGCGCTCGAGGTTTTCTGCGAGCCGCGGCTCAGTGATCTGGTCAACCGGCTCGAGGATCTGGACGGACTGGTGCGGCTGACGGCCACCGGCGCCACAGGCTGCGCGTCAGACCGACTCGGCGCATCACCCCCGGCCTGGCTGGCCCAGGCGCGACAGACGCCCTGGTTCGAACGGCTGCGGGCGGGCGAAGGCACGGTTCTGGCGCGGGCTCCAGCTGTCGCCGGCCAGCCTCCCGGATTGATCGTGGCCATCCGGCTGGAGCGGCCGCTCGGCCGGTTCGACGGCGCCATGGTGGCCCTGATCCCTCTGGCCAGCCTGCAGCCGGACATGAGTGATCCCTCCCTGCCTGCCGGCTCCCAGGCGGCCCTGACCGACTCAGACGGGCGGCTGCTCACCGCGACCGATCTGGAGGCCTTCACCCTGACCGGAGACGAGGCCCTGACCGGGTGGGTCCAGCGCGCGCGCTCCGGTGCCTCCGCCATTTTCGAGGCCGACGCCGCCGACGGTCGGCATCGGGTCTATGCCGGTGCGGCCCTGGCGGGACGCGACGTCTACGCCCTGCTCTCGGCCCCGGCTCCGGGCCTGCTGTCCTGGGCCCGGCTGAATCCGGTCGGGGCCCTGCTGATGCCGCTCCTGGCCTGGTTTCTCGCCTTCGCGGCCATGATGATGGTCAGCGAACGGATCGTGATCCGCTGGCTGACCTATCTGGAGCGGGTCGCGGCCATCTATGCCCGGGGACGGTTTTCCGTTCGCCCGGTCCAGGCCATGAATGCCCCGGCCGAGATCCGGGTGCTGGCGCGGACCCTCGATGAACTGGCGGAGTCCATCGTCACCCGCGACGCCGCCCTGACCGCCTCCCTCGAGGAGAAGGACGCGCTGATGCGCGAGATCCACCACCGGGTGAAGAACAATCTCCAGATCATCTCCTCGCTGTTGTCGATGCAGCAGAGGGCCCTGACGGATCCGGCCTCCAAGGCGGCGGTAGGCGACACGCGCCAGCGCATCTCGGCCCTCGCCCTGATCTACCGCACCCTCTACCAGAGCGACGACCTGCGCTACGCCGACGCCCGCATCTTCCTGACCGAGCTGGTCGGACAGCTGGTCGCCAGCGAGACCGGACGCGGGCAGCTGGTCACCTCCTCGGTCGAGGCAGATTCCCTGGTGGTCGATCCTGACAAGCTGGCGCCGCTGGCGCTCTGGCTGGTCGAGGCCGTGACCAACGCCCAGAAGCACGCCTTCGTCGGACGCGGCGGCGACCTGAAGGTGCGGTTCTCCGTGCGCGGCGAAACCAGCGTGCTGGAGGTCCAGGACGACGGCCCCGGCGTCAGCGAGACCTTCCGTGCCGGCGTCGGCCGGACCCTGATGGGCGCCTTCGCCAAACAGCTCCGGGGATCGGTGGAACTGGTCCCGGCCGAGGGCGGAGGAACGATCGCCCGGATGACCTTCGCCACGCCGGAAGCGGTCGTGCCGACCGATCCCTCAGACCTTGGAACCGCCACCGCGCCGCGACGTTGATATGCCAGACGCCACCTCCCCGGCCTCAAGGAGTTTTTCGATGCGCAGGATTTTCATTCTTTTCGCCGCCGCCGCCGCCCTGACCACCGCCGCCTGCAACACCGTCTCAGGCGTGGGGCGTGACGCCTCTGCCGCCGGTCAGGCTGTGACGGGCGCGGCTGAAGACGCGAAGAACTAGCCCCCTTCCCGACCGCGATTCCCCCCCCGACGCGCGGTTCGGTTGAAGAAGGCCCGCTGGCATCCCCCCGCCGGCGGGCCTTCGCTCTTTCAGGATCCTGATTTCAGGCCGACATCGGCCGGCGCGGGGCATGAACCCAGGCCAGCAGGCCGAGACAGACGATCAGCAAGGCGCTGTATTCCATGCCGTTGCGGCCCAGGCCGACGACGAACCAGCCCGCCGGCAGGTGGACCATCACCATTCCCGTCGCATAGACGGCAATATAGGCGAGGCAGAGCCAGGTCACCCGGCGGCCGAGGGCCAGGAGCGGCGTGCCGACGATTTCAAGGGCCGTCACCGCCGTGGCAATCACTGGCCCGAACGGAAGACCCTGGCTGTCCAGCCAGCCGCCGAACGGCTCGACGCCTCCCGTAAGCAGCCGCGCCCACCCGTGGGCGGCCAGTAGGCCGGCGATGGCGATGCGAAGCACCACCAGCGCCATCACGAGCCGGCGATCTGCCGTCATCCCATCCGTCATGGCCGTCCTCCCCGATCCCGGGCGGAGGCTATCGACGGGCCCGGCGAGGTCAAGTTTCAGCGGGCTATTTGCGCGACCGGCGACGCCGTCTAGCATCGGGACGCAGGCGTCCGCAGAGGCGCGGTGACGACGCGGGGAGGCGATCGATGACGGATGCCGTGGAGACCAGGCCTGAGGCCGGCCTGAGAACGGTGGTGGTGGCCTCGTCCGCCGGCACCGCCTTCGAATGGTATGACTTCTTCATCTTCGGTTCACTGACCGCCGTCATCGCCAGGCATTTCTATGCCGATGTGGGCGAGACCGCAGGCTATATCCTCGCCCTCCTGACCTTCGGTGTCGGCTTTGTGGTGCGGCCGCTGGGCGCACTGGTGTTCGGCTGGTTCGGCGACCAGACCGGCCGGAAGACGACCTTTCTGGTGACGATATCGCTGATGGGGGCGGCGACGGTCGCCATTGGCCTGCTGCCCGATTACGACCAGATCGGCATCGCCGCGCCCATCCTGCTGCTGACAATGCGGGTGCTGCAGGGCTTCGCCCTCGGCGGCGAATACGGCGGAGCCGCCATCTATGTCGCCGAGCATTCGCCGCCGAAGCGGCGCGGCCTGTTGACCGGCTGGATCCAGACCACGGCGGCCATGGGGCTGATCGGCGCGCTCAGCGTCATCCTGGCCACGCGCATGATTGTCGGCCCGGAGGCTTTCGACGAATGGGGCTGGCGCATCCCCTTCCTGCTGTCGGCCTTCCTGCTGATCATCTCCCTGTGGATCCGGCTGAAGCTCAGCGAAAGCCCGGCCTATGAACGGATGGAGGCCGAGGGAGGCCAGCGACGGGCACCGTACCGGGAAGCCTTCGGCACCTGGAAGAACGGCCGGTTCGTGCTGATCGCCCTGTTCGGCATCATGATCGCCCAGGGTGCCGTCTGGTATTGCGGCTATTTCTACAGCCGGACATTCCTGGAGCGCTTCCTGCGCGTCGATGTCGCCACCGTCGACATGATGATGCTGTGGCTGACCCTGGCGTCGGCGCCCCTGTACATCTTCTTCGCCTGGCTGTCGGACAAGGTGGGGCGCAAGCCCGTGATGCTGTTCGGCATGATCCTGGCCCTGGTCGCCTTCTTCCCCGGCTTCCAGGCCCTGACGAAGGCCGCCAATCCGGCCCTGGCCGAGGCGCAGGCCTCTGCGCCGGTCACGGTCGTGGCGGATCCCGCCACCTGCGCCCTGCAGTTCGATCCCGTCGGCAAGGCCGCCTTCGCCAGCGCCTGCGACCTGGCCAAGAGCGCCCTCTCCAACGCCGGCGTCTCCTATGACAATGTCGCGGGCGCGCCCGGGCAGGCGGCGGTGGTCCGGATCGGCGCCGTCGAGGTGGCGTCCAGGGGCGCCGAGGGGCTGGACCCCGCCGCGGTCAAGGCCACGAGGACCGATGTCGAGACCCGGATCAAGGCGGCGCTGGTCGAGGCCGGTTATCCGGCGAAGGCGGATCCGGCGCGGATGAACCTCGGGGCCATGTTCGGCATATTGATGATCTTCATCGTCGCAGCCACGGCCTTGTACGGACCGCAGGCGGCCGCCCTGGTCGAGCTGTTCCCGACGCGGGTTCGCTATACGGCGATGAGCCTGCCCTACAACATCGGCACGGGCTGGGTCGGGGGACTGCTTCCGGCGGCCAGCTTCGCCCTCGTGGCCTGGTCGGGGAACATCTATTTCGGCCTCTGGTATTCGGTTGCCTTCACCGCCCTGGCCGCGGTCGTCGCCCTGATCTGGCTGCCAGAGACCCGGGGGCGTGATCTCGACGCGATCTGACCGGACCCGGAGGAGCAGCGTGAAGCGACACGGGTTCAGGCCGCTGATCTGGCCGGTCGCGCTGCTGATCGTGGGCGCGGCGGCCGGCTGGCTGGCGGAGTTCGCCGTCGGCCGGTGGCAGGACTATCAGCTGTACGGCATCGGCCGGCCGGTGGCGGATCTGCTGCTGGTCATCGGCGCGATCTGGCTGGTGGTGGCGGTGATCGGTGTGGTGCGCGTCCGGCAGGGCTGAGTTCAGACCTTTTTCAGCGTCGCGATGAAGTCCTGGACCTCATCATTCATCCAGTGCGCACCCTCCCACCAGAATCGGGCGAGCGCCTCGTGATTCAGGGTCACCCAGTCGATCACCAGCGGTGCCCTGCGATTGAGATCGCGGGTCGCCATGCTGCTGGCGAGAACGCGCGGCTCCGAGGCCACCGCGACGGAAAAGCTCGGCTGGCCGGGCCCGGTCTTCAGGTAATATTTCACCCGCGGACCATGGGCCCCCATGACGGTCGAGATCATGATGGCACCCGGCACGCCTGTCCTGTCTTCGCCCAGGTTCGCCATGTCGAAGATGTCCTCATCACCCAGCGCGCCGATTTCCTCGTCGAGCGTCGGCTCGCGATCGGTCCAGACGGCGGGTTTTTCGGAGAAGCCCATCAGATCAGTATCCGCGCAACGAATGGTTGTGTCAAACCGGCAGGGCCCCCCGCTTGACCACCGTGCGCATGGCCACGCTGGAGGAGACCCGGGTCACGCCGGGGATGCGGGTCAGTTCGCGGGAGTGGACGCGTTCCAGGTCGTCGACGTCCCGCACCACCAGCCGCAACAGGTAGTCCGAACCACCGGTCATCAGATAGCATTCCACCACTTCCGGCACCGTCGAGATGGCGGTCTCGAAGGCGGTCAGGGAGGCCTCGGCCTGGGACGACAGGGTCACGGTCACAAAGACACTGATCGGCAGGCCGACGGCGCGTTCGTTGATGATGGCGGCGTAGCGGCTGATGACCTCGGCGGCCTCCAGCGCGCGCAGCCGGCGCAGGCAGGCGCTTTCCGACAGGTTCACCGTCCGGGCCAGATCGGCGTTGGTCATCCGGCCGTCGCCCTGCAGGGCGCGGATCATCTTGCGGTCGGTGTCGTCGAGGGCGACAGCAGAAACAGTCTTCAAGGACGTACTCCTTCGCAGGTTCTGCGAGTTTACAGCGTTCACACGACGAAAAGAACAGGAACCTGCGGTCAAACCGCCGCTAGATTGCCGCCCGAAACGGAGCCGCCGCAGATCGGCCCGTCCCGTCTGAAGAGGAAATGGTCATGCGCGTCGGCGTCCCGAAGGAAATCAAGAAGAACGAACACCGCATCGGCCTGACGCCGACGGCGGTGCGCGAATACGTCGCCCACGGCCACACGGTCTCGATCGAGACCGGCGCGGGTCTGGGCGCGGGCTTCACCGACGCCGACTACAAGAAGGCCGGGGCCAGGATCGTCGCCGATGCGAAGACGATTTTCGCCGAGAACGACATGATCGTGAAGGTGAAGGAGCCGCAGAAGGTCGAGTGGGAAATGCTCCGCGAGGACCAGATCCTGTTCACCTATCTGCACCTGGCACCCGATCCCGAGCAGACCAGGGGCCTGATCGCCTCGAAATGCGCGGCCGTGGCCTATGAGACCGTCACCAATGCCCAGGGCGGCCTGCCGCTGCTGGCGCCGATGTCGGAAGTCGCTGGCCGGATCGCGGTCTTCTCGGCCGCCGAGACCCTGCTGAAGCACAACGGCGGCATGGGCCTGCTGTTCTGCGGCGTCCCGGGCGTGGCCCCGGCCCGCGTGCTGGTGCTGGGCGGCGGCGTCGTCGGCCTGAACTCGGCCCGCATGGCCATGGGCCTGGGCGCCGAGGTCGTGGTGCTGGAACGCTCCATCCCGCGCATGGCCTATATCGACGAGGTCACCAACGGCCGGGTCATCACCCGCTATTCCTCGATCGGCGCGATCGAGGAGGAGATGGTCAAGGCGGACGTCATCATCGGTGCCGTTCTGGTGCCCGGGGCCGAGGCCCCCAAGCTGATCAAGCGCGAACACCTGAAGCAGATGAAGCCCGGTTCGGTGCTGGTCGACGTCGCCATCGACCAGGGTGGCTGTTTCGAGACCAGCCACGCCACCACCCACGAAGACCCGACCTATGTCATCGACAACGTCGTCCACTACTGCGTGGCCAACATGCCGGGCGCGGCCCCGCGCACCTCGTCGGAAGCCCTGAACAACGCCACCCTGCCGTTCGGTCTGGCCCTGGCCGACCACGGTCTGGAAGCCCTGAAGAAGAACCCGCACCTGGCGCGCGGCCTGAACGTGCTGAAGGGCGAACTGACCTATCCGGCGGTCGCCGAGGCCCTGGGCATGTCGTGGAGCGATCCGTTCGGGGTCTGGGCGAAGGGCTGAGGGTAACGGGCCCTTTCCCCTTGCGGGAGAGGGCCTAGGCCTGAACCGACGCGCCCGTCGACGCCAGCTCCGGCGTCCCCGTCGGGGCCATGTCGATCGACTTCTCGAGCTCGGCCAATTCCTTGTCAGCGGCCTTCCAGTCGTCCCGGCCCGGTGCCCCGGGGTGGGCCCAGTCGGCCTTGATCTTCTCGCGCGCCTCCTTCAGCTCGGCGAGCGCCTGTTTTACCTGCTGGAAGAAGCCCTGATCAGACACGGCCGCGCCGAAGACGGCCTCGGCCCGATCCGCACGCTCGTCACGCGCGTCGGCGACTCCGAAGGCGGCGGCATAGGCGGCCCGGGCCCGCTTCATCTCCGCATCAACGACTGCGGGAGCAGACCCAGCCTGAACCTCGCCGGCATCGACGCCGTCCTCCGACGGCTCGGCGGGGAGGTCGTCCAGCGCCGCATCGGCCGACTCGCGGGCGTCCATGGCGTCCCGGCGCATCATGGCCATCTCGCCGTCGGTGACGTTCCTGCCCCCGGCCTCGATATAGTCCCTCACCGCCGACCTGAGTTCTTTCGCCAGTTCCGCGGTCATCTTCAACGCCGCCCTCGGGTCGATCTTCACCAGCAGCATCAGGGCGTCGCGGCGTTCGCGGACGGCCTGGACCTTCTTGGCCGCCAACTCTTTCCGGATCGATTTTCGCGCGTCCTGTAAATCGGACAGGGACGGTAGACTGAAGCCCGGCGACGCCTCCCCGGCGGAGGCGGACTTACCCTTGAGGGGCGTGCGCCAGACGGGAAGCGGCAGGGTCGGAGCGGCGGCCAGCGAGATCATTCTGATCTCTCCATGAACATTCCCGGACATCCTGTTCCGGCCACGCTTACGATCCGTTTAAGGCCGACAGTCCGCCTTCGCCTGTAAATCGCCGTGCTCTTGGGGCATAAGCCGCGCTCAAGCAGCGAGCGACCGCGTCGCGAGCGTTAGCGCCCACTTAGAAATCCCGCGATGAAGTTCCTCGACCAGGCCAAGATCTACATCCGCTCCGGCAACGGCGGGGCGGGCGCCGTCTCGTTCCGGCGGGAGAAATTCATCCCGAACGGCGGACCGGACGGCGGCGACGGCGGCAATGGCGGCAACGTCTGGATCACGGCCATGGACGGCCTGAACACCCTGATCGACTTCCGCTACCAACAGCATTTCAAGGCCCAGACCGGCGTCCATGGCATGGGCCGGCAGATGCACGGGGCCAAGGGCGAGGACGTGATCCTGAAGGTCCCGGTCGGCACTCAGGTGCTGGACGACGACAAGGAAACCGTCCTGCTGGACATGGACTATGCCGGCAAGACCGAGATGCTGCTCAAGGGCGGCAACGGCGGCTGGGGCAATGTCCATTTCAAGGGCCCGTCCAACCAGGCCCCCGCCTATGCCAACCCCGGCCAGGAGGGCCAGGAGCGCTGGATCTGGCTGCGGCTGAAACTGATCGCCGACGTCGGCCTGGCGGGCCTGCCCAACGCCGGCAAGTCGACCTTCCTGGCGGCAGCCTCGGCGGCGCGGCCCAAGATCGCCGACTATCCGTTCACGACCCTGGTGCCCAACCTCGGCGTGGTCGACCTGTCGCCGACCGAGCGGTTCGTCATCGCCGACATCCCCGGCCTGATCGAGGGGGCGTCGGAAGGCGCCGGTCTCGGCACCCGCTTCCTCGGCCACGTCGAGCGCTCGGGCTGCCTGATCCATCTGATCGACGGCACCCAGGACGATGTCGCGGGAGCCTACACCACCATCCGCAATGAGCTGGAGGCCTACGGTGCCGGTCTCGCCGAGAAGGCCGAGGTTCTGGCCCTGAACAAGGTCGATGCCCTGACGCCCGAAGCGCGCGAGGAGAAGGCCGCCGAGCTCGAGGCCGTCGCGGGGCGCCGGCCCATGCAGGTGTCCGGCGTCTCGGGCGAGGGCGTCACCGAACTGCTCCGCGCCGCCTGGACCGAGGTGCGCAGGGACCGTGGCGAGATCGCCCCGGCCGAGGAAGACGAAACCGTCATGGAAACCCCCGGCGGCTGGGAGCCCTGATGGCCGACGGCGCGTCCCGATCCGTCCGGGCGATCGCCGAGGCGCGGCGCATCGTGCTCAAGATCGGCTCGTCCCTGCTGGTCGACGGCCGGACCAGCGCCGTGGATCACGCGCGGCTGGACGGCCTCGCCGGACGCGTCGCCGGCTGGATCGGAGAGGGAAAACAGGTCCTGGTCGTCTCCTCGGGCGCGGTCGCCCTTGGCGCGCGGCGGCTGGGAGACCGGCGGCGGGGCTCCGGGCTGGAAGGCAAACAGGCGGCGGCGGCGGTGGGGCAGTCCCTGCTGATGGCGGCCTGGGCCTCGGCCTTCGAACCCCACAATCTGATTACGGCCCAGATCCTGCTCACGCGTGACGACACCGAAACTCGACGGCGCTGGCTGAACGCGCGCGCCACCGTCGGGGCCCTGCTCGACATGGGCGTCGTGCCGGTCGTCAACGAGAACGACACCGTGGCCACCGACGAGATCCGCTACGGCGACAACGACCGGCTGGCCGCGCGCGTGGCCCAGATGATCGGCGCCGACCTGCTGATCCTGCTGTCCGACATCGACGGCCTCTACACCGCCGACCCGCGGGCCAACCCCGACGCAGTCCACATTCCCCATGTCGAAATCCTGACCCCGGAGATCGAGGACATGGCGACCGGCCCGAACACCGGGGCGGGGATGGGGACCGGCGGCATGGCCACCAAGCTGATGGCCGCCCGGATCGCCGCCGACGCCGGCTGCGCCACATTGATCGCCGCAGGGCGGTCGATGGAGGCGGGCCAGACCTTCGGCGCGGAGTTGCGCAGCACCCTCATAGACGCCGCCACCACCGTCCAGGCGGCCTACAAACAATGGATCGGCGGTTCGCTGGCACCGCGCGGCCAGCTGGTGGTCGATCCGGGCTGCGCCCGCGCCCTGGCGGACGGCAAGTCGCTGCTGGCCGTCGGACTGGTGTCCGCCAACGGGGCCTTCGGCAAGGGGGATCCGGTCGCGGTTCTGGACGACTCCGGTGCCGAGATCGCCCGCGGCATGGTTCGCTATGACGCCGGCGACCTGTCGAAGATCATCGGAGTCCGCTCCACCGATCTGGCCGCGGCACTCGGCTATGAGGGCGGGCCGGTGGTGGTCCATGCCGACGATCTGGCGTTGCGCCGATGAGCGCCACCGACACGCTTGAGCTGGAGATGCTGGCCATGGGCCGCCGCGCCCGCGCCGCCGCCCGCACCCTGGCGCTCGCCGGCGCGGAGACGCGCACCCGCGCCATCAATGGCATGGCGCAGGCGTTGCGCGCGCGATCGAAACAGGTGCTCGCGGCCAACACCGCTGATCTGGAGGACGCCCGGTCCAGCGGCATGGCCGCCGCCATGATGGACCGCCTGGCCCTCGATCCCGTCCGGCTTGAGGGCGTCGCCCGGGCGCTGGACGCCATCGCCGACATCGCCGATCCGGTGGGCGTCGAGACGGCGCGCTGGACGCCGGCCAACGGACTGGACATCGCCCGCGTGCGAACCCCGCTCGGGGTGCTGGCCATCATCTATGAGAGCCGGCCCAACGTGACCGCCGACGCCGCCGCCCTGTCGGTTCGCGCCGGGAACGCCGTGATCCTGCGTGGCGGCTCGGAATGTCAGCGCTCGAACCTGGCCATACACGCCGCCCTGGTCGAGGGGCTGGAGGCCGCGGGCCTGGGCGCCGACACCGTGCAGATGGTCGCCAGCCGCGACCGCGCCGCCGTCGGCCATCTGCTGACCGGTCTGGATGGAGCGATCAACCTGTTGATCCCGCGCGGCGGCCGGTCGCTGGTCGAACGGGTCCGGCGCGAGGCGCGCGTCGCCGTGCTGGGCCATCTGGAGGGGGTCAACCACGTCTATGTCCACGCCAGCGCCGATGCAGACATGGCCCGGGCCGTGGTGCTGAACGCCAAGATGCGGCGCGTCTCGGTGTGCGGTGCCGCCGAGACCCTGCTGATCGACCGGGCGGTGGCGGACGCCCTTCTGCCCCGGATCGCCGCCGACCTGATCGCCGCGGGTTGCGCGCTGCGCGGCGACAGCGCCGCCCGCGCCCTCGTCCCGGACGCAACGCCCGCCGACGAGGCCGACTGGTCGACCGAGTATCTGCAACCGATCCTGGCGGTGCGGGTCGTCGAGGGGATCGAGGCGGCCCTCGATCACATAACACGCTACGGCTCGGGACATACGGAGGCCATCGTGGCCGCCGATCCCGCCGCCATCGAACGCTTCCTCGCCGAGGTCGACGCCGGGATCGTGCTGGCCAACGCCTCGACCCAGTTCGCCGACGGCGGCGAGTTCGGCTTCGGCGGCGAGATCGGCATCTCCACCGACCGGCTGCACGCCCGCGGGCCGGTCGGTGCCGAGCAGCTGACCAGTTTCAAATACGTCATCCGGGGCGAGGGCCAGATCAGGCCCTGACCGGGCTCAGACGACGCGCGTCCATTCCATGATCCAGCCCCAGTCCCAGGTCGTTCCGCCGTCGCGCGAGACGCCCTGGCGCCAGCGGCAGCCGGTCGCGGTGATCTGGTCCCAGCAGCCGCGATAGATCACCGGCTGGCCGTCTTCCGTATCCGGCGAATCGAAATTGCCGACGCCGTCGACGAACCGGCCCGGCGTGCCCGCCGAACCGGGCACACCGACCTTCGCGTTCATCCAGTAGTCGAGCCAGACGCCATTGGCGGCGTCGAGGGTTCTCAGACCCATGCCGCTGAAGTCCCGCGCCGGGATCCGCAACTCCTCGACGTGAGCGACACCGCCGAGGATGCTCCAGCAGGTCGCCTCGCCCTCGAACACGTCCCAGTCGCCGGGTGCCTTCAGGCGGCGGTGCGCAATCCGCCATTCGCCGGAGAGAAAGTCGAACTCGCCGGCTCGCGCAGGCAGCGTGGCCGTCCTGGCCGAGGCGGGGACAGCGCCGGCGGCGGCGAGCGCCGCGGCGGCCTGCAGGACGGAACGGCGACGGGGGCGGGAAAGGGTCATGGGCGTCTCCTGTGAGTGCGGCAGGATGGGCCGCCTTACCTGACACGGAGCGTCAGGATTTTCGGTCCCATGCACAAAAATCCCGCCGCTGATCGCAGGCGACACCGGCAAGGCGGCGTGTTAGCTCCCTTGTGAGCATAAGCCCCCGCGAGCCCGTCTTGCCCTTCTTCCACGCCGGACCCGCACCGAAAGCCAGGGGACCACGCCCCGGCGCCCTGCGCGACGGGCTCGCCCTGTCGCCGGGCATGGCGGTCGGCCTGTTCGGCGGCTCCTTCAATCCGGCGCATGACGGCCACGCCCATGTGGCCGAGACGGCGATGCGCCGGCTGGGTCTTGACCGGGTGGTCTGGCTGGTCTCGCCGCAGAACCCGCTGAAAGACGCCCGCGACAGTGCGCCGCTGGCCGAGCGGATGGCCTCGGCCCGGGCGGCGGCAGCGCTGGCGGCCTCAGGGCCGTCGATGATCGTCTCGGACTTCGAAAGCCGGGCCGGCACCCGATGGACCGTCGACACCCTGCGCGCCCTGACCGCACGGCACCCGGGCGTGCGCTTCGTCTGGCTGATGGGGTCGGACAATCTGGCCAGTTTTCACAGATGGCGCGGCTGGACCGACATCATGCGGATGATGCCCATGGCGGTGATCGCCCGGCCGGGTTCGCTGCTGGAGAGCCGCTCGGCGCCGGCGGCCAGCCGGTTCGCCGGACAGCGGATTTCGTCACGGGAGGCCCGGCTGCTGCCGGACATGGCCGCACCGGCCTGGACCTATCTGCGGGCCCCTTTGAATCCCCGCACCTCGACCGCGCTGCGGGCGACGCGTGACGCCGCTGCGCGTTTGTGATAGGCTGCGCCTTTAGTAATCTCCCCGGAGCCCTCCGCTGACCCCCTCGCCCGCGCACGATGCGCAAGACGCCGCCCACACGGCGCACGAGATGGACGAATTCGACTCCATCCACACTGACGGTCCGCAGGCTCCACTTCCCGTCGGCTCCACCGCTCTGGAAACGGCCATTCTGTCGCGTCTTGACGACGACAAGGCCCAGGACATCGTCCTCATTGACCTGAAGGGCAAAAGCCCGATGGCCGACACCATGATCATCGCCTCCGGGCGGTCGCACCGTCACGTCGGTGCCCTGGCCGACCACCTTCAGCGCACGCTGAAGGAAACCGGTCTGGGCAAGGTCAAGGTCTCGGGCCTGCCGCACTGCGACTGGGTGCTGCTGGATGCGGGGGACGTCATCGTCCACCTTTTCCGCCCGGAAGTGCGCGCCTTCTACAACATCGAGAAGATCTGGTCGGTCGAGAGCGGCCACCGCATCGACGCCCGCGCCTGATCCCCTGAACCGATGAGGCTGGCCGTCATCGCCATCGGCAGGCCGGGGCGGGGACCCGAGGCCGTGCTGGCGGCCGACTACGCCGAGCGCGCCACCCTGGCCGGCCGGGCGCTGGGTTTGGGTCCGCTGGAGCTGGTGGATCTCGAGCCCCGCAAGCCGGGCAAGACGCCGGAAGCCGAGCTGATCCTCAAGGCCGCCGAGGGCGCGCATCTGATCGCCTGCGACGAACGCGGCAGGACCTTCTCCAGCCGCGCCTTCGCCGACCATATCGCCCTGTTGCGGGATCGCGGGGAGCGGCGACTGGCCTTCGCCATCGGCGGGGCCGACGGGCTGGACGAGAGCGTGCGCGCGGCGGCCGGATCGACCCTGGCCTTCGGGCCCCAGACCTGGCCGCATGCCCTGGCGCGAGCCATGCTGGCGGAACAGCTGTATCGCGCCGTGACCATTCTGGCCGGATCACCCTATCATCGGGATTGATGCGCGCCCCCGTCCTGATCCTTTGCCTGAGCCTGTTCGCCCTGCCCATGGCGGCGATCGCGCGTCAGACTCCGACGGGCGAGGTCAACCGGCTGCAGGCCGAGTTCCGTGACGAACGCGCCCGCGCCCTGCGCCTGCGGGCCGAAGCTGCCGAGGCCGCCCGCGAGATCGCCCGCCTTGAAGCCCAGCTGACCGAACTGCGCGCCGCAGTCGGGCAGGACGACGCCGTGATCGCCGGACAGCGGGCGCGGTTGCGTGAGCTCAGCGCCCGCGAGGCGACGCTGGTGGCGCAGCTGTCCCGGGCGCGGGGCCGGCAGGGTCGGCTGCTGTCCGCCCTGCAGATGATGAGCCGCCGGCCGCCGCCGCCGCTGCTCATTCCCGCCGACAAGGCGGTGGACACCGTGCGGGCCGCCCTACTGATGCGGGCCATGGCGCCGGCGCTTCAGGCCCAGGCCCGGGGACTGGCCGATCGTCAGGCCGAGGTGGTGCGGGTTCGCCGGCTCAGCGCCCTGAACAGCGAGCAGCTGTTCACCACGGAAAGCGCGCGCGGCGACCGGCGGGCCGAGATCGAGGCCCTGGGCACACGCAAGACCGGGCTTCAGGCGGTGCTGAGGGCCGAGGCCGAAGGCGCTGAACGGGCCGCCCGGGTCCTGGAGGCCCGGCTGCGCTCACTGGGGGCCGCCGTCCCGCCCGCGGGGAGCGAGGCCGAGCCGGCCGCGACGCGCCTGCCGGCCGGACGCAGCCGTCTGACCGCGCCGGTCGAGGGCGTCCCGTCGCGACGCTTCGGCCAGGGATCCAGCGGCTGGAGCTGGCGCGCCGACAGCGCCGAGGTCCGCGCCCCGGCCGCGGCGCGGGTGGCCTTCGTCGGCCCGCTGAGCGGCTGGGGGCAGGTCGTAATCCTCGACCTCGGGCCCGGCTGGCGCGCGGTGATCTCCGGACTGGACGAGGTCTCGGTCGAGGCCGGGGACCGGGTCGCGGACGGCCAGACCCTGGGCCGGACCGGCGCCGACGGCGAACCGGCATTCGAACTGCGACGCGACGAGCGGCCGATCGATCCGGAGCCGTGGTTGAGGTGAGTGGCGGGTGATTGGTGGCTAGTGGCTAGTGGCTGGTGGCCACTCCCTTCCGGCGAAACCGCTTCCCATCCGCCGATGACGCTGATTTTATCCGGGAATCGCCGGTCGGCCACGTTTTCGTCGCCGGTCGGTCCGTAACTGCCTCGATCCAAAGCCGCCTTCCCGTTCGTTGAAAGACACCTGATGCGTAAATTGTTGCTGGTCGGCGCCGCCGCCGTGACCCTGGTGGGCCTCGGTGCCGCGACCGCCACAGGCCAGACGCCGCGTAATGAGGCGTTCCGCATGCTGGCCCTGTTCGGGGACGTGCTGGGCATTGTCGAACAGGCCTATGTCGTCCCGGTCGACGACAAGAAGCTGATCGAGGCGGCGCTGCAGGGCATGATGGGGGCGCTGGACCCCCACTCCAACTATCTGCCGCCGGCCGGCTATGACGAGCTGCAGGAACGGACCTCGGGCGCCTATTCGGGCGTGGGGCTGACCATCCAGGCCGAAGGCGGCCTCGTGAAGGTGATCTCGCCCATGGACGGCGGCCCCGCCGCCCGCGCCGGCGTCAACGCCGGGGACGTCATCTCCTCCATCGAGGGCCAGAGCGCCGCAGGCCTGACCGTCAGCCAGGTCTCCGAAAAGCTGCGCGGTGCCGTCGGCACCTCGGTCCAGGTCACCTTCCTGCGCGATGGCGAGGAGCCGCGCGAGGTCACCCTGACGCGCGAGGTGATCCGGATCGACTCCGTCACCGGCCGCATCGAGGGCGAGTTCGCCTATCTGCGCGTCTCGACCTTCAACGAGAATACCGGCCGCGAACTGGGCGAGACCATCGCCCGGCTGAAGGCGGAAAACCCGCGCATCAAGGGCTATGTGCTGGACCTGCGCAACAACGGCGGCGGCCTGCTGGACGCGGCCATCGCGGTCTCGGACGCCTTCCTCGAGCGCGGCGAGATCGTCAGCCAGCGCGGGCGCAAGGCCGACCAGATCCAGCGCTACGGTGCCCGTCCCGGCGATCTGACCGGCGGCCTGCCGCTGGTGGTGCTGATCAACTATGGATCGGCCTCGGCCTCGGAGATCGTCGCCGGCGCCCTGAAGGATCACCAGCGCGCGACGATCGTGGGCCTGACCAGCTTCGGCAAGGGGTCGGTCCAGACGGTCATTCCACTGCGCAACGGGGCCGACGGGGCCCTGTCGATCACCACGGCCCGCTATTTCACCCCCTCGGGCGCCTCGATCCAGAAGATCGGCATCGAGCCGGATCTGGAAGTGTCCCGGTCGCTGGCCGAGGCGCGCATCGTGTCGCGGTCGAACTTCATCTATTCCGAGGCGGCCTATGCCACGGCGCTGGACGCCTCCATCGGGGCCGAGCGCAAGGGGCCTCACACTCCGCACGAGGCCCCCGGCGAAGCCTGGCCCGAGGACAAGGATTACCAGCTGGAACGGGCCTTCGACGTGCTGCGCGCCGGCGGCCAGCTGGCCCAGCTCGCCGCTGCGCCCGAAGGCATTGTGGTGACCCCGCCGGGCACCGCCATGGCGGCGGCCGAGCCGGAGCCCGCGCCGGAGAACTGACTGCCGAACGGGGTGCCGAAGGCTAACAGCGCGTTAGGCTTTCTTAACCGACGCCCGCCACTGTGAGCCTTGAAGGAGTCCGCTTCGCGGACCCCCGTTCGAGCGTCCAGTCCTGCCCATGTTCGCCAAGCGCCAGTCTGTCCTCGCCACCACCGCCGGAGCGCCCCCGGTGCGCCGGTCGTTGCGTGCCAATTTCGCCCCTGTCGGCCGCATCCTGATGAAGCCACCCGTCGCCGTGGCCGGCGCGGGTCTGCTGCTGCTGGGCGCCGCCGCCCTGTTCATCACCGTGCTCGGGGATCCCCGCGCCGGCGCCCCATCCGCCCGCGCCGCCCTGAAGCGCGAGGCCGTCGCGGCCGCCCCGGCCCCGACCGGTCTGGAGGCCTTCTCGATCGGTGCCTATGGCTCGTGGCAGGACCTGGCCGCGGACGGCGGCAGCGTCGATCCGGCCCTGGACGGCGAGGCCGTGATCACCCTGCCCAACGGCGCCACCGTTTCCGGCAACGGTGCCCCGGTGACCGCCCCGCGCGTCGCCGCCAGCCCCCTGCCCGCCGCCCCCATCGCCGGGCTGAGCCAGCCGGGGCCCAATGGGCCGCTGCCGACCATCGCCACCGACGGCCGCGTGCCGGCCCAGGCCTATGCCCGTCCGTTCCGCTCCAACGGCCGCCCGCGGGTCGCTATCATCGTCGGCGGCCTCGGCCTCAACGCCGTGACCACCCGCGCCGCCATCGAGCGGCTGCCGGCGGAGGTGACCCTCAGCTTCGTCCCCTATGCCGAGGGCCTGCAGGGCTGGATCGACCTGGCCCGCGCCCAGGGCCATGAGGTCATGCTGGAAATGCCGATGGAGCCGTCGGGCTATCCCGACAACGACCCCGGCCCCCACACCCTGCTGGCCTCGGGCCAGGCCGCCGACATCCAGGCGCGGATGAACTGGCTGCTGGGGCGGGCGACCGGCTATTTCGGCGTCACCAACTATATGGGCGACCGGTTCGCGGCATCGGACGCCGGCATGACCGCCTTCCTGACCATTCTGCGCCAGCGCGGCGTGGCCTTCCTCGACGACGGCTCGATGAGCCGCCGCCCCGGTGCCTGGGCCCGGGCCAGCGCCAACCGCATCATCGACGAGGAACAGAACCCCACCGCCATCGTCGCCCAGCTGAATGCGCTGGAAGCCCTCGCCAAGGGCAACGGCCAGGCGCTCGGCACGGGCTTCAGCTATCCGGTCACGGTCGAGGCCGTGGCCCGCTGGACCGCCGACATGGACGCCCGCGGCCTGCAGCTGGCCCCGGCAAGCGCGATGACGCAGCGGCCGGGAAGGTAGCGCCGGGCGAGTGATTAGTGGTTAGTGGCCAGTGGCTGGCCACCAGCGGCATGGTTGCGGGCATCGCGCCGCAATTCCACAGCCGGTGACACTGCAATCACTCATCACTAACCTCTAGCCACTAGCCACTAGCCACTCCTCCCCATGACTGACCTCTCCCGCTACCGCCCCAACGTCGGCGTCGTGCTGTTCCATCCGGACGGGCGCGTCTGGTACGGGCGACGCGCCGGGACGGAGGGCCCCCACAATTGGCAGTTTCCGCAGGGCGGGGTCGATGAGGGCGAGGACCTCGAGACCGCCGCCCGCCGCGAACTGGCCGAGGAGACCGGCGTGGTCTCGGCCAGGCTGATCGCCCGCACCGAAGAGTGGATCGCCTATGACTTCCCGCCCGGCTATGGCGGGTCGAAACAGGCCCGGGGCTGGGCCGGTCAGAAGCAGCAGTGGTTCGCCTTCCGCTTCACCGGCGAGGAGTCCGAGATCGACCTCGAGGCCCATGACGAGATCGAGTTTGACGCCTGGCGCTGGGGCGCGCTTTCGGAGGCGCCCGAGTTGATCGTGCCGTTCAAGCGCGCATCCTATGAGCAGGTCGTCCAGGCTTTTGCGGCCCTGGTTGTCTAGCTCCCGCGTTCGGGCTCAGCCGGGGGCGGCCGGGTTCATCACCGTGATCATGATGCCCGCGGCGCCCCAGTGGGATCCGGCGGGCGGCATGGTCACCTCCACCATCACGGATTCGTTCTCCAGGGTTCCTGCGTAGGTCGTCTGGCCGGCGTCGGCGTCATTGGCGATCGGGTTCCAGTTTCCGGCGTGGGCGCGCATGGCCGCCTGGATCGCCGCGACGTCCTCGCCCGAAACATGGATGGCCGCCACCCGGCAGCTTCCGGCCTCATCGGCGCCGATCACGATCTGGCCGGACGCCGAGCTGACGGCACCGTAGTCGATGGTCACAGGCATGTCGTGGAAGGCACCCCGGACATCGGGGTCCGTCCCGCCATCAACCAGCATGACCTTGAGCGCGTCCAGGGCCGGCGTCGGCGACCGGAGCGACAGATGGCCCATGGCGTTCGGCGCACAGACCTTTTCGACCGCATAGGCAAAGGCCTCGGCCGGGGTCGCGTTACTGGTCTGGGCGAGGCCGGGGGCGGGCATGGACGCCGCGAGGGCAAGACCGGGGATAACAACAAACGCGATCTGCATGACCTGGCTCCTTCCTGACTGACGGTGAAACCTAGTCAGAAGCTCTACCATTCGCCAAGGCGAAAACCGTCCTTACGTCACCCCGGGCCGCCGCACGCGTCGGGCCGTATGACGCGGCTTTGAGACGCGGGATATTTCGCCATCAGACGCGCAGGCCGGATCGGCCTTGCGCTGAATTCACCGCCGCAGTTGGGGCAGACGCCCTTCAGGACGCCGTCCACGCAATCGGCGCAGAAGGTGCATTCAAAGGTGCAGATCCGCGCCTCGGTGCTGTCGAAGGGCAGATTACGATCGCAGCATTCGCAGTTGGGACGGAGTTCGAGCATGACGGGCTCCCGGTCAGGTCCGGCAGGCTAGTCCGCCGCGCGGTTCCGGCCAAGGACCAGCTGGACCAGACCGTAGACCGCCACCAGCGCCCAGGCACCTTCCATCAGCACCGCTGACAGGTTGAAGTCGAAATACAGTGACACCAGGATCAGCAGGGCGCCGGCCAGATTGAGCAGCAGGGCGGGCGCTCGCCGGGCGTCCAGCCTGCCGCTGGTCGCGCCGGCATAGGCGGTCAGGATGCAGAGGACGCCGACGACGCCGAGGGCGTCGGGCAGGGTCATCAGCCCGCCGTCACTTCCGAGGCCTGTTCGGCCAGGATGGTCAGGCCGGCGGGGGTCACGTCGGCGAAGCCGCCGTGGACGTCGAACTGGCGGCGCGAGCCGCCGTCGATGACCGTGACCACGCCTTCGCGCAGGGCCGTCATGAAGGGCGCGTGGTCGGCGAGAACGCCGAAATCGCCCTCGACGCCCGGCGCGTCGACCTGGTCGACGAGGCCGTTGAAGACCTCGCGCTCAGGCGACACCAGCGAGAACTGCAGCTTGCCGGCCATGGATCAGGCCGCCTCGGCGGCGAGCTTCTGGGCCTTCTCGACGGCTTCCTCGATGGGGCCGACCATGTAGAAGGCGGCTTCCGGAAGGTGGTCGTATTCGCCGGCGACGATGCCCTTGAACGAGCGGATCGTGTCTTCCAGCGAGACGAATTTGCCCGGCGAGTTGGTGAACTGCTCGGCCACGAAGAAGGGCTGCGACAGGAAGCGGCTGATCTTGCGGGCGCGCGAGACGATCAGCTTGTCCTCTTCCGACAGCTCATCCATGCCCAGGATGGCGATGATGTCCTTCAGCGCCTTGTACTGCTGCAGGACCTCCTGGACCGAACGGGCAACGCGGTAGTGCTCCTCGCCGATGACCAGCGGGTCCATGATCCGCGAGGTCGAGTCCAGCGGATCCACGGCCGGGAAGATGGCCTGGGCGGCGATGTCGCGGTTCAGAACCGTGGTCGCGTCCAGGTGGGCGAAGGAGGCGGCGGGCGCCGGGTCGGTCAGGTCGTCGGCGGGAACGTAGATGGCCTGGACCGAGGTGATCGAGCCCTTCTTGGTCGAGGTGATCCGCTCCTGCAGGTTGCCCATCTCGGTGGCCAGGGTCGGCTGATAGCCCACGGCCGAGGGGATGCGGCCCAGCAGCGCCGACACTTCCGAACCGGCTTGCGTGAAGCGGAAGATGTTGTCGACGA
>CAZFQC010000021.1:0-20485 GCA_964520795.1 uncultured Brevundimonas sp.
CGATGTCCAGGATCAGCATGACGTAGGATTCGGCAATGGCGTCGAGGCTGTCCGGCGCGACGCCCGGTTGGCCGGTGGTCACATCGTCCGGCGCGGTGGCACAGGCCCCGAGCATTACGAACATCGACAGGAGCAGGGCGCGCATGGCGGTCTCCGGAAAAAGGAATCCGGGCACCCTAGTCGCGTCACACACCATCGCAAACCATTCCCGAAGAACGGTGTTTTTCTTCTTGCGGGCCCGGGAGGGGCGTGGATAGGTTTTCGGGTCCCGAAGGAGGAAGACATGCGAAATCGACTGCTGCTCTTGGTTGCGCTGGCGTTTGTCGCCTCGTCGGCATCCGCGCAGAGCGTGGGCCGGTCGCCCGCTGCCCCGCAGGCTCCCGGTCCGCAATCGTTGAGCCGACTCACGGTCCAGCCACCGGCGCAGCCCCAGGCCGCCCCCGTTCGCGTGCCCACCATCACGCCAAGCGGTGCCGCCCCACTCAGCCCGGCTGCACGCGCTCTGGCGGTCCAGCAACTCACTGGATCGAATACGCCCCCTGCTCTTGCCCAGACCATTCGTCTGGCCGTCAACGCGCCAACAGGGGCCAACAGCGCCGCTCTCGCATTCAACAATCCCGCCCAGGTGGATTCGCGGTCCAACATGGCCGTCTTCCTTCAGTCGAACGGCTGGCTGGACATCTATGCGCCGTACTGGCCGACCGGACTCACACTGATTGACTGTGCGATTTCATCGTCGCCAGGGACGAAGTTCAAATATGTTGCAGGCTCCGAGGCGACGCCGAATACCAATGTCGGCGGAGAAGTTCCGCTGGTGGAGGGCCACATGATTTTCGTGGTGACGATGCCGTCCGGCGGCATTGTTTCTATCTCCCGCAGTGTTGTCCCTGGCCAGAGCGGCGCGAGCATCTGGGGTGTACAGTGGTGTGACCTAACCCGGATCGTCGGCTGAAAATCGAGCTGGCCCAGGGCATCGGGGCGAGCCCCGAAAAGAAGCATCTGCCCTGAAACCGGAACTCGAAAGGAAATGCGGTACAGTCGGCCGACGACGGCGGCCCCTTTCCAAGGCGAATGGATTGCCTTAGGGACCGGGCCCGGAACGCACCCGTAGCTCAGCTGGATAGAGTACTGCCCTCCGAAGGCAGGGGTCAGAGGTTCGAATCCTCTCGGGTGCGCCAGTCTTTTCAAAGAGTTAGGATCGCGACCCGGGCGATCCCGTTTTCCCGTTACAGCACATTTCCAGCACCGTGACCGAGATGGGGATCTTCCGATGAAACTCCCGGCCTCAAGAAATCCGCTGCTGACCGCAAGCATCAACCCACTGCGAACAGCGAGCATCAATCCTCTGCGAACGGCGAGCATTAATCCGCTCCGGACCGCGAGTATCAATCCGCTCCAGACGGCGAGTATCAATCCCCTTCGCACGGCGAGCATCAATCCCTTGCGGACGGCATCGATCAACTATCTTCGGACCGCCAGCATCAACCCGCTTCGCACGGCGAGCATCAACCCTGTTCGTACTGCATCGATCAATCCGCTCCTGATCTCGAGCATCCCGGGCCTCTACCTCTTCGGGAACACGGGTGGGGTCGATGGCCACTTCGTCCAGGCGCGGCCCGAATTCTGGCTGTTGTACGATGCTGGGAACGAATTCGGCGGTACGGCGATCGCAGCCCGGCCGGACTTTTTCAATCTGTTCGACCCGAGCAACAATTGGACCGGGTTCTTGGTGCACGCTCGCGACCAGGTTTTTCTGCGTTACGACCTCTCTGGAAACTGGGTGGGGTTCACCACCTAGGATCTCGACCTTGTGAAACTAGCCAATCGCTCCGCAGATCGACGATCCAAGCCGCCCTCAAACTCTAGAATCGCGGCCCGCTCGCTCCACTCATACCAGGCCGCGACGTGTGCGCACGCCGTTCGCAACGCCTGACCCTTCTCCTGAGAGGTGGGGACTGTGGGAACTGTGGGGACGGAGCCGTTAACCCTCGGGCGAACAATCTGATTTCCGGTCCCCACCTCCGGCGGGGTGGGTTCCCACCCGCCCCGCGGTGGGGACTGCGGATCGGACCATCGCTGGCGAGCCTTCCGGATCGCCGAAGCGAGAGTCTCAGTCGTCAAGGTCGGCCTCGAGCAGCTCCGCCTTGATCCAGTAGAACCGACGGTTCTGGCCGCCCACCTTCTTTTGTTTCTTCAGATGGCGCCCGTCGCCACGCTCGAGGAAACCGGCGTCACAGATGGTTTGAGCGGCGAAGCGGAGATCGTATCCGCGAAAGATCTCGGCCCAACCGTTTTCGTGCACCAGGTAGAAGGTGCTCGGTCCCGTGACGTGGCGCAGACCCAAGGTCGACATGGCCCGCGCTTCCCCTGCCCGATCGCTGACGGGCTCTTCCCATTCCAAGCCCTTATCCTCGGCCAGATTACCGAACCGCGCCTGATGTTGCTCGAGCGCGCCCCTCAGGGTCTTCAGAACGTCGCGCTCCTCCCGCGGCGCGGAACGTCCGAACGCGGTGGCCCACCGGTTGAAGAGCGTCAAGGCAGCCCCAGAAGCCTCCCCTTCGTCCCACGGGACGATGCCGAACGCGGCGGCCATCTCGCCAGCGGCGGCGACCAGCGCGAAGCGAAGGGCGGCGCGGTGCACCTGGCCGTGATCCTCCGGCTGCTTAGCCATTTCCATGAAGCCGCGCATGATCTCAGCGGCCATTGCCTTCGCGTCCGCCGCATCGGCCACGAAGCGCTCAACGAACGCCGGCCCGGCGTGGCCGTAGTGGCGTGTGGTGGCGGCCTTCGTGGCGTCAGACAGCTGCGCCGCCCCTTCCAGACCGTGCAGGGTTTCCCACACGCCCATGCCCTTTCCGCCATCGGCCGCGATGTCCAAAAGGCGGAGCTCCTGACCCGCCATCGCCCGATCCCCCCGCCGGCTGGCGCGGATATGGTCGGCCAACCCGATCTCGCCCGTGGACAGCATGATCGCGCGCCACTCCGACCGCTTGCGTAGCTGGCCATCTGTTTTCGACCTCGCCTTGCCCTGCCCGGTCGCCAGGGCATAGGCGGCCTGGCCGGCTTCCTCCGGAGCGACCAGAGCGAGTTCGTCGAGGACCAGGAGCGTTTCGGAATGGCCGTAGGCGATCATCTCGAGCGCGTTCGCCGTCGCGCGCCAGGAGTGAGCCGCCCCGAGGGGCCCGCCGCCGCCCCAGATGGATCCGGCCGCGAGCCCCAGCGTCGTCTTTCCGCTCGAGGATCCGCCCCGGAAGTGGAAGCCGCCACCCTCGAGGCCCAAGGGGCGGAGCAACGGCCCGGCGAAGCCGATCGACAGGGCCAGCAGCAACAGGCTGTTGCCCGTGGCCCGAGCCGCGATCAATTCCTGCCATTCGGCCAGACTGCCGGCGGCCTTGTAATGAAGCGCGCCGGCATCACCGGTGAACATCACCGGCTCTGACCCCGGCGGGCCCACTACCCGGGACGGCAGAACGAAACGATCGCCAGGAGCCCAGCCGGTCGCGTTGACCAGCGTGAGGCGGCGACTGCATTTCACTTCGGCCAGAAAGGCGGTGAAGCGGTCGGATCGGCCCTTGGCGGGGTGAATGAACAGGCCCTCGCTTGCGAGTCGGGCGCGGATAGATCCCGGCTCCGAACACAAGGCACCGCGGGGGACGATCTCCGTCTTCTCGCGGCCGTCGCGGTCCTTGAACCGCACCACCACGGCCCAGCCGCCGCCGTCCGGATCTCGCGCCTCACCAACGACTTCGAAGGCGTCGGAAAGGTGAGTGTAGGTCTTCTGGCCATCCTTGCCCGGGTTCTCGCTCCACAGACCATCGGCGTCCAGCTTGTAGCCGTAAGGCAGTTCAATGCCGCCGGCGACGCCGGAGATCTTCGCCGCCTCGATCGCCGCCGTTGCCTCAGCGAGCCCGAACCCTGGCTCCCATCCGTCAGCCAGATCCCATCCGTCCGCGACGAATGTCGGGATATCGACCACGGCGACGGTCGCGGCGCCGGCTGCGCTCGCTCGACGCCTGACATCTTCAGCGGCCTTCCGACCCGGCCCATCGGCGTCGGGGAACATGACCACGTCACGGCCCAACAGCGGGGACCAATCGACCTTCGCCGTGGCCTTTGAGCCGCCCGGCCAGGTGACGACGGCAAACGCTGGAAACAGCAGCTGGGCGGCGTCAGCAGTCTTCTCGCCCTCGACCACCAGGACGGGAGCCCCGAGATCTCGCGCCAGCCGATCCAGGCCATACAGCGGCCGAGGATCTGAGAAGGCCTTCCAATGCCACCGGAGCTCCTGACCTTCCCGCCAAAGCGTCAACGGCAGGACTTCCTTGCCGTGCTCGGCATCGAAACGACAAGCGAAGCCGATCGGGTTTCCGGCGGTGTCGAGATAGGCCCACCGTTGAGAGGGCTTACCCTTGCGGCCGTGCTTTTCAGGCGCTGCAGGCGCGTCCTTGGGTGCGACCAGAACGGTTGCGCCAAATCCTGCCGCTCCAATGCGATCGCCGTTCGGATCACCGCCGGCCGCTTGGGCCTCGGCCTTCACACGCGAGAACGGATCATCACCAATCGCCACGGGCGCGCCCTTCCCCTGCCGGGACAGCCGGCCGATGACCCAGCCGGTCGAACAGCTTCGTCGCCATGGCGCGCGGCCTGGCGAAGCGAACGCCCTCGCCGCCATCGCACTCCTGAATGGCGATGACCCCCCAGCCGCCGCCATAGATCGCGTTGCACAACGCTTCGTGCTCCCGGGCGGCCAGCTCACCCTCGCCCGCCTCGAACAGCTCGACAGCCTCAGGCTCGAGCCCGGCCAGCTCCGCCAGGCGTTCGACGCCGATGCCCAGGAGCGCCCGGGCCGCCCTGGACTGCCGGGGCGAGAAATTCAGTCTGGGTCGCATTGGACGCCTATGTGTATGGGTTGACGCCAAGGCTCTCGGCCAGGCGAATGGCCGCTTCACGCTGGCCAAGATTGGCGACGAAAGCGGCGAGGCTCACCAGGTCCCCACCGCGATCATCGCGAGCGAAGTCGCCCCATTTCCCGGTCACCAGATTGACCTTGAAGCTGCCGAGGCGACGGTCTGGGCGGCGGGGGTTACGAGCGACCCATTCTGCCCCGTCCCGCCGACCGTCCGGGAGTAACCCCCGGACGACGGCGTCGGCGTTGCGCAGTGCGGCGGAGTTGACGCGGCCGAAGTCGATGCGAGCCGAACCGGTCACCGAGGTACGTCCCTACGGAAGCACACGACCCGATCGCCCTGCGCCACCAGGTAGAGGATCCGCCGAAAGGGTCGGATCTCGACTATCGCCGTGATACCCCGCCGGCCGGGCCGATCGGGCTCGCTGAAGATGTGGCTGCCGTCGGGCAGGGTCTCCACCCTGCCCCCGCGCCGCTTGGTCGCCACGGGCTCGCCGGTATCGACATAGGCCCAGAGCTCCACCGGATCCTCCGCCACGGGCAGGGGCGTGTTTGCTAGGCGTCGTCGCACGCGGCGATCTCCACCAGTTCTGTCCGAAGGCTTTTGCTCCCACCTTCCGGCCGCAACGGAGGCAGGACGAGATTTGCCAGTCGGGCGCTTCGGACCGCTGGCGACGGGTCCCCGAGGGTCAGCCGCTTCACCCGGCGATATTCGACCCGGTGGCCAGGTCCGCCGCGAGATGACCGAGACGGAAGGACGTGGTGGCTTTCACCAGAAGCTCGGTCTCGACCGGTTGCAACGATGTCTTCCAGTCGGCTCTCCGGCACCGGATTCAGCGTCCCGGCGTAACACCAGACGCTGACAACCTCTTCGGCCACAATGCCGCCGGCCGACGCTGGAATGTCTCGCACCCGGTATTCGATCGGAGCCATCTCCGTGCGCCCGATCGGGAGCGCCTGGTTGGCCAGCATCCGCTTGTGATCGGCGGCGGCCACAGTCGCCTTCAGATCTTCAAACCGCGCGACCAGCTCCGGATATTCCACCTCGAGGCGGGCGGCAGCGGCGGCGCATTCGGCTTCGGCGACATCTGCCGCATAGGCACGCGTGGCCTCAAGCAACTGGCCTTCGGCGTCGGCGACGGCGGCCTCGGCATCGGGAATGACGGACTCACTGAAGCCATCCAGGCGAGCCTTGACCTGGGTCAGCGCCGCCGTGGCCGCTTCATAGGCTTCGGCAGCGCCGGGGTGATCGCCTGCCATTTGAACGCCGGCCGCCTTCAGCGCCGTTTCGGCGGCGGCGTAGTCGGCCTCGGCCTGTTGATGATGGAGGCGAAGGGACGCCAGCTGATCCTCGGCCGTCGCAAGCGCAACGGTCGCGGTCGGGACATCGATGCGCACGCCGTTCGCATCCGTGTCAGGGAGAGCCCGCCGGGTCACGAAGTCGCTCCCTGATCCGAGGTGGAGCGGCGCTTGTTCGACTCGACCCAGGCGGCGAGATCCGCCGGATCATAGGAGACGCGAGCTCCCATCTTCACGAACGACGGACCGCCGCCGTGAACCCTGAGTTTCATCAGGTAGGCCGCGCTAAGGCCGAGGTGTTCGGCCGCCGCCGAGGTTGAAAGCAGTCTGGGGGTATCGGGGGTCAAGGTTTCTCTCCATCGCGCTCTGGATGCGGGAGGCATCGACAGGCGTGGATGAGACATCCCCCAGTTTCGGCGGCGTGATGAGCCGCAGAGCTAGCTCGATCTATAGATCGAGCTAGTATCATCTATAGCGAGCCCTGCGGCACCGGGACCGAGGCTTCGGCCCGACTGTTGACGTCTATGTTTTTCTGGCTTTCTTTGGAGGAACAATCCTCTTGGGAAGCTCACATTTGTCGTCGCCTTCCCAGCCCTGAATGATCCTCAAGATATTCGACTCATCCGTCGGAAGAAGCCCGTCCTTCACGACCGCCCTCTTCGGCTCTATCACCTGTTTGAAGATCTCCTTGGCGATCCCGAGTTTGCCGATGGTCGGATCGCTAACGCGGCACTCCTTCGCCACCTGGAGTCCCTCCGTACCCCAGAGGTCCATCATCTCTGCCCTGACCTGTTGACCTCGGGTCTGACCAGCCCGGCTTTGGGCCTGTTTGATGACATGGCCACCCCTCAATTCGCCGTCATACAGGCGGCGGAAGGTGTCCTCCGTCATGGCGGATCCCAACTCAAACGCGGCCTGAAAGATCGCCTCGAGCGGCGCGGCCGGACAGCCGGCCGCCACCAGCTCAGCCATGGTCCGACGATAGTGCCGAGCGAGACGGTAAACCGTCAGGGCCCACCGGAAGGGTGACCCGCCGGGCCAGCGCGCCGCCAGCGGGCCGATCTCCAGCGCCAGACTGCCCATATCCATGAGGGAGACTTTCTTGGCCTCTCCCTCAAGCCGCCCGACCACCATCGGCCGGTCAGCCCAGCAGAGATCGTCGCCGATCACGCGCCAGAGCGGCCAGTCGACCCCAACTGGATAGGCGTGCGCCTCGAGAATTTCGCAGGCCAAGCGTTCGAAGCGGGCCAGTTCCGTGGCGAGCCAGGGCCGATCCAGCGGCAGGGATCGGATCACCCTTTCATCCTCGTCATCCGCGCTGACGGGCTGGTCTCCGCCCATACTGTCGATCGAACGACCGCCAAATAGGAAGGATGGGTCAGTCTTGACCTCCCCACTGGCAACAAACAGGCGCGGGCGTTTGGCTGAATCGGTCGACGGTCGCTTGCGAAGTCGGCGGCGGTCAAAGCCTTCCCCGACGGTGAAGTCGTCGGAAACGGTCGACCCGCCGGCGGCGGCATCCCGGGGCAGCTCCAGTTCACCCGGCGCAGGGATGGCGGCGACCACTTCAGCCGCCGGCCTCAACCGTTGCCAGGCCAGCAAGAGCGTCTGGCCGTCAGCGGTGATGAAGTCAGGCCCGTTCACTGTGGCTTCCGGCGGGCGAAGACCAGGACCGCGCCCGTCCGTTCCTCATCGGCGATCAGCTCGACACCCTCGGCCTCAAAGGCGGCGACGATCTTGGCGGCGGTGGAATCCCTGACCGGCCGGCCATTCTCGAACCGCGAAAGGCTCTCGTATGAGATGCCCGTTCGGGCCGCCAGATCCTGCAACGACCAGCCCAACAGCCCCCGGGCAGCTCGACAAGCGTGGATCGTAATCATGACGGTTCCTGAACGACGGTTATAGCGTCATATATTTTGACGTAACGATTGACAACCTCCTGGAGATCGCGACGGCAGACCTGACTGAGGCAACGCTGCACCAATCGTGTCAGAAGCCTGCGATCGGCCTTCCATCCCCAGGAAGCGTAGTATGCTGTGAAGAGTCAGGTTGCCGACCATCCACCGGGCCCGAATCAGCGCCATAGTGGCGGCGCTCGGGGTCACCCGGGCCCCGTGCGACTGCGGCCGTTTTTGGAGCGCCTTCGTAAGGGAGTTGTCGACGATGAAGATCGGACGCAACGCCGGAACGGGTCGGTTCACGCCGGTCCGTGTGGCCCAGCAGAAGCCGAAGACCCACGTGGTCGAAACGGTGAAGCCGGGTCGCAAGAAGGGCTGAGAAGCCCTGAGCGATCGAAGGGCCGGTTAGCGTGATGCGGCCAGCCTGACGAACAGGAGGGAGAGGCGGCATCAATGCCGTCCAAGCGCGAAGCCGTCTCCCCTCCGACGTCGCTACACCGTAACGCCCACCTTGTTTGCTCTGCGCCGCTTGATCCGGCAAGTCGGCCAGCATCAAAAATCCGCGCAGGTCGGATTTCGCATTAGGACAGCGCCACAAGTTCGCGCGGCCCACAATACCCCGCTGCGCCCGCCAAAGAGTCAGCGACGGTCTGGGTGGATCCGTTCGCGCAGGATGGCCGCGAGATCATCCGCGTCGAAGTAGCCGCTATGTAGCTTGCCGACGCGTTCCCGGTAGACCTCAAGCATGCGCAGTTGCCCATCCGTGGGACCAGACCCGTGCGAATTCAGCGACCGGCCGCGGAAGTGCTCCCAGCCGAAATCACCCTTCACAAGGAACTCTGCTGCCGAATAGAAGCCGTCGCCCGCATTTCCGTCGAAGCCTGGAAACTTGGGGTTCTTGCCGAAGTGCTCGACCTCGGCGGCCAGCCGGTCCTTCGACGTTTGGTCCAGCTGGGCGTACGATTCTTCGATCACCCGCCACATTCCGAGGATGCTGGCGACCTGACGGGCCGTCTCCTCCGGCGTGTCATCGTGGAAAATGCCGTGGTATTTTTCCTTCAGCGCCCAGGGGTGTCCGTCAGTGATGGAGTCCCTTACGAAAGCCGGGTCGACTTCGGTCAAGCCAAGGTGCTCATAGATGTCGGCCAGCATGAACAGGGTCAGCTTCTCGCCGTCTGATAGCTTCATTCTCGTTTCCTCCGTCCCGGATAAGGACGGAGGAACAGGTAGGCACCTTCGGCCCGATTACCACTGACTTGGAGAGAGTCGGGTGGGGTGACGCTGTCTCGCCGCCGGCAACGGAAATGGTCTGGCTGTGGTTCATGGCGGCGGCATTTAGACTCGATCTGAGTCCGGACGCGTTGCCGACCAGTCGTCGGGGCCGCCCTCGTCAGTCTCGATAAAGCGCCTCTAAGCGCTCGGACAAGCTGCGCGCCAACGGCAAGGAGGTGGACGCGGATGCCTTCGCAGAGATCCTGCGCACGGAACCGGCCGGAGGAACGACCAACGTACGGAACAGGGCGAGGGCGCACTGGAAGCCGCACCTAGAGTTTAGCGGCTGCCCATGAACCGATACATCAGAAAGGTTCGAGAGGCGGTATCGATGCGACGCCTTAGCAGCTCGGTGGCATCCCGTGCCTCATTCAGCGCTGCGAGCGTCGCAGGCTCTTGGTCCAAAGCCGCAGCTTCGATTGTCGACCAAGCTTGCTGGACTCCCTCCAGCCCTGCTTCCAAGGCGGTCCAGTGAATGCTCGAGTAACCTACTCGACGCAGATTTTGACCGAGCCTCGTTCGCAGGGCATCTACTCGCTGGAGCGCAGATGGATTGACGGGTCGGCCTGCAGCAAGGTCGTAGCCAACCCCTCCGATGGCATCCTGCAAATCATCAAGCCGCTGCAGCTCAGCCCTTACGGCGTTCAGCCGCCCGCGAGCCTTCTCCGAAAGTAGGCCGGAGAGAAATCCGGTTATCGCACCGAGCAGGGCACCGAGAAAAGCACCCAACTAAGCTAGCGACCTAGCGCCTTGTTCACGGATATAGCGTTCGACCTCGGTCTTTCGAGATGGATCTCGTTCAGACACAACGATCAAACGACGAGCGAGGTCGGCCGCTGAAATGCCGGCCCGGACGAGGCCGCCGAAAGCTTCCTCTAGGAAGGATGGGCTCAGGCCTCGCGCGCCATCCAGCACGACTTCCACGGTTTCGCCTGACGCAAGGGCGGGCAATAGGAACTCCGTACGAAACCGTTCACCGCTGTAGGAACCATGCTTGGCATAGCGGCCGAACGGAAATGGGCTGAACTCTCGAGCGAGCTCAATTCGTTTCGTCATCAGGACTCTTGCGCCTCAGGATCAGGATGAGGAGCGAGAACACTCCACATCACCAGTGTGCCAGGTACATTATAGGGAAGCGGACCGGAAATTTCCACGGGGCCGTCCTCCTCGGTTTCTCGACTATAGACGTACGCTGCGCGGCCGCTCAGAATTTGCACCACGCCATTGCCGGCTACGTCGACCAATTCAATCATGCGCGTTAGGCCCTTTCCGCGCTGTTCGAGTGCGGATCTAGTCCGCTGTTCGTCGATGGTCGCCCTGAGAACATGGTGATCTTCGGCATCCTCGGCTCGAAGGCCCAGTCTGTTCAGCAGGGGCAATAGTGCACGGTTGATCCGTTCACGTGATGTCTTGGGTGCAGTTTTCGGAATTCCCGCACCTTGATCATAAGCGAAGAAGAAGGCCTTCTCCTGTCCGTCCACTCTAAATCCGCAGATCCACCACCGCCGGGTCGAGCGCTTCGGGTTGATCAACTCGTCATCATAGGCCCAATTGATGGAGTTATCGGCCGCTTCATTCAGCGCAGCATGAACGCGATCTGCGAAAACTTCGTCTTTGAAGGCTTGGCGCGCGATCTTGGCAACTTGGAACGTTTGATGTCCGACATTGCCGATCGCATCACCCTTATCGTCAAGTCCGCCTGACTGGATCTGGAGGACCAAGCCGTGACTGCTAGTCCTTCGAGGCGGTGTCATGCCAAGGGTCTTGTAGAAGCCCAACGCATCAAGGGTGAACTGAGCGAACCGGTTCTCGGGATCGAGACCAGTGACGCAGCCGGGCCGCAAAATCAGGCACCTCTGAAGTTCGGCTGTCAGCATCAAGCACGCTGTCGGATTAATTGACTGGCACTGGCTGAGGTCAACCACAACACGACGATTGCCGCCCAGCGCCAATCGGTGGACCTTGTCGAGGTACGCGATCAATGCTGGCATATGCATGTCGCCAGTGTGAAGCACGCGTGGCGCTTGGAGCACGCGGTAACCCACGAGAAGCCGACCACGATCGCGCTCCACCCGTACGTAACCGTTCGCAGACCGCTGGCGCACGCGCCGCCGTTGGATGCGGAGCTGCCTGAGCCGGTGCTTTTGTGAAAGGCGCTTCAACTGCGAGTCGCTCCAAGTCTGGAGCTGAAGTAGCACACGGCAGCAGCAGGAGTGCTAGCTGGCCCGGGCCAGCGGCTGCCAGGGGGCAGCCCACGCGCGGCCGCAACAGCTCGCCCGCCACCGGTCCTGCAGCGCCCGATCGGCCTTGAGTGTATCGATCGCCAGCTGACGCCCCGCGTCGCAGGCGACGACGTCGGCGACATCCACCCCAAGGCCATGCCGGTGATCCTGACGACAGCCAAGGGGCGAGAGGTCTGGATGGGGGCGGGAGTGGGACGAGGCGAAGGCCCTGCAGCGCCCCTGCCGGATTCCGAGATGGCGGTGATCGACCGGGGCGGCAAGCGGGACCTGACAGGCGGTGCACCGTAGCCATCGGCGATCCCGGTCGATGCGAACGGCGTTCGTTCCCTCGACACCCGTTACAAGGGTGACCTAGCTTGACCACAGTTTGAGGGATTGTACCGACCGGGCGCCGCCAGAGGCGTCATGAGGAAATGAATGGACGACACCGTTCAAAGGCTGGGCATGGCGGAAATACCCGGCCAACTGGGCGGCTTCACCTATGGACGGATGCGCACTGTCGAATACCTCCATCTGACGGGAGGTTTAAGGGGCCGGCGCGTTGAAGGGGGCTGGGGCCTCGGCCCCCTCGGTCGGGATGATGGCGCTGAGGGGGAGATCGGCCCCGTCCCGGACGACCAGCTGCAGTCGGTCACACGTCAGATCGGCCTCGAGTTGTTCGGGGTAGACGAAGTCATTCTGGGGGAACCGGATCTGCCGATGCGCATCTGGCGGCCTCTGGTCGGCATGGGAGCGCGGGCCAAGCCGACTGATACATGGGCGTCGATCGGTCACAACGCTGAGCGCGCTGGCGATCGAGAGTACGCTCAGCTTGCAAGGTACGTTTCTATTTGCCTGACGGCCTCGGATATTCGCCTGAGAGACCTCTCGGATGGCTACGGAACGCAGTTTGCCGCAGCTCTTACCCGACGCCAGGCTGTCGGCCGTCGATGGGACAATATCGCCACTGCCGACCTTCGCCTGGCGGTCCATTCACTGGTTGCCGAAATGGCGTCCGCGCGAGACCACCTCGCTCGCATAGTTGGAATTCACGTCGGCGCACCTCAGTCGAAGAACAGCTTGGCTTGGCTCCATGGCTGGCTGGACACCGCCAGCCGCCGCCACTTGTTCAGCGAACCGATCGTCGAACGCCTGATCCGGGGCTGGGTCGATACCAGTCCAGACCGTTGGCTGTTTGACCTGAGTGAGTACCGAAACGCCTTCCTGCATCGCGAGCCCCTCGGGGCCCGCGGAATGGACGGGGCCCTAAGCGTCGAAACCCAGGTATCGCCATGGGGCGAGGTCTGGCGGCTGAACATGCCCCTGCCCGGTCGGGATGGCCAGCCGGGCGTTGACGCCTTGCAACGCTTCGTCGAGCTTCACAGAAAGATGACGCGGATGGCGGCGGACCTGGCTGACTTGGCGCGGCATCCGTCCAGCCCTCCTGTAGTCACCAGCGCGGATCTGGCCGCGCCTCCTTCGTGACGGCCACTACAGCTCCGCCCTACGAATACGTCGCCTATATCGATGAGGCTGGCGATCCCGGGCTGCGGAAGGTGAAGCCTGACGACGTGAACGGGTCGAGCGAGTGGCTCATGATTTCAGCCGTCGTGATGCGAGCAGAGCATGAAGCGGCTGTGGGGAGCTGGGTAGCGGAAATTCTGGAACGGTTGAACAGCCACCAGATGCGGACGCTGCATTTCGCCAAGCTGTCTCCGACCCGGAAAATGACGTGCTGCACCTACGTCGCCGGCCTTCCCGTACGTTGCTTCGTGGTCTGCTCGAACAAGCGAAACATGAAAGGTCACCGGAACCTGGCGGCTGAACGCATTCCGAGCGACAACTGGTTTTATTGCTGGCTCAGTCGGATGCTGTTGGAGCGCGTCACCCACTTCGTCGACGCCCGGTCGCGTCAAGACTTTGGCGAACCGCGCATGGTGAAGCTGGTTTTCAGCGAGCGCGGTGGGCTCTCCTACAACCAAATGAACGCCTATTTTGATTGGCTCAGGCTCAAGGGAGACAACCAGGTTCTTCGGGCCGGCAACCTCTCCTACGATGTGTTTCACCGCCAGCTAATGGAGATTCACAACCATGCTCGGCACGATGGTCTGAAGCTTCCTGACATTGTCGCAAGCGCCTTCTTCAAGGCGGCCGACAAACACGACACAGGGGCCTGTGACCCCCGCTTCGCCTTGGGGCTTGAACCGCGGATGGCACGCTGGCCCGACAAACAGGGGGGCCGCATATCGGGCTACGGGGTGAAGCTCATGCCGAGTTGGAATTCTGTCCGCACCGACCCCGATCAGCTCGAAGTCTTCCGCCGCTTCGGCTATCCCGACCAGTGGTGGAGCTAAGCCTCCAGGCCCGTCTTCTCCGCCGCCTTTTAGAACGGCTCAGTGCCAATCGTGCCGCGCGGACGCCACGGGGATCAAACCCACAGCCCGAGCCTGGAGACCATAGAGATTCTGCGATCCAGAGTCGTCCAAGTCAAAGGAATTTTCATTGATTCCAGATGCTTGATAACGCTTTGATGGGACTCGACATTCCGTCCCGCATCGCTTTTCGAGGGCAAGGGACTTCGAAATTTTAGAGCGTTCCCAGCAGGCGAAGGCTATGCTGCATGCCCGGCGCGTTACGGCGCGCGGCGGTCAGAGACTTGCCGACCGCATTGTTCTCCGCCCGTTTGGCCATGCCGTTCATCTGGTCCAGCAGATCCTGGGTCATCACCGCGCCTGTGAAATCGTTGTGGTGGTGGTGCTCATGCACGACCATGCGACCGCCGTTCGCACCCGAACCGCCGCCGTCGAAGGCCTCGCGCAGCAGGCGTGCAGTCTCGGCCGCCGACGTCACCTGACCCTTGCCGCCGATCATCAACAGTTCCGGCCGGCCATCCTCGACCACCGGATGCCGCATGCCGGGGATGGCAGGGCCGCCGCCGGCGCGGCCGGGCCCGCGCCCGGCCCCGAAAAGCTGACTGGCCACTGCCGTGAACGAGGACCACATCGACGCTGCCTCTCCGGCAGGGCCTTGGCCGTTCTGGGGATTGAGGAAGTTGAACAGGCCGTTCAGCGCCATGTCGATCAGCCGCGCCTTCAGCTGGTCGGCGATCTCCTCGCCCAGCCGTCCGTCCTCGACCGCCTGCACGATCGACTGGCCGTAGGAGACGAACTCCGCCCGCAGATCCTCGCGACCGTTGTGATCGAAGACCTCGAGCTCGATGCCCTGGCGGGCGCGAAGATCGGCCATGGTGTTCTTGTCGTCATCGCTGAAAACCTTGTCAGCGCGCAGGCCCGCTTCAACGATTTTTCGTTCCAGCGCCTGTTCCGCCAGCAGGATCTGGCGTGCGATCGCGACCCGCTCCTGGGCCGATCCGGCCAGCTGCAGCTCGAGTTCCAGAAGGGTAATGGTCCGCTCGGCCCGGGCCTCGTCCTTTTCCAGCTCGCGCTCGGCCAGTTCGAGGTTCTCGCGATCGATGATGGCCTGGGCTGCCAGAGCATCGGATGATGCGTCCATGGCTCGCAGCTGCTCGAGCTGCAGCTTCACCGCGTCAGTCAGGCCGCCGGTGCGAACCAGTTCGGCCTCGAGCGCGTCGCGCTTGGCGTCGCGCTCTTGCCGGTCCAGTGCCAGCAGGGCCTCGGCCAGAGAGGCCCGATCCTCGGCCGTGTCGGCGGCAAAGCGTTCCTGCAGGGCGCGGCGTTCAGCGGTCTCGGTATCCTGACCCAGGCGCTGGATCGCCCTTTCCTGGTCGCGCGCCAGCGCCTCGGCCGCGCGCGCGCCGCTGCGGTCCGGCGTGCCGGGCGACGAGACATCGACAAGGCTGTTGCGGCCGGGCGGCGTGCCCGGATCGCGGATCGCGGCACGCCGCTGCAAGACGCCAGTGATTTCGCCCATCCGGGCGTTCGACTGGTCGAACTGCCGGCGGGCCATGGGGTTCAGATCGTCGGGAGAATTCACGCCAGGCCGCATCAGCATTCGGGTGATGGCCGCCTGGTGCCGGTCGTACTCGTCGCGGAGCCCGGCCGTCGATCGGTCGTCCAGCGACTTCCAGGCCTCTGCCGTGTCGCGGATAGCGTCCGCCAGCTGGGCGACGAACTTCATGGATTCGATCAGGACGGGGGCCAGGTCGATGAAGGCCTGCTTAAGCTGCCGGTCGATGATCTCGCTTAGCTCTTCCATTTCGCGTTGGGCGTCCGCGCCACGCTGCACCATGGACTCATCCATGACGACGCCCAGATCTCGGGCCCGTTGGCGCATGTCGTCAATGGCGTCTGATCCCTGGCGGATCAGGGGGATCATCGATCCCAGGCCGAGCTTGTCAGAGACGGCGGCGCGTTCGGCCTCCGTGCCAAGGGCCGAGATCCGTTCGATCGTGGCTGCGAGGGCGTCTTCAGTCGATTTGAACGCCTTCAGATCATCGCCGCCAAAGCCCAGACGTTCGAACCATTTCGCCGCCCGGCCGCCGGCCATGGCTTCGCCTAGCTTCTTCTGGAACCCGTCGATCGCCGCGTCGGCGTCCTGAGCTGCACCACCGGCCTCGACTGCGGCGAACCGCCATTCCTGCAGGCCCTCGACGCCGATGTTGATCTTGGCCGCCGAGTCCTGAAGTTCGTCGGCGAAGGTCAGCGCCGCCCGGGTCTGGCCGAGGGCAACGACGATCGCGCCCAGGACCGCGGCGACCGCAAGGCCGGCGGTGCCGAATGCGCCCAGCGCCACGCCGGCGGCGCCGGTCCGACCAGCCAGTCCCTGAGCGGCGTCCCCCACCTCGTTCGACAGGCGCGACATGGCGCGAAGGGCGGGATTGGCGGCCTTCTCGCCCAAGGCGATCTGGGCCCACATCCTCTTGCCGCTATCGCCGACCTGGTCGAACGTCCGCTTGACCACCTCGCCGCCGCTGACGAACAGGCGGATGCCCACGCCGCCGCGACCGCCTCCCATCGTGTCGGTCATTTCGATACTCCATCATCATTGGATAGGGGTGGCTGCGGGGGCGTGTTCTCACTTCGCGCTTCGTCGATCGCCGCGAAGATTTTGAACGCTGCGCCCAGCTCGCCAAGATCGATGGTCGCGCTCGTTTCCCGCTCGAACGCAGCCATGCAACGGGCGAAGTCCAGACCACGCGCGAAATCTGTTAGGTCCCCGCCGTCAGAGACCTCCTGAACGATTTTCCAGCACACAGAAGTCGTCTTGTGAGCGAAGGCGGGAGTTGGGCCTTCGAGGTCAGCATCCCTGACTCGGCACAAATCTCCGTCCATCCCTCCGTCGGGCTGATTCAGCCAGCCGATAAATGGGACCAGAAGGGCTGGCCGGCCAGGCGCGGAGGCCCGAAACAAGGCAGCCTCGATAGCCGTCGTGTCGCGATGATCAGATGGATGACCCGTCGTGGGGTTCGCAACACCTCTCCAGCCCCGCAGAAGCGCGCCCGCGTACAAGCCGGCTCCAACGGCGGTAAAGACGGCGAAGATCTGATCCGACAAGTTGAAACGATGACCGGCGCCTTCCGCGAGCAAAAGCTCTAGGATCCGCGATGATGTCAGTTCCGGCGTCGCAATTTTTGCGGCAGCAGCGCTGACTTCAAACCGGATGCTGGCGGTCGGTTGCTCAAGCAGCCAGGCAACGCCGGGCCCGAGTCGTACCCATTGAGGGGGCGTGGAGCCTGGGTCGAGGGACAACTTCACACCTTCTCGAGGATCTGTTCGATTGCGGATCCTAGCGCGCGTTGGGCTAGCTGGAAGCTGATCAAGCTAGCTCGCCCTCCCACTTTAACCTCCCTGTTCGCTATCTAACGTCAAATAATATGACGCAAGATTGACAGAACGAGCCGTTGGGCGTCATATAATATGACGTTTAGGAGGTTGCCCATGAATGCTGAGAAGATCACACCCCATCGCCCGAGTGCCGGAAAACGGGACATCGCGCCTCCCTTGATCAGTCGACTGGGGGGCTGACCGGATGATCCCGACCTTGCCCACGGAAGGCCCAAACACCGTTGAAGGTGGTCGCCTCACTCCAGAAAGAGAAACCTTTATGACCGCTCTTGCATTTGCCCAGACCCCCCACGAAGCCGCCTCCGTGTCTAAGCTCGAGCGGGCCGCTGCCCAGTTCATGGCGCTGCGAACCGAGACCGATCGGTTGATGAACCTCGAGCTCGAGCTGCAGGCCCGCGCGGTCGCAGCCTATCCCGAACTGCCGGACGGGGTTCAGGACCCTGATCGGCCTGGCCAGATGAAGTTCCGGCCAACCCTCGCCTATCTCGATCGGACCCAAGGGACGGCCCTGGTCGCCGCGGCCGAGCAATGGACCGAAGCGGCGACAGCCGTGCATGATCACCTCGGTCTTCCCCAAGTCCAGGCGGCGTGGAAGACGGCGATGACGGCGCAAGAGACGTTTGCGGCGAGGGTCGCAGAAATGACGCCGGAAAGCGTCCGCGATGCGGCGCTGAAGCATGGGGTCTTGCTCGCAGCGCACCTAACCGAAGAAGGCGACGTGATGGACCCTGATGTTTTCCACCACGCAATGAAACGCTTCCAGCTCGACCTCGAGCAACTGGCAAACATGATCGATACCTGACCAGGTCGGTCAACCAGCCAAGCCCATGAGCCCGTCGGCCGCCGCCGGCGGGCTCTTTCGTTACCGAGCGCGCCGATCGGGCGGCACTTTCGGACGCTGCGAACGGCGGTCGCATATCCGGTCGGCGTAGGCGCCGGCTTTCCAATCTCCAGACGTGTCGGACGTCGGCCACTGACTTGGCACATATCTGGAGGCCTTGGGGCCCCGACCCTTTCCGAAGCCGACATATCAGCGCGAGGAGATGACGATCTAGCCCGGTCTGCTCAGCAGCCCCGCCATTCGTATCCGTCTGCCGCAATGGCCGCCGCCTCGACCCCGGGGGGTGGGCAGGGCCTCACTCGCGCGAGAATTTTGGGTCTGTGTTGAAAGATTTTGCCCCTCAGAAGGGCACTTGGCCAAGGCGGGCCCGACCGGTGCGCGATCCGGTCCTTCCGTGCGTTATTCGGACTATGCCGCAGGATTTTGCTGATTTTTTTGGGCCCGCGCCGAGCGCCACCGTATACGTTTTTGCCCCCCCGGAAGGACCCGGGCAGGCGGTCCCCACCGGTACCCACCCCGCAAACCCTGTGGGGACGGGGCGCGGTGGCGGAAGAGGAAAGAGAAAACAGATAGATAGAGAGACGGCCCCCACCGGTTCCCACCGTTCCCACCCCTTCCAAGGCCAGCCTTGATCCGTGCGCGCACGGAAGGCACCGGATCACGCACGGATCATGCCTGGATCGGATCGGCAGGGATTCGAGATCTGACGGTCTGGCGCGCGCGTGTGGCCTTCCCCGACCCCCAAACGCGCGGGGGGTCAGTGCTGACGCCGGAACGGGAGAACGTCGCCCCCCGTCCCTGCCAGCGCGGCCGAGGCGCTCTCCGCTGTCCGATCAGCCGCGGCCTGGACGGGGTCGTCAGCCAGGTGCGCATAGCGGGCCGTGGTCTTCACATCCCGGTGGCCCAGCAGCTTTCCGATCAAAGGCAGGGACTGCCCGCCGCTGGCCGCGAGGCTGGCATAGGTGTGGCGCAGATCATGGATCCGGACGTCGGTAAGGCCCGCCGCGATCCTCGCCTTGTTCCAGACCTTGGCCGTGCCGATGTAGTGCTGCTGAGACATATCCTTGCTGACCGATGGCTTGGCGGTAGCCGGAAACACGAACGGCGACCCCTTCTCCCGGGTGATCCCCTCGAGCACGACCAGGGCGGGCGGGCCAAGCGGGATGACCTTCGCCCCACTCTTCGAATCTCCGAGCCTCAGGCAGCGACGGTCAAGATCGACCTCGGCCCAGCGCAGCCCCTCGATCTCGCCCCGGCGCGCGCCGGTGAGGACCAGCAGGCGGATGATCGCCAGCCCCTTTTCGTTGGCCGCCAGATCGGCGAGCGCGGCACCCAGGCGGCCCAGCTCGGCCGCGCTGAGAAAGCGTTGCGACTCGCCGTCCCGAAACCGTTTGACGCCCGTGACAGGGTTGGTCGGCCGAAGCTTCCGCTTGACCGCGAAGGTGAAGATCCCCCCCAGGAGACCCGTGGTCCGGGTCGCCGCGCCCCGACCGCCACGAGCGATCGGGTCCTTTCGCTTCCGGGTTTCGACCTTCTTGCCCTTCGCCTCGAGGCGGGTGGGCTTGCGGGCCACCGCCGTCTTGCCGGCCGCCACGTCGCGGACGAACCGCTCGATGTCGGACTCGGTCACGGCGGAGATGCCCTTGCGACCCAGCAGGGGTTTGATGTGGCGCTCAATGCGGACCCGATCGGTCGCCAGGGTGCTCGCCTTCTTCGTGGCCACGCCCTCGGCCAGGTAGAGATCGCAGAGCTCGCTAACCGTGAGCTCTTTGCGCGCCGCCGACCGCACCGCCTGGGGATCTCCCCCGTGACGGACGGTCGCCAGGATCTTGGCCGCTTCGTCGCGCGCCTCATCCGGCGTCAGGACGCCATGGCGGGCGATCGTGAATTCTTGCTGGCTGACGGACCGTCCGCCCCCGTTCGGCCGATAGGCGACAATGTAGCTCTTCACCCCTGCAGGCGTGACCCTCACGCCGAACCCCTTGAGGTCGGTATCCCACACGCGGTAGAGCCGCTCGGCCGGCTTCGCGGCATCCACGGATCGCTTCGTGATCCTCTCAACCCGACGAATGGCGACCATGACGACTCCCGTTCCAGCACCGTTACAGCACGACAAGGGTAAAGAGTGGCTCGCCGTGTCACCCCCTATAGCACAAAATACCCGCCATCACAGCGTTCTAGCCATTCCTGTAGATTCCCATCCATCCCGGTAAATCCCAAGACCCCGGCCCTCCGAAGGCAGGGGTCAGAGGTTCGAATCCTCTCGGGTGCGCCATTCTCCC
>CAZFQC010000022.1:0-12757 GCA_964520795.1 uncultured Brevundimonas sp.
GTTGTCGGCGCCCCAGCGGGTGGCCCAGACCAGTTTGTCGACCTCGTCGTCGACGCTGGAGAGAACGGCCGAGTTGCCGATGTTGGCGTTGATCTTCACCAGGAAGTTGCGGCCGATGATCATCGGCTCGACTTCGGGGTGGTTGATGTTGTGCGGGATGATGGCCCGGCCGCGGGCGATTTCCTGACGCACGAACTCCGGGGTGACGAAGTCGGGGATGCTGGCGCCGAAGGATTCGCCGTCGCGGGGGAGGGGGTCGGGTGTGGGGTGTGGGGTGTGGGGAAGCGGCAGGGTCGAGCCGTCGGCGAAGGTGACCTTCCCCCCATCCCCGACACCCGACACCCCACGCCCCACACCCCGCCTCAGGTTCTCGCGGATGGCGACGTATTCCATCTCGGGCGTGATGATGCCGGCCCTGGCATATTCGTACTGGGTGACCGGGCGGCCCTCGACGCCCTTGAAGACCTTGTGGCGGCTGGTGTCGAAGCGGGGGGCCAGGTTCTTGCCGCTGGCGTGGCCGTTGTCTTCCGGCTTGACCTCGCGCGGGTTCAGAACGGGGGCGATGTCGCCGCGGTCCAGCTGCCAGCTGGATTTGACCAGGGGCAGGCCGCGCTTGATGTCGATGGTGACGGTCGGGTCGGTGTAGGGGCCCGATGAGTCATAGATGGTGACCGGCGGCTCATTGGCCGACGGGTGGACGGCGACCTCGCGGAAGGGGACGCGGATGTCGGGGTAGAGCTCGCCGGCGACATAGACCTTGCGCGATCCGGCGCGTTCGCCGGTCGGGATGGTGCCGGTCTCCTTCATCACCTGCTCGCGGGCGTCCTTCAGGGCCAGATCCACATTGGGCTCGGCGGGCGTGGCGGGCGGGGGGACGTGAGCGTTCATGGCGGCCTCGGTGTTGAGGGCGCCGACGAGCGAAACGGTTTGCGGGCATGGCGGCCGCCCGTTCCCATCCCTTCGCCGGCATGACCCGGATCAGGTTCGACGGGTCAGGCGACTACGCCAATCTCAGCCGCTGACCTGCGACCCCCCGGAGAACGATTGCAGACTAGGCCCCGGCCTGGGAGGGGGCAAGCAGCGAAAGGGGTCGTCAGTTGCGGTTGCCCGGCTTCTCCGCAAGCGGGTTCGGCCGCTTGCCGCAGCATTTGTAAAGGGGGTTGTTCTGGCCGTCGGCGGAGGGCGGCGGCGGGGTCGTGTCGCCTGTGACGGCCTGGGGCGGCTGGTCCGGAGCGACGGCGACCGGGTCGGGGACGCAGGCGTCGGAGGCCTCGTCCCGATGGGTGCCGGCGGCGCAGACGGGCGGCGGGGCCGGCGGGGCGGTCCGGGGATCGGCAGGCGACGGGGCTGTCTGGATCGTGGCGGCGAGCAACACGGCGGCGAGCATGTCTTCCTCCTGATCAGCGGAGCCGTTCGCGAGGGACGCTCGCCGAACGACGGTTTCTGGTCAAGAGGTACGGGCGGTCGGAGCGTCGGCTGCAGCGCCGGGCTTCAGTCCGGGAAGGCGGCCAGAAGGGCGTCGAGCGCGCCCTCGATCCGGGCCCAGCCGGCGGCGTCGAGCGCCACGCCGCCGGAGCCGGGGCGGGCCTCGCCGGTGAGGGCCAGGTGCTGGACGGCGGCCAGCAGGACGGCGTTGATGGCCACGGCGTCGCCGGACGGGGGTAGGCGCAGGCGGGGCCGGCGCTCGCGCATCCAGGCCTGGAGCACGGCGGACCGCTCGTCCTCGATGCGATTGAGCAGGGGCGTGGCCTCGACCAGGGCCCAGGCCATCAGGCGCAGGGTCAGGGGGCTGGCGCGCAGGGCGCCGAGCCAGGCCGACAGGCTCTCGCGGGCGAAGGCGCGCAGGGTCTCGGAGCCGGCCGGGGGCGTGGCGTCGAGGGTGCGGACCAGCTCGGCATGGGCGCGGGCGGCAATGCGGGTGACCACGCCGTCGGCGCCGTCGAAATAGCGATAGACCAGTTTCCGGTCGCAGCCGGCCTCGGCGGCCAGGGTCTGGACGTTCAGGCCCGGGAAGCCGTCGCGCAGCAGGATGCGCTCGCCGGCCTCGACGATGAGGGCCTCGGTGGCGGGGCGGCTGCGCAGACGGATGGGCGATTCGGCCATGGGCGCAGCATCGGGCCGCTTGGACTGAGTCGGCAAGCGGCGCTGTCGGAGAGAGGGAAGGTGCGACCCGGCCTGCGTCGGGGGGGCGTTGGCAAGGCCGGGCCGCGGTAGACTCTGTCGAGCGCGCATCGCCGCAAGGTCTGACGGGTAAACGGCGGTTGGCGAAATCGGTTCCGGGAAAACGCGATACGTTCGCCGGACGGGCGAGACGGTGATATCGGAAGCCATCCTCCGGAGTCCGACCCATGCACCTCGCCCGCTTCCCCCGCATCCGCCTGGCCCATCTGCCGACGCCGCTGGAGCCGCTGCCGCGGCTGAGCGAGGCGCTGGGGGTGGAGATCTGGGTCAAGCGCGACGACTGCACCGGCCTGGCCGGCGGCGGCAACAAGACCCGCAAGCTGGAGTTCCTGCTGGGCGACGCCTTCGAATGCGGGGCCGATACGCTGGTGACGCAGGGGGCGGTGCAGTCGAACCATGTGCGCCAGACGGCGGCGGCGGCGGCGGCGCACGGCCTGGCCTGCGAGGTCATTCTGGAGGAGCGGACCGGGTCGAAGGCAGTGGACTACACCCGCAACGGCAATGTGCTGATGGACCGGCTGTTCGGGGCGGGCATCCGTACCGTGCCGGGCGGATCGGACATGCCGGCCGAGCTGGAGAAGACGGCGGCCGAGGTGCGGGCGCGGGGCGGCAAGCCCTATATCATCCCCGGCGGCGGCTCGAACCCGGTCGGGGCGCTGGGCTATGTCGACTGCGCCCGCGAGATCGTGGTCCAGGCCGATGAGCTGGACATGCAGATCGACCGGATCATCACCGCCACGGGCAGCGCCGGGACCCATGCGGGTCTGGTCGCCGGGCTGGCGGTGATGGGGGCGGACATTCCGGTGCTGGGCATCGGGGTGCGGGCACCGAAGGAAAAGCAGGAAGAGAACGTCCTCAAGCTGGCGCGCGAGACGGCGACCCTGCTGGGGCGGCCGGGGGCGGTGACGCCGGAGATGGTGGTGGCCGACTGCAACTATGTCGGCGAGGGCTATGGCCTGGTCGACCAGGCCGTCATCGAGGCGCTGAAGCTGGCGGCGCGGACGGACGCGATCGTGCTGGACCCGGTCTATACGGGCAAGGCGATGAAGGGGCTGATCGCCCTGGCGAAGGCCGGACGGTTCGAGAACGAGACGATCGTCTTCCTGCACACGGGCGGGGCGCAGGGGCTGTTCGGCTACCAGGGCGAGATCGAGGGCGCGCTGCAGGCCTAGAGCCAGCGCGTCCGCTTGAACCGGATGTACAGCCCCGTGCAGGTGACGACGATCGCCACCAGCACGGCGGGATAGCCCCAGATGCTGTCCAGCTCGGGCATGTGGGTGAAATTCATGCCGTAGATGCCGGCGACGGCGGTCGGGACAGCGAGGATGGCGGCCCAGGAGGCGAGCTGGCGGGTGATGACCCCCGTACGCTGCTGCTCCAGCAGGCTGCTGAACTCGAACACGGAGCCGATCACGTCGCGCAGGCCGTCGACCATGCCCTGGACCCGGCGGACGTGATCCAGCACGTCGCTGAAATAGGGGCGCGCCTCGGGGTCGATCCCGGGCAGGTCGAGGCGGCTGAGTTTCGACACCACCTCGCCCGTCGGGGCGAGGATGCGCTGGAAACGGATCAGCTGGCGGCGGATCTCGAAGATGCGGTTGACCTCGCCGCGGGCGAGGAAATTGTCGACCGCCCGCTGCTCCATGGCCAGCACCTCGTCCTCGAGCGCCTCGCCCAGGGGCAGATAGCCGTCGACGATGAAGTCGAGGATGGCGTGGAGGACATAGTCGACGCCGTGGCTGAGCAGGGCCGGCGACGATTCCAGCTGGGTGCGCAGGTCCGCATGGCCGCGGCTGGAGGTGCGGCGGACGCTGATGATGTGGCTGTGGCCGACGAAGATGGCGGTCTCGCCGTAGCGGATGGAGCCCTCTTCCAGCCAGGCCGTCCGCGCCACCACGAACAGCTGGTCGCCGAAGACGTCCAGCTTGGGCAACTGCTCGCCCTTGGCGGCGTCCTCGACGGCGAGCGGATGGAGGCCATAGCTGACCTGCAGGGTCCGGAGCTCCTTCAGGGTCGGATCGACCAGACCGATCCAGACGAATTGCGACTTGTCCTCGGGACAGTCGATTCGCTCCTTGATGGTCACGGGCCGGACCCGCTTGCCGTGCTGATAGAGATAGGCGGCGACGACACTCATGGGGCAAGGCGTACAGGGGAAAGGGGCGGGTTAGAAGTCCCGGGTTCGGCTGCGATTCCTGTTCGCCGGTCCCGCGCCTTACCCCGCCCCCGCCGCGATCTGCATCATCACCAGGCCGGTGAACCAGGCCGCCGCCGTGCCGATGATGTAGCCGACGACGGCGAGCAACACGCCGACCGGGGCCAGCGACGGGTGGAAGGCGGCCGCGGCGACCGGGGCCGAGGCGGCGCCGCCGATGTTGGCCATGGAGCCGACGCCGAGGAAGAAGCTGGGCGAGCGGATCAGGAAGGCCATGCCGAACATCAGGGCGACGTGGACCAGCATCCACACGAGGCCGATCAGGAAATAGACGGGGCTGTCGAGGATGGCACCGATGTTCATGTTCAGGCCGACGGTGGCGACCAGCACATAGACGAGGACCGAGCCGACCTTGGCCGCGCCGGGGCCCTGCAGCTTGCGGGCGCCGGTAAAGGACAGGACCACGCCGAAGATGGTGGCGATCAGGACCAGCCAGAAGAAGCTGGAGTCCAGCGACAGGCGCTGGGCCCAGGGGTAGCTCTCTCCGAACCAGACCGACAGCGGATCAGCGATGGCGTGCGACAGGCCGACCGCGCCGAAGCCGACGGCGACGATGAAGATCAGGTCCTTGAGCGTGGGGATGCGGGCGTTCTCGTTCTCATAGGCCTCGGCCTTGTCGCGAACGCGGTCCAGGGCAGTGGTGTCGGCGCGGAACAGTCTGTCCATCTTCACCTGGTTGGCGGCGATCCACAGGACCACGGCCATCCAGATATTGGCTACGACCACGTCGACGGCGATCCAGATCGAGAAGGTGTCGGGGCCGGCCTCGAAGATCTCGTAAAGGGCGGCCTGGTTGGCCGAGCCGCCGATCCAGCTGCCGGCGACGGTGGCCATGCCGCGCCAGATGGCCTCGGGGCCGGCACCCATCAGGTCGGGGGCGACCCAGCTGGTCAGCAACAGGGCGACGGGGCCGCCGATCATCACGCCGAGCGTGCCGGTGAAGAACATGATCAGCGCCTTCGGCCCGAGACCCATCACCGCCGGCAGGTCGGCCGAAATGGTCAGCAACACCAGGGCTGCCGGAAGCAGGAAGCGCGAGGCGATGAAATAGAGTTTCGACTGCTCAGGATCGACCACGCCGAAGGTGGTGAGCAGCGAAGGCAGGAAATAGCAGAGCAGAAGGGCCGGGATGACGGTGAAGAACCGCTTCACCCACGGGTGCGTCAGGCTGGAGGCCCAGAAGACGGCCCCGAGGATGGCGGCCAGGATGCCGAGGACGACGGCGTCATTGGTGATGAGGGCCGTGGCGGCCTCGGCTTCAGTCGGCATGGCGTTTCCCTGTGGTTTTCGCGCATAAGGGCGGCAGTCCGTTCGACTGGCAAGGGCGGCGAGGATTTGAGGCGTACAATGAGCAAGGTTCTGGGCGTTCTGGGCGGCATGGGTCCGGCCGCCACCGTGGCCTTTCTGGCGCGGGTGCAGGCCCTGACGCCGGCCGCCGGCGATCAGGACCACATCCGCATCATCGCCGACATCAATCCGCAGGTGCCCGACCGCAATCGCGCGCCCGACGCCGCCGGGAAGACCCTTGGCCAGATGGCCATGCGGTTGCGCGACGCCGGGGCCCAGGTGCTGGCCATGCCGTGCAACACCGCCCACGCCCAGGCGGCCGGGATTCGCAAGGTCGGCCTGCCGTTCATCGACATGATCGCCGAGACGACCGAGGTCGCGACCGCGGGCGGGGCGAAGAAGATCGGCGTCCTGGCGACGCCGGGCGGCGAGGCCCTCTACACGAAGGCGCTGCAGGGCAAGGGGGCCAAGATCGTGCGGCTGAGCGGCGCGGCGCGCGAGGCCTTCATGTCCTGCGTCTATGCGGTGAAACGCGGCGACGTCGGCGAGGCGCCGCGCACCGAGATGCGCCGGCTGGCCGCCCTGCTGGTCGCGGGCGGCGCAGAGGCCGTGATCGCCGGCTGCACCGAAGTGCCGCTGCTGCTGTCGGCGGAGGACGTCTCCGTGCCGCTGGTGGATTCGGCCGAGGTGCTGGCGGCCGTGTGCGTGGCGCGCTGTGGCGGGCCGAACGGGGGGGTGCCCCGGTGATACTCGCTGGCGTCATTCTGCTGGCCGGGGGAGGTCAGGCGATGTCGGTCCCGACCTTCACCGATGCCGATGTGACGGCGATCGAGGACTGTGTGGACCGTGGCGACAATCGGGGCTCCTGCCCCGGCTCCGGCACCGACAACCGGACCGCCATCGCCTGTATGACGAATCTGCCTGAGGACAGCAGCGATGATGCCTTCTCGGCCTGTCTGTCGACCGTCATGGAGCGGTGCTCCTCGTCTCATGCTTCCACCACGCCGGAAATGAACCAACGTGTGCTTCGGATCTGCAGCGCACGGGCTCGAGGCGCGACCCAGGCAGCAGTCGCGGACTGGTTTGTGCGGGCGGAGCGACGTCTTCCCGCCGCCGTCTATGCGGGCTACCAGCGCACCTGGGACACGGTGGCACCGCGTGCGGATGACCGGGCATCAACTGCGACTGCGAATGCGGGCCTGAGCCTGCCCTTGCGGGTCTCCGCCATCCGGACCGGCGTGTGGGACAGTTTCGCGCTTTTCCTATGGCGCGCGGAGCGGGAAGAAAATTGAGCAGGCCTGACGCCGACGTGACCCGACAAGCCCTCATCATCGATTGCGATCCCGGCGTGGACGATGCCGTGGCCCTGATGCTCGCCTTCGGCTCGGAGGCGTTCGACCTGCTGGCCATCACGGCCGTGGGCGGGAATGTGCCGGTGGTGAAGACGGCGCGGAATGCGCGCATGCTGAGACAGATCGCCGGACGCGAGGAAGTGCCGGTGTTCATGGGGGCTGACCGGCCGCTGCGGCGGGAGCCGGCGGGGGCGGGTGAGTTCCACGGCGCCGAGGGGCTGGGCGACATGGCGCCGTTCGAGCCGGAGGCGCCGTGCGCGGACGGGCACGCCGTGGACGCGATCATCGATCTGGTCATGGGACGGCCGGCGAAGTCGGTGGCGCTGGCGGTGCTGGGACCGCTGACCAATCTGGCGCTGGCGCTGCGAAAGGTGCCCGGGCTGGCGGAGCGGCTGGGACCGGTCGCGGTCATGGGCGGCGCGCGGTCCGAGGGCGGCAATATCACCGCCTCGGCCGAGTTCAACATCTGGGCCGACCCCGACGCGGCGGCCGAGGTGCTGGCGAGCGGCTGCGATGTGGTGATGTTCGGCCTCGATGCGACGCATCAGGTGCGGGCCACCGAGGCGCGGATCGCGGCGCTGGAGGCCGTGGGCACGCCGACGGCGGACGCCGCGGCCTCGATGATGCGGTTCTCGCAGCGGGTCGAGCGCGCGATCGTCGGCTGGGATGCGCCGCCGGTGCATGACCCCTGTCCGGTGGCGTGGCTGCTGCAGCCTTCGCTGTTCGAGGTGCGACCGTGCCGGATCGCGGTGGAGACGGACAGTGACCTGACCCGCGGCCATACGGCGGTGGAATTCCGCGAGGCCGTGGCCGGTTCGCTGCCGCACCGCTGGGCGAGTTCCGCGGACGCCGACGGAGTCTTCGCCCTGATCGCCGGGGCCGTCCGGTAACAACGGACAATCTGCCGCAGCGTCGTACCGTCAGGGTTTGCGCTGGCGCAAGGTCGCTGCACCGGGACGGGACCAGGACATCCGCGACGCCCGCACCGGCCGCATGTCGCGTCCGGACCGCGTCGTGGAAGAACCAGGATGAAACGGAACATGAGGCTGGCGGCCGCTGTCGCGGTGATGACGCTGGCGACCGGCGTTGCGAGCGGCGCCATGGCCCAGACCGCCAATGACTGGCAGGTCGCCCGGCAAGGGGACTGGATTGTCACCGGCAGGATCACCGACGTCTCGAGCGGCGCCGATGACTCCATCTTTACCTCGGCAGGCGCGGATACGGGCCTGAACGTCGATGTCGGCAACAGCATCATGCCGACCCTCGGCTTCACCTATTTCCTGACCGACAACATCTCGGTCGAGGCCATCCTCGGTACGACCCAGCATGAGATCCGGGCCAAGGGCGGGGCGACCGATGTCGCCGTGCACGAAACCTGGGTGGTGCCGCCGGTGGTGACCCTGCAATACCGCCCCGCCCCCGAGGCGCGCGTCAGCCCCTATGTCGGCGCCGGGATCAACTACATGCTGTTCTACGGCGGCGACGACCTGAACGGCTTCACCGTCGATCTGGAGGACGGCTTCGGCTACGCCCTGCAGGCCGGGGCGGATGTGGCGCTGACCGGACCCTGGACGCTCAATGTCGACGTCAAGAAGGTCTGGTTCGAGACCGAGGCGACCATCAACGGCGGCGCCCTGACCAGCGACGTCAACCTCGATCCCCTCGTCGTGTCGGTCGGCATCGGCCGCAAATTCTAGAACAATGAGGCCCGCCGCCGGCGTGATCGCCGGCGGCGTCGCCGTGGTGGCCCACGGGGTCGCGCGCGGTTTATAGAGGGCGTCGGTCCGGTCCTGCCGGACGCGGGAGAGACGCCTTGAGGCTGACCGTCGTCGGTTCGATCAATCTGGATTTCGTCGCCACCGCGCCGCGCCTGCCGCGCACGGGCGAAACCGTGACCGGGGCGACCCTGGCGCGGCATCCGGGCGGCAAGGGCGCCAACCAGGCGCTGGCCGCGCAACGGCTGGGGGCCGAGGTTTGCATGATCGGCCGGGTCGGGCGTGACGGCATGGCCGAGGAGGCCATGGCGCTGTTGCTGGCCGACGACGTCGATGTCGCCGGGGTGGTGACCGATGCTTCGGCACCAACGGGCGTGGCCCTGATCGCGGTGGACCCCGATGGCGAGAACCAGATCGTTGTTGCGGCGGGTGCCAATCACCGACTGAAGCCCGAACATTTGCCGGCGCGGATCGAGACGCCGCTGATCCTGCAGCTGGAGCTGCCGATCGGGACGGTCGAGGCGGCGGTGGGACGGGCGACCGGGTTCGTCTGCGTCAACCTGGCCCCGGCGGCACCGGTCTCGGATCAGATGCTGCGTCGGGCCGACCTGCTGGTGGTCAATGAGACCGAGGCGGAGTTCTACGGCGACGGGCTGCACCAGGGCGGTGGCCGGGTGGTGGTGACCCTGGGGGCCCGGGGCGCGGTCATGTACCAGCGCGGGGCCGAGATCGCCCGGGCAAAGCCGCCGAAGGTGAAGGCGGTCGATGCGACGGGGGCCGGGGACTGTTTCGTCGGGGCGATCTGCGTGGCCCTGCTGGAGGGGATGGAGCCGGAGGCGGCGCTGCGGTTCGCCTGCGCGGCGGGGGCCATCGCGGCCACCCGGCCGGGGGCCCAGCCCTCGCTGCCGACGCGCGAGGAAGTGGAAGCGATCATTACAGGGTCGTAACTAGGGCGACGGCGGGTCGCTGATAGGGTCGAGGCCCTGTTCAGACCTGATCGACTGGGGACCGCCGACATGACCCGCACCGCCGCGCTTCTGGGGGCCTCGCTGCTGGCCCTCTGCACCCCCGCCTTCGCCCAGACGCCCGCGCCGATCACGGTGCCGCCGCTGGCGTTCACCCATCGCGAGCTGGCCAACGGGCTGGACGTCTACGCCATGCCGGACGCGACCGCGGGCACGGTGACGGTGACCCTTTGGTACAATGTCGGCGGCAAGGACGATCCGCAGGGACGCAGCGGCTTCGCCCACCTGTTCGAACATATCCTGAGCCGCAAGACGGTGAACCTGCCCTATGGCCAGATCTCGACCCTGGTCGAGAACGCCGGCGGGTCGCGCAACGCCTCCACCGGCCAGGACTTCACCAACTACTATGAGACGGTGCCGCCGCAGTACCTCGAGACCATGCTGTGGACGCATGCCGAGCGGATGGCGCGGCCGGTGGTCGACCAGGCGGTGTTCGACGCCGAACGGTCGATCGTGCAGGAGGAGCTGCGCCAGCGCGTCTATGCGCCGCCCTACGGCCGGCTGCAGCGGTTCGTGATCGGCGACAACAGCTTCGACGAGAGCATCTATCGCCGCAGCGTGATCGGCTCGATCGAGGAACTGAACTCGGCGCAGATCGAGGACGCCCGGGCCTTCCATGAGGCCTATTACCGCCCGGCCACGGCGACGATGATCGTCTCGGGCAATTTCGATCCGGCGCAGCTGGACCGCTGGGTCGACCAGTATTTCGCCGATATTCCGAACCCGGACCGTCCGGTGCCGGTGTTCGAGCGTCCGGTCGAGACGCCGCGCACGGCGCCGCGCCGGGTCGAGTCCTATGCGCCGAACGTGCCCCTGCCGGCGGTGGGCGTGATCTATCCGGGCGTGGCGGCGAACCATCCCGACAGCGCGGCGCTGGACGTGCTGGAGGCCATCATGTCGCGTGGCGAGAGCTCGCGCCTGTACCAGTCGCTGGTCTATCGCTCGCAGCTGGCGTCGAACGCCAGCTTCGGTGGCAATGCGATGGAGGAGGACGGCGTGCTCGCGGTCACGGCCGTCGTCGCCCAGGGCAAGGCCATCGAGGACGTCGAGGCGGCGCTGGACGCGGAGCTGGCGCGGGTGCGGGACGAACCGGTGACGGCGGCGGAACTCGCCGAGGCCAAGACCGAGATCGTGGCCAGCGAATTGCGCCAGCGCGAGACGTCGTCGGGCCGGGCCTTCATCCTGGGCCAGGCGATCGTGTCGGAGAACAATCCCCGCGCGGCTGATGAAGGCCTCGCCGCGATCCAGGCCGTGACGGCGGCGGATGTGCAGCGGGTCGCGCGGACGTATCTGAACGACCAGGTGCGGATCTCGGTCCGCTATCAGGACGAGAGCGCCCGGCCCGAGGGCGTGCCGGAGGACAGCTGGCGCAATCCGGCCCCGGTCCCGACCTTCCTGACCGTGCCGCCGGCGGTGCTGGCGGCCAATGAACTGCTGCCGGAAGACCAGCGCATGGCCCCGCCGGCGCCGGGCGAGCCGCGGACGATGGCGACGCCGCGGGTGGTCGAGCGGACCCTGTCGAACGGCCTGCGGGTGATCGTGGCGAAGTCGACCAATCTGCCGATCCTCAACGCCCAGCTGGTGCTGGCGGGCGGGGCGGCGGGCGATCCTGTGGACCGGCCCGGACTGGCGTCCATGACGGCCAGCCTGGCCAGCCAGGGGGCGGGCGACCGCTCGGCGCCGGAGATCGCGCGGACGCTGGAGGCCCTGGGTGCCAATATCGGCGGCGGGGCTGGGGCGGATTCGACCGCCCTGTTCATGTCGACGCCGGTCGCCTCGGCCGAGGCGGCGGGGGCGGTGTTCGCCGATGTGGTGCAGCGTCCGACCTTCGCCGAGGAGGAGGTGGCGCGCAGCCGGACCCAGGCCGTCAACGCCCTGCGGGTCAATCTGCGCCAGCCGGGGCCGCTGGCCTCGCTGGTGCTGAACCGGCTGGCGTTCGGCGCGGCACCCTATGGCGCGCCGTCATCGGGTACGCCCGATTCGGTGGGGGCCATGACGCGCGACCAGATCGCCGGCTTCCACGCGCGCTGGTGGCGGCCCGACAACGCCGCCCTGATCATCACCGGCGGGATGGAGCCGGAAGAGGCCTTCGCCTTCGCCGAACGCACCCTCGGCGGCTGGGAGCGGCCGGCCGGCGAGGCCCCTGTGGCCACGAACCGCGCGGGCGGCACCGCGCCGGGGCCCCGCGTGGTGGTGGTTGACCTGCCGGGTGCCGGTCAGGCGGCCGTGGCGGCGGCGGTGCGTGGGCCGCGCCGCTCGGACGCCGGCTACTATCCCCTGTCGGTGGTCAACAGCGTCATCGGCGGCGGCCAGAACGGCCATCTGTTCCAGGAGGTGCGGGCCAAGCGCGGCCTGAGCTACGGCGCCTATTCGAACCTCGGCGCCCGGGTCGACGGCGGCCTGCTGAGCGCAACGACCCAGACCAAGAACGAGAGCGCCGCCGAGGTGGTCGGTCTGGTGCTGGCCGAGTTCGACCGGCTGCGGACCGAGAGGGTGACGGAGCAGGCGGTCACGGATCGCGAGACCTTCATCACCGGCGGCTTCTCGCGGGCGCTGGAGACGACCGGCGGTCTGGGCGGGGTGCTGGCCGACGCGGTCACCTACGGCCTGCCGCTGACGGAGATCGAGACCTATCCGCAGCGGATCGCCGCGACCACGCCGGAGAGCCTGATGGCGGCGGCGCAGGGCGTGAGCGCGGACGAGGCCTATGTGGTGGTGGTCGGCCAGGCCTCGATGTTCATTGACGCCCTGCGGGCCGCGCATCCGGATGTGGTGGTGATCCCGGCGGCGGAACTGGACCTGGATAGTCCGACGTTGGGGCTGTAGGAAGTGGCCAGTGGTTAGTGGCCAGTGGCCAGTAACCGGGCCGGTTTGTAGTATCGGGCTCGCCGGCTCGACGGCTCCGCTACGCTAGCCACTAGCCACTAGCCACTAGCCACTAATCACTTCCCCGCCCGGAACGCCGCGATCGCTTCGACCGTC
>CAZFQC010000022.1:12857-16100 GCA_964520795.1 uncultured Brevundimonas sp.
GCCACTAGCCACTAATCACTTCCCCGCCCGGAACGCCGCGATCGCTTCGACCGTCTGACGCACGTTCGCCTCGATACCGGCCCAGTCGCCGGCCTTGACGGCGGCGTCGGTGATCAGTTTCGAGCCCATGCCGGCGGCGACGATGCCGGCGCCGAACCATCTGGCGATGCTGGCCGCGTCGGGATCGACGCCGCCCGTGGGCATGATTTTGGTCCAGGGCATGGGGCCCATGACCGCCTTGACGAAGTCAGGACCGCCGACGCTGGCGCCGGGGAAGAGTTTGACGATCTCGCAGCCCAGTTCATGGGCCTGGCCGATCTCGGTGACCGAACCACAGCCGGGGAAATAGGCCGCCATGCGCCGGTTGCAGACGCGGGCGACCTCGGGGACCAGGCACGGGCTGACCACGAAGCGGGCACCGCGGTTGAGATAGAGCGAGGCCGTGCCCGCATCGACGACTGAGCCGATGCCGGGGATGATGTGGGGATCGGTCTTCTGCAGTTCGCGCGCGATGTCGCCGAACAGGTCGCAGGCGAAGTCGCCGCGATTGGTGAACTCGATCACGGGCGCGCCGCCGCGGGCGCAGGCGCGGATGACGTTGAGGCAGACCTCGGCGTCCGGATGATAGAAGACGGGGGCTACGCCCTGCGCTTCGAGGGCGGTCAGGACGGTCAGGCGGTCGTGGCGCATTTCAATCTCCGCTCGCCCCGGCGAAAGCCGGGGCCCGGTTCTGTGGGCGATCGGTCAGACAGGCCCTTCCGCCATGCTTAGCCCACGCAGGCTGCAACACGAAAGCGCTGGGTCCCGGCTTTCGCCGGGATGAGCGGAACTTATTGTTTCGCCAGCCCAACGATCCGCCCGATGAGGTCGCTGTCCGGATCAAACAGCGGGTCCAGGACGGTGAAATGGTTGAGGCCGGGCAGGGCCTCATAGCGGGTCTCGACGCCGTGGGCCGCCCAGTGGTCGGCCATCATCCGCGACTGGCGCAGGAACTCCGGGCTTTCCTCCGCGCCGACGATACAGTCCAGCACCGTTCCGCCGGGGGTGGAGCCGTTGGGGACGGGCCAGTGGATCGGCGACAGGGCGGCGGCCTCGCGGTCGTCGAGGTCGAGGGCCTTGTTGAGCGAGGTCGGGATCAGGGGAGCGAGGTCGAAGACGCCGCTGATGGCCACGGCGGCCGAGGCGCGGCCCTCCGAGAGCATGCAGGCGGCCATATGACCGCCGGCGGAATGGCCGAAAACGACGGGGCGGGTGCCGGTGCGCCCACGCACGGCTTCAACGGCGGTGCGGACCTGACGCAGGATCGTCCCCAGGCGGACGTCCGGGCAGAGGTCGTAGGAGGGGACGGCGAGGCTGACGCCGCGGGCGAGCAGGGCGGGCGCGACGCCGGAGAACCAGTCCTTGTCGAGCGCCTGCCAGTAGCCGCCGTGCAGGAAGACGGCGACCGGGGCACCGGGGCCGGCGTCGAACAGGTCCATGACCTCGCGCGGGCCGCGGCCATAGGCGATCCCGAGCGGCGGGTGCGCGGCGCGGGCGGCCCCGGCGGTCTCGCGCCACCGCTGCATGACGGCGGGATGGTCGGGCACGAGGGCGCGGTTGTTGTATTGGGCTTCGAGGTTCAAGGGCTTCGCTTGGGGCTTGGGGCTTGGGGATTAGGGCCTGAAATTTGGGACGGGGCTCGCGTCGGTGGTGGCTGGTTCGCCGGCGAACTAAGCCCTAAGACCTAAGCCCTACGACCTCGAACCGGAGCCGCCGCCATGATGACCGCCATCTTCGTCTTCATCAAATGCGAGCTGGGCCACGCCAACGATGTGGCGGCCGATATGGTGGACAATGTCGAATACGTCTCGGAGGTCTATTCGACTTCGGGCCAGTACGATCTGCTGGCGAAGTTCCAGCTGCCGAAGGACATGGACATCGGGACCTTTGTGACCAGGTCGGTGCAGACCCGGGCCAACATCCGCGACACCTTCACGGTGATTACCTTCTCGCCGTTTTTACCGGGTGGTGGCTGACGCTACGTCACCCGTGAATCGCTGCTAAACCGTCCCCGACGGAGGCTGACATGACCGATCTTGATGCGTTCCGCGCGGAGACCCGCGCCTGGCTGGAAGCCAACTGTCCTGCGGAGTGCCGCGGGCCGGTGGAGAGTGACGAGGACCGGGTCTGGGGCGGGCGCAACGCCGTCTTCCCGACGCCGGCGCACAAGGTCTGGCTGGACCGGATGGGCGAGCGCGGCTGGACCGCGCCGGAATGGCCGGCCGAATACGGCGGCGGCGGGCTGAGCCGCGAACAGGCGAAGGTGCTGCACTCCGAGATGCGCCGAATCGACGCCCAGGCGCCGCTGGCCAGTTTCGGGGTCTGGATGCTGGGCCCGGCCCTGTTGGCCTTCGGGACCGAGGAACAGAAGCAGCGCTTCCTGCCCGAGATCGTGCGCGGGGAGATTCGCTGGTGCCAGGGCTATTCCGAGCCGGGCGCGGGGTCCGATCTGGCGTCGATCCAGACGCGGGCGGAAGACAAGGGTGACCACTGGATCGTCAACGGCCAGAAGGTCTGGACCAGCTACGCCGACAAGGCCGACTGGATCTTCTGCCTGGTGCGGACCGATCCGGAGGCACCGAAGCATCTGGGCATTTCGTTTGTCCTGTTCGACATGGCCACCGAGGGCGTGTCGACCCGGCCGATCACCCTGATCAGCGGCAAGAGCCCGTTCTGCGAGACCTTCTTCGACGACGTGCGGGTGGAGAAGGCCAACCTCGTCGGGACGCTGAACCGCGGCTGGGACGTGGCCAAACATCTGCTGGCGCATGAGCGGACCATGATCGGGGCCATGGGCGAGGTCGGCGGTGGCAGACCGCTGGGTCAGGTGGCGACCGGATCGATCGGCATGGATGACGACGGCCGCCTGGACGAGCCGATGCTCCGTGCACGGATCGCAGAGCTGGAGGTCGACGCCGCCGCCTTCCGCCTGGCCATGGAACGGGCCGGGGACCAGGTGAAGGCGGGTCAGGCGCATCCGGCCATCGCCTCGATGCTGAAATACTACGGGTCGGAGCTGAACAAGCGGCGTCACGAGCTGCTGATGGCGGCGGGCGGGTCCGATGCGCTGGAGTGGGAGAGCGAGCGCTCGCGGGGCGGCAAGGCGGCGCGCGACTGGCTGCGGACCAAGGCCAATTCCATCGAGGGCGGGACCAGTGAGGTTCAGCTGAACATCATCGCCAAACACCTGCTTCAGCTGCCGGG
>CAZFQC010000022.1:16200-19760 GCA_964520795.1 uncultured Brevundimonas sp.
GGACCAGTGAGGTTCAGCTGAACATCATCGCCAAACACCTGCTTCAGCTGCCGGGAGCCTGAGATGTTTCGGCCTCGCTCGGCGGGTATCCTTTTGTTGCGCCTGATCGCGATGCTCAGCTTCGCCCTCGGGATCGGGTTGACGTACATTCTTTGCGAAATGTCCGGCTGGTCGATAGCGCCCTTCCTTCTGGCGCCTTTGGAGCGATCCATTCCAGGTGCATTCGCGGTTCTGCTTCCCGTCCTAACGAGCTTTGTGGCCATTCTAGCAAGGAAACGCCGGGACATGCCTTGGTCTGAAACAGCACTGTTGAGCACATTGCCATTGCAGATGCTGGCCCTGCTTCTGGTGAACATGAGCAGGATTACGCTCCAATGACACTGATCCTCACGAACGAACAAACCATGCTGAAGGAGGCCGCGGACGGCTTCCTGAACGAACACGCGCCGATCGCGCATCTGCGCAAGCTGCGCGACTCGAAGGACGCGGACGGGGTCTCGCGCGACCTGTGGCGGGCGTTCGGGGAGATGGGGTTCGCGGGGGTAATCATCCCCGAGGAACACGGCGGCTCGGGGCTCGGCGCGGTCGAGGCCGGGGTCATGGCCGAGGCGCTGGGGCGGACCCTGACGCCGTCGCCCTTCCTGGGGTCGGGGGTGCTGTCGGCGACGGTGCTGAAGGGCGGTTCGGCCGAGCAGCAGGCAGCCTGGCTGCCGCGGATCGCGGCGGGCGAGGCGATCGTCTCGCTGGCGGTGGATGAGGGTGCCAAGCACGCGCCGGCGCGGATCGCGACCGTGGCCGAGCGGTCGGGCAACGGCTTCAAACTGAACGGGGCCAAGGGGTTCGTGCTGGACGGCCATGTCGCCGACGCCCTGATCGTGGCGGCGCTGACGGAGAACGGGCTGACGCTGTTCCTCGTCGATCCCAAAACGGCCGGGGTCGGGATCGAGCGCACAGTCATGGTCGATGCGCACAATGCGGCGCGGGTGACGCTGACGGATGTGGAGGTCGATGCGGACGCTGTGATCGGCCCGGTCGACGGCGGCGAGGCCCTGCTGGAGGGGGCGCTGAACCTCGGCCGGGCCTGCGCGGCGGCGTCGCTGAACGGGGCGGGCGATCAGGCCTTCCAGACGACGATGGCCTACCTTCGGACCCGCAAGCAGTTCGGGAAGCTGATCGGCGAGTTCCAGGCGCTGCAGCATCGTTCGGCGCATCTGTTCAGCGAGATCGAGATCGCCCGGGCGGCGGTCATGGGGGCGCTGACGGCGCTGGACGCGGGCCGCGACAACGCCGGACTGGTCGTCTCCGTCGCCAAGGCCAAGGCCGGACGCGTCGCCGAACTGGCGGTGCAGGAGGCGGTGCAGATGCACGGCGGGGTCGGCATGACCGACGAGTTCGACGTCGGCCTGTTCATGAAGCGGGTGCGGGTGCTCAATGAGTTGCTCGGCGACGCCGGCTTCCATCAGGAGCGGATGGCAAGGGCGCAGGGGTTCTGACGGCCTTGATCGCCTCCGGTTCACGCCGGAGTGGCCAACCGGTGCGGCCTGGCCTAGATCGAGGGGCAGGGAGACTCTGACCATGACGACGCGATCCAACGCGCCTCACTATCTGAGCGGCTTCGGCAATCATTTCGCGACCGAGGCCGTGCCCGGCGCCTTGCCGGAAGGCCGGAATTCACCGCAGCGGGCACCGATGGGGCTGTATGCGGAGCAGCTGTCGGGGACGGCCTTCACGGCGCCGCGCAGCGAGAACCGGCGGTCGTGGCTGTACCGGCTGAGGCCGTCGGCCCAGCACCCCGCCTACAGGCCGTTCGCCCAGGGGCTGGTGCGGACCGGACCCTTCCATGACGCGCCGCCGTCGCCGAACCGGATGCGCTGGGATCCTCTGCCGCTGCCGACCGCGCCGACCGACTGGGTCGAGGGGCTGGTGACCTATGGCGGGACGGGCGATGCGGAGGCCCTGTCGGGGATCGGCATCCATCTGTATGCGGCCAACCGCTCGATGGTCGACCGGGTTTTCTACTGCGCCGACGGCGAGCTGCTGATCGTGCCGCAGGCGGGCGACCAGGCCTTCGTCACCGAGATGGGGCGGATCGATGCCCGGCCGGGCGAGATCGTGGTCATTCCGCGGGGCGTGCGGTTCCGGGTCGACTGTTCGGGTCCGATCCGCGGCTATGTCTGCGAGAACTACGGCGCGCTCTTCCGCCTGCCGGACCTCGGGCCGATCGGCGCGAACGGCCTGGCCAACCATCGAGATTTCCAGACGCCCGTGGCGGCTTTCGAGGACGTCGACCGGCCGACCGAGTGCGTGCAGAAATACGGCGGGCGGCTGTGGACCACGACCTTCCCGCATTCGCCGCTGGATGTGGTCGGCTGGCACGGCAACTATGCGCCGTACAAATACGACACCGCCCGGTTCAACACGATCGGCACGGTCAGTTTCGACCATCCGGATCCCTCGATCTTCACGGTCCTGACCTCGCCGTCGGACACGCCGGGAACCGCCAACTGCGACTTCGTCATCTTCCCGCCGCGCTGGATGGTGGGCGAGGACACGTTCCGGCCGCCTTGGTTCCACCGGAACGTGATGAGCGAGTTCATGGGTCTGGTGACCGGCGAATACGACGCCAAGGAGGGCGGGTTCGCGCCGGGCGGGGCCAGCCTGCACAATTGCATGAGCGGGCACGGGCCGGACCAGGCCAGCTATGAAAAGGCCGTCGCCGCCGAGCTCAGGCCGATGAAGATCGAGAACACCCTGGCCTTCATGTTCGAGACCCGGGCGCCGATCCGGACCACGGAATGGGCGCAAACCAGTCCGACGATGCAACTGGACTACGATGACGTCTGGACCGGTTTCGAAAAAGGCCAGGTGACATGAAACGCGTACTGATCGCAGCGGCGGCGCTGCTGGCGGTGGCCTGCCAGCCCCTGCCCGCGAACGATGGCAAGACCGACCTGGCCGAGGTTACGCCGGCGGTGCAGTCCGCGGCGGGCACCGAAGACGCGGCGGCCTGTGCGGCGGCGGGCGGCAAGATGCTGCCGCAGGGCCGGATGCAGTCGGTGCGCTGCGTGATCACCTATGCCGACGCGGGGACCCGCTGCAGCGACGGCGACGACTGCGCGGGCGACTGCCGCGTCGAGGACGTCGCCAACGCCCCGGCCGCCGGAACCAATGCGGTGGGCCAGTGCCAGGTCAACAGCAGCCGGTTCGGCTGCTACACGACGGTCGAGGGCGGCAAGGCCGAGGCTACGATCTGCGTCGACTGATCCCCCTGCATCCGCGCGACAGACAAGGACGTTTCTGACCCATGAGCCTGACCGAGATCGCCGCCCTCCTGGGCCTGAACCTGGCCCTGATCGTTGTGGTGATGGTGGGCCTCTGGACCCTGTCGCTGAAGCTCAGGGACGTCAGCTTCATCGACGCCGTCTGGCCGATGGGGATGCTGTTGCTGGCGCTGGCCACCTTCCCGCGCACCGAAGGCGACCCGACGCGGAAATGGCTGTTGATGTGGCTGGTCGGGGTCTGGGCCCTGCGGCTGGGCTGGCACCTGTACCGGCGCTGGC
>CAZFQC010000023.1:0-17046 GCA_964520795.1 uncultured Brevundimonas sp.
GGCTCCAGCCCCGCCAGCTTCCGGTTCAGCTGGTCCCGCAGGAACAGCATGGCCACACCCGCCTGCAGCAGGGCCGAGGCGGCCGAGGCCCACCACAGGTGTTCAAGCCTCGCCCAGGGCTGGGCCGAGATCCAGAAGGCGGCTGAACTGAAGGCGATCAGGCGCAGCACGCCGCCGACCAGGGCCGGCCGGGTGTCGCCGAGCGCCTGGAAGGTCCCCGAAGCCGTGAAGATCAGGCCGGTGCCGATGAAGTTCAGCGAGACGATGCGCAGATAGGTCGCCGCTACCCCGGCCACCGCCGGGTCGGAGGCGAACGGTGCCACCAGGAGGTCTGCTTCCCAAAGGCAGAGGACGGTCAGACAGGCCATCAGCGCCGAACTCATCAGGGCGGCGTCGCGCACTGTGCGCCGGACCCGGTCAGGCAGACCGGCGCCGAAATTCTGGCCGGCGACCGGGGCGACGGCGAAGGAGATGGCCATGGCCGGCAGGAAGATCGCCTGCATGACCCGCGAGCCGACGCCGAAGCCGGCCTGGGCCTCGCTGCCGAAATTGCGGATCACCGCATAGACGACGCCCATGGTCACAAACATGAGCAGGAATTCGACGGCCGAGGGCAGGCCGATCCCGATAATCCGCGACAGGACCGCGGTCTTGGGCCGGTCGAGGCGCAGAGGGGCGCTCATCAACGTCTGGACCCGGCCGAACAGCCAGATCGAGCCCAGGAAACCTGCGCCGGCGGCGATTGAGCTGGCGAGCCCTGCCCCGAAGGCACCGAGGGGAAGGCTGGTGCCCCAGCCGGCGATCAGCACCGGGGCGAGGACCGCATTCAGCAGTACGGTGCCGGTCTGGACCAGCATGGTCGGGCGCACGACCCCCGCAGCCCGCAGCGCCGCCCCCATGGCGCCGGTCGGGAACATCAGCGCGAGAGCCGGCAGAAATCCGTGCAGATAGGCCTTGCCCTGGGTCGCGGTGGCGGCATCGGCAGCGAGGGCGTCGATCGCCAGTCCGCCGAGCCCGTAGCCGAGCACCAGGGTCACAACGAACAGGCCGGCCGACAGCAGCATCGACTGGCGATAGACCCCGTCGACCTGGCTGAAATCCTTGCCGCCGATGGCCCGGGCGATCAGCGACAGCGAGCCTACCGAAACCATCTGGGCCGCGGCCATGACCAGGAAGAACACCACGCCCGCCAGGCCGACGCCGGCCAGGGCGTCGGGGCCCACTGACCCAACGAAATACAGGTCGATCAGGAAATAGAGGGTCTGGAACAGCAGGCCCAGGCCGATGAAGGCCGCCATGCCGATCAACTGCCGGCTTATGGAGCCCTGGGTGAGATCCTGCTGCATCTTGAGTCGTCCTGCCTCGCACGGACTGCCCATGCCGAGGGTTTGGATTTACCCGGAGAAAAACGAGCCGTCAATATTACCCGGATATATTCCGTTCGCAATTCGCAGGCTCGCCGTAGCGGCTGATGATGGCGGGCGAGTCGCCGTCGTCCTCAACCGAGATCACGGTCAGCCGGTCATACTCACAGTCAGCCATCTGAGACGGGCCGGTCTCGCCCAGCGCCCCGGCGATGAGCGGGACCGTATTGCTGTGACCGACGACCAGCACGACGGCGTCGGACGGCAGGGCCCGGATGCGTTCGGCGACCCGGAGAACATGGGCGTCCGTCCCGCCCTCGAACGAGATGGTTTCGGGGTTGATGGCGTGCGCCTCGGCGGCGGGACGGGCGGTCAGCACGGTCCGTTGCAGCGGCGAGGTGAAGACATGGGTCAGGTCCGAGCCGCTGAGGGCTACGGCGAGGTCCATCGCCCGACGCTGCCCGGCTTCCGACAGCACCGGATCGGCGCTGGCGTCGACCTTTTCGGCATGGCGGACGAGGATGACGGTCTGGGCCATGGCTGAACCGGCAGTCACGAATGACAGGGCGGTGGCGAGCAGAAGGCGTTTCATCATCCCGGATCCTCTTTCGGGCCAGACTGGCGGCCGATGCGGTGCCTGTCGAGGGATCAGTGCGCCTTGCCTTCACCGGGCCGGGCGAAGGCGGTTTCGCCGCTGACCTCGGCATAGACCGAGCTGAGGTCCTCGAAGACCCGGTTCCAGGAGAACCGCTCGACCGTGCGCTGGCGGGCGGCGACGCCGAGGGCCTCGATGTCGCGGGCGAACAGGGCCTCGATGGCGGCGGCGTAGTGGCGGGGGTCGGCGCTCTTTGCCAACTGGCCGACCGTGTCATCGACCGTCTCCTTGACCCCGCCGGCGTTGACCCCGACGACCGGGCGGCCGCAGGCCATGGCCTCCAGCACGATCAGGCCGAACGGCTCCTTGTCATTGGCGTGCACGAAGGCGTCGCAGGAGGCGATGATCCGTGCCACGGCCTTGGGATTGGCCTCGTACGGCAGGGAGATGACCCGGTCCTCGGCCGGCATGCCCGCGCCGGCGCCGACCAGCACCAGGTGATAGGGGTCGCCCAGCGCCTGGACGGCCTGGATCAGGACGTCGATGTTCTTTTCCCGGGCCGGACGCCCGGCGAAGCACAGCAGCCGGGCCGAGGCCGGCAGGCCGAGCTTCTTCAGCAGCCAGTCGCGGTCGCCGCGGTCGGGCCGGAAGGTGTCGATTTCCACACCCAGCGGCCGGATAACGATATTGCCGACGCCGGCCTCTTCCAGACGGCGGGCGATGTAGCGGCTCGGCGAGACGACGCGGTCGAACTGGCCGAACAGCCGGGCCCAGCGCTTTTCGACCGGCTTCTTGGCCCATTCGCCGAAATGCAGGGCGGCGAGGCCGGCCGGGTCGGAGTGGCAGAAGCCGACAACCGGACAGCCCGCGCGCTGGCCGGCGGCCAGAGCCCCCTGCCCCGGCGTATAGGGATCTCCGGCCTCGATGATTGAGGGGTTCAGCGACGCGACCCATGCGGCCCAGCGGCTGACCGAGGTGGGCCAGCGGTACCCGTCGCCGAACGGGAGTTTTGTCGCATGAAGCTGGACGATGCCGTCGTCGCCGGCCCTGTGGTGCGCCCCGGGCACGACCAGGGAATGGGTCACGCCGGGGCGGTTGGCCTCCAGCCAGGCTTTCTTGGAAAGAAGGTAGCGCTTCACTCCGCCCGAGCGGGGCGCATAGAGCATGGTGGTGTCGACCAGCCGGGGCCGGCCGTCGTCGCCGGCGGCCTTGGTCGCCGCAAGGGTCTCGGAGACCTCTTCGTCCCATCCCGGAAACAGGCGCAGTTCGCCTTCCTGGACCTCGAGCCCGGCGAGGGTCATCAGCTCGCGCTCGGTGGCGCTGATACTGGACGCGCCGACGCGCCGGACCCGCCTCTGGATGCGGCGGGCCTTGCGTACCCTGGACATGTGCGACTTCACCATGCGCGGCCCGTAACGCCGACGAAGGCGAAGCTCAAGCGCTGTCCGTCGGCGGAACGTCTTCCAAGGGCGAAATCCCGCGACGGGCGAGCGCTTCGCGGAGCAGGCATTCGACCTGGGCGTTGACCGAGCGCAGCTCGGCGGCGGCCAATCGCTCGACCGCCGCCATCACCCCGGACGAGGCGCGCATCAGAAAGGGCTTTCTGGGCCGGGCCATGTCAGCCGTACAGGGTGCCCGTGTTGACGACGGGCTGGGCCTCGCGGTCGGCACACAGGACCACCAGCAGGTTGGAGACCATGGCCGCCTTGCGGTCTTCGTCCAGCTCAACGACGCCGCGTTCATTCAGGTCGGCCAGGGCGCTTTCAACCATACCCACTGCGCCCCTGACGATCAGGCGGCGGGCGGAGAGCACGGCCTCGGCCTGCTGGCGCTTCAGCATGGCGCCGGCGATCTCCGGGGCATAGGCGAGGTGGGCCAGACGCGCCTCATCGACCGCCACGCCCGCCGCGGCGACCCGACCGACCAATTCGTCCCTCAGGCGGCCCGCCACATCCTCGGCATCGGCGCGCAGGGTCAGTTCGGGAACATCGGTCTCATCGCCGTGGTCGTAGGCGTAGTGGGAAGCGATATCGCGCAGGGCGGTGTCCACCTGGATGTTCACAAAGGCCTGGTAGTCATCGACGTCGAACAGGGCCTGGGCGGAATCCTGCACCCTCCAGACCACATTGGCCGCGATCTCGATCGGACTGCCGCGCCTGTCGTTCACCTTCAGCTTGTCACTGGTCAGGTTGCGGACCCGCAGGGAGATCTTTTTGCGGCTGTACCAGGGCAGCACCCATCGCAGCCCGGTCTGGCGGTCCGTACCGCGGTAGGAGCCGAACAGCATGATGGCCATGCCCTCGTTCGGCTGGAGCGAATAAAGACCGCAGATCAACAGCAGGCCGACCACGGCGGCGGTGACGCCCGCCACGACCAGAAGTCCGGGCTCCCCACCCTGCACGGCTATGCTGGCGGGGCCGGCGATCATCAGTCCCAGGCCTACCAGCAGCATGAGGATGCCATTGGCCGTGCTGGCCGGGCGTTCGGTGGATCTGGAGTGTTCGTGGGTCATCCTTGCCTCCCAACTACGATATGAAAGTGATATCACTTTGATCGCGTCTTTGGCAATAGCCGCGCTTGCGGATCGCGCCCCGCCTGCGCGTTCGGCCTTGCATTCGCCTCAAATTCGAGAAACTTGAGGCAGGCTGACACGGTCCCTGTTAGAGGATCGCCGGCGTCTCTGCGCGTATCGTCCACAGGGGTTTCTACCGAATGCGTATTCTACTCGCGGCCGCGGTTGCGATCGCTCCCCTGCTCGCAGCTTCCGGCGCCATGGCCGAAGTCGTGATCTCCACTGTACGGACGACGCCGATCACGACGTCGAACGCCACAGGCACGGGCCCGGACGACATCCGCATCTCGGGCAGCGGCGGCATCTCCCTGGCCACCGGTACGGCCGTGACCGTCGATTCCGACCACGACTTCACGATGGAAGGCTCGACCTCGATCACCATGTCGCCGGCCGCCGACGGTGCCACGGCGGTGCTGGTCAATGCCGGCGTGACGTCCAACGTCACCATCGGCTCCACGATCGCCATCGTCGACACCATCGAGACCTATACCGACGCCGACGGCGACGGCGACATTGACGGGGCCTGGGCCACGGGCACGGGCCGCTACGGCGTTCGCTACGCCGCCGGGGCCCCGGTCACCGGCGACCTCATCGTCAGCACGCTCGGCTCGATCGGCGTGGACGGCAATAATTCCTACGCCATCTCGATCGAATCCGGCCTGATCGGCAAATTCCAGTCGCAGGGTAACGTCCGGGTGTTCGGCGACAACTCGATCGCCATCCGGACCCTCGGCCCGATTACAGGCGACGTCAGTCTGCTCGGCCAGGTCGCCGCACGCGGCCTGAACAGCACGGCCGTGCTGATCGGCGGCGACGTCGGAGGACGACTGACCCTGCAGGGCGAGATCAACGCCTCGGGCTACCGCTACACCAACCTGGGCAGCACCACTTTCGAGGCCGGGCTCGAGGCCGAAGACAAGCTGCAGGGCGGACCGGCGGTCATCATCGCCGGCAGTATCGCGGGCGGCGTGGTCGTCGATCGCCCACCGACCGACGCCGACGCGACCAATACCGATGAGGACGGTGACGGAATCAACGACGGGACCGAAGGCACGGCCGTCATCAACAGCTTCGGTGGCGCGCCGGCAATCCAGGTCGGTTCGACGACCCAGAACATCACGCTCGGCGTGGTCGGGGCTGACGAAAACGCCTACGGTTTCATCAACCGCGGCACGATCACGGGCCAGGGCATCTATGCCGGCATCGACGCCCAGGCGGTCGTCTTCGGCGGTAATCCCGGTCAGGCCGTGACCATCGACGGCGGCGTTCGCAACCAGGGCACGGTTGCCGCCCTCGGCAACGGGGCCAGCGCCACAACCTTCCACTTCGGCGTAGGCGCCGCGACGCCGCGGTTCCTGAACACCGGCACCATCACCGCTGGCGTGGCCAGCGAGGTCGCCGCCAATTCGACGGCCATCCTCATCGACGCCGGCGCTTCGCTCACCACCTTCACCAACAACGGCTCCATCCTGGCGGCGTCCGGGGGCGGCGTCGCCACGGTGACCGGCATTCTCGACCTCAGCGGCACGCTGACGTCGATCACCAACACCCGCTCGCTGCAGGCTACCCTCAGCACCAATGAGGCCGGCGATCCGGTCACCGGCTCCACGACGGCCATCAATGTCAGCGCCAACACGACCGGCGTGACCGTCATCCAGGAAGGCGTCGCGGCCACGGCCACGACCGTGGACCCCGATACGGACGGCGACGGCGTGCCGGACAGCGTCGAGCCGATCCTGGTCGGCGACATCCTGCTGGGATCGGGTGCCGATACGGTCGACATTCGCAATGGCACCGTTTTCGGCGACATCGACTTCGGCGTCGGTGCTGACACCCTGGCGATCAGCGGTGGCGGCGTCGTCCGCAGCGCCCTGTCGGACTCGGACGGCAATCTGGTCATCAATGTGAGCAATGGCACGCTCGATGCCCGGCATACCTCGCTGCTGAATATCAGCAGCCTGAATGTCGGTACCGCCGGCGACCTGATCATCACCCTCGACCCGGCGAACAGCGCCTCGGGCGGCTTCAATGTCGCCGGGACCGCGACCCTGGCGGACGGAGCGGGCCTCGGCGTCCGCTTCACCTCCTTGCTGGGTGCCGCGCAGCGTTTCACGCTGATCGACGCCACGACCCTGAATTTCGGTGCCATCGATCTGGACTCCATCGAGGCCAATTCGCCCTATCTCTACATGGTCGCGGCCGGCGCTGATGTGCCGGCGGGCGAAGTCTTCGTCGATGTCCGTCGCCGTACGGCCGATGAAGCCGACCTCATCCCGGTCGAGGCCGCGATGTATGACTCCTTCTATTCGGCGCTCGGCGGAGCCGGGGCGGCGGATGTCCGCAACGCCTTCCTCGCCCAGACTGGCCGTGAGGACTTCATCGACCTGTATGAGCAACTGCTGCCCGACCATGCCGGCGGTCCCCTGCTCTCGCTGTCGTCGGGCGTCGACGCCGTGACGCGTGCCCTGACGGGCCGCAACGCCTCGGCGGCACCGGGTGAAACCAGCGCCTGGGTGCAGGAGATCAATTTCTACGCCGACAAGGACAAGACCGACACCTACGGCTTCCGGTCGGAAGGGTTCGGCGTCGCCGGCGGCATCGAGCGCGGATCGGGCCTTGGCGCGGTCGGCCTGTCGGTGGCCTTCACCTCGTCCGACCTCGAGGATCCCGAATCCGCGGCCGAGGAAGTCCTGTCGGCCAGCCTGCTGGAGCTCGGCCTCTACTGGCGGGCCCAGGGGCAGTACTGGACGACCTGGGCCCGGGCCGCGGCCGGCTATGCGACCTTTGACTCCGAGCGCCGTTTCGTCGGTTCGGGGCTGAACCTGTCCAATGAATCGGACTGGAGCGGCATCACCCTCGCCGCGGCGGGCGGCGTGTCCTACGAACGCAACTATGGCCGCTTCAGCATCCGGCCCGAGGCCTATGCCGAATTCTTCTCGCTGAGCGAGGACGGCCACGTCGAGACCGGCGGCGGCGACGGCTTCGATCTCGAGATCGATGACCGGAATGGCCACCTGTTCTCCGCCACGGCGGCGGTCAATGTCGGGCTGGCGATGGGTGAGAACAGCTGGCTGCGCCCCGAGCTGCGCGTCGGCTGGCGTCAGAACCTCTCGGTCGATCCGGGCGAGACCATCGCCCGCTTCCGCTCGGGCGGTCCGGACTTCACCCTTGATGGTGGCTCGATCGAAGGCGGCGGTCCGATCCTGGGGCTGCGGCTCAATGTCGGCAATGAACTCGGCATGCTGACGATCAGCGCCGACGCCGAGATGATCGAGGACTACATCCGCTACATGTTGTTCCTGCGGGCCAGCTTCCGGTTCTAGGACACGGAAGGCGGTCGGGTTTCATACGGACGGGCGGCTAGCTCAGCTGGTCAGAGCACCTCGTTTACACCGAGGGGGTCGGGGGTTCGAACCCCTCGCCGCCCACCACGATCTCAATCGGAGTTGCATTCGCAGCCCGTGTTATCCACGGGAATGCTCCGTATCCGGACGATCCGCTGGCCGGCACGGTCGATGCCCGCGTCCGGGACTATTCGACCCTGAATACGACCTGATCGCTCAGTCTGACGCGGGTACGAGTGTCAGCACGGCTTCCTCTTCCGGTCCTTCCGGTCCCCAGTAGGTTTCCGCCCGCGAGACAGTCCCTCCGACATTCCAGCTGAACGACAGGTCATGCTGGAAGGACTCATGGGGATCGAGGTCGGTCGCATCCAGGAAGGCAAAACCGACCTCGGCGGACTCCGCTCCAGTGGACGCCAGCCTCGGCTGGTTGCCCTGGGGACAGTAATGCGTTGCGATCAGGCGTTCGCCGTCGAGGTGATAGACTGTCAGCGAGTGCATCCGCTCGCCGACCATCCATCTCTCGATCATGACGCTTCCGCCGGCGGTCGGCTCGAACACGATCCTGAGGGAAGGCCGTTCCGGAACCCGCCATTCTCCCGCGAGCGCGGCGACCTTCTCGAACTGAATCGTTGAAATAGCCCGCGCGTCCTCCGCCGCGGCCGGAATGCCGGCGGTCGCCGAGCAGATCATGATCGCCGCCGCGAGCGCCGCATGCCGGGTCCGGTCGTGCTTCATCAGATTCCTGCCGGCGTTCATCCGACGGACCGCCCGTGCGGACCACTATAAGCCCGCTCGACCCTGGCGACGCGGAGTTCGTAGTGCTCGTACCATCTTTCGATGCCGATCTTCTGGGCCAGAAGATGTTTCACTTCAGCCTTCCAGGCCAGGATGCTGTCTTCATCCCTCCAGTAGGAAACCGTTATGCCGAGGCGGTCGCCGCCCCTCGTGCTTTCCATCCCAAGATAGCCGGGCTGACTTTCTGCGAGTTTGGCCATGGCATTCCCCATTGCTTCATAGCCATCGTCGTTCCGGCTCAACCGGCTTGAGAAAATGACCGCGTAATAAGGGGGTGTCGGTGTGTCGGAGAAACCGGTGGGCACGTGAGAAACCTCCATTCCTGGATGACGGGCTACTCGCCAAGTGAAGTGCCTTCCGAGCGCAGTTGCAGGTGCATGAACTGGTTGAACGGGCTCGCCTCGTAGCCACCGAATGCCTGACCGCTCTCAAATCCGTAGCGGCGATACAGCGCCAGTGCCGGCTCAAAGGCCGGACCGGAACCCGTCTCGAGACTGAGGCGGTGATAGCCGCGCGCGAGTGCGATGGTCATCAGGTATTCCAGGAGAACGGCGGCGGCCCCTCGCCTGAGATGCGCGGCGGCCGTCCGCATTGACTTGATCTCGGCGGTCCTGGAGTCGACCTCCTTCAAGGCCCCGATGGCCATAAGGTCGTCCCCTTCCCACACCGCATAAAGGGAAACGTCCGGGGTCCGCAGACCGCCCGGCTCAAGCGCATGGACTGATCCGGGCGGCGAGTGAGCGTGCATCCCGGCCAGATGGGACTTCAACAGGGCCAGCACCTTGGGATCGGACAGATCGGCTGCGCGAACGATCACTGGGAACTCCTGACCGCCAGCAGGTACTTCGCCGGGCCGCGCCCACAGCTCTCCAGCGCGCTTTCGTTGTGAATCTTGATCCTGAGACTGTCGTTGCTCGCCAGTTGATAGGTCGCGCCATCGGTCTCGTATCTCAGCGCGCCCTCGAAAAGAACGATGTGCTGTTCCATCCCGGAATAGGCTGGTGCCGGGTATTCGATGCGGGCCCCGGACGGCAGTTCTGCCCAGATCAGCTCGATGTCATAGCCTCGCGCCGGCGGCGAAATCGACCAGCGTCGAAACCCGGTCTCCGGATCGGTCCAGAAGCCGACCTGATCGCGGGACATGACCGACGGGCGCGCCTCGTCCAGTCCGCCCAGGAGGGCCGAAAGGGTGATGCCATAGGCAGACGAAAGGCGACCGAGGACATGGGCCGTCGGGCTCGTTTCACCCCGCTCGGTGCGTGACAAGGTGGCACGGCTGACCCCGGACAGCTCTGCGGCACGATCCAGCGATAGTCCGCGCTCATTTCGAACGGCCAGCAGACGGGCCGCGAGCGCCGCATCGACATTCCCGTTTTCGGCCCGTATTCCCATATTCGGGATATATAGGTGGCGGCGCGGTGCAGGTCAATCGAGGCCCCGGCGCCGCCCGTATCGGCATTGCGGGCCTCCCGGTCAGACTGCGTTCACCATTGCCGGTTAACCCTGACCCATCGGGAGAAGGCACCATGCTCAAGACCATTCGAACCGGCGGGGCCCTGCTCGCCATCCTGGGGACCAGCCTGTTGCTGCAAGGCTGTGTGATCGGCGCTGCTGTGGGTGCCGCGGGCGCTGTGGTCGGCGGCGCGGCCAAGGTGACGGGTGCCGTCGTGGGTGCCGGTGTCGACGCGGTCACTACCTCGGACGAGGAAACCAGGGCCAGACGCGAACGCGAACAACGCGAGCACGAGCGCGAACAACGCCGTTGCGAACAGCGCCAGCGCCAGGGCCGTGACTGCTGAGACCTAGAGGGTCAGCACACACCGTTCGTGGATGGTCGGACGCGAGACCGTAATCCGGCTCAGGCCCGGCCACTCGGGCTTCAGACGGCTGGCGAACCACAGGCAGAGGTGCTCGAGGGACGGCAGTTCAAGCCCCGCGTGCTCATTGAGCATGCCGTGGTCCAGCGCCTCGGCCGCTGCCCGCAAGGCGCGATCCAGGGCCCCGAGATCGGCCACCCAGCCATGATCCGCGTCCAGAACCTCGCTGCGCACCGTGGCCTCGACCTGGAAGGAATGGCCGTGGATGCGGCGGTACGGACTGCCTTCCGGTTCGCTTGGAAAGTGGTGGGCCGCGTCGAAGGTGGCGGCCTTGGTGATCTCGAAAACGCTCATCTTACGCCGATGTATTTGTGGGTCTGGACGCTGAGGCGCCATTTCGGGTGAGTCAGGCAGTAGTCGATGGCTGCCGCCGTATTGGCCGCCAGGTCGGGGCCGTCCATGGGCTGGAGCCAGAAGCGCTCGAAAGCGAGATGTTCAAACCGGTCCGGCATGGCCGTAGACTGGGGGAACACCAGTTTGAGCTCCTGTCCGGAAGTCTGGACCACGGGCGCCTCGGCCTTGGGGCTGACGCAGACCCAGTCAATGCCGGAGGGCGCGACGAGCGTGCCATTGGATTCCACCGCGATCTCGAAGCCGCGTGCATGCAGGGCGTCGATCAAGGCACCGTCCAGTTGCAGCAGCGGCTCTCCACCGGTGCAGACGACCAGTTTCGGGTCCCCTGCCCGCCCCCGCCACATCGCAGCGACATGGTCGGCCAGACCGTCGGCCGTCGGGAATTTACCGCCGCCGTCGCCGTCCACGCCGACGAAGTCGGTGTCGCAGAAGCTGCAAACAGCCGTCGCACGGTCGCGCTCCAGCCCGCTCCACAGGTTGCAGCCGGCGAAACGCAGAAAGACAGCGGGCCGCCCGGCCTGTCCGCCCTCGCCCTGCACCGTCAGGAAGACCTCCCTGGCCGAATAGGTCATGCGGACACCCATTCGGCATGACCCGCAGCTCGCAGCTCGCAGGCCGGACAGTCGCCGCAGCCATAGCCCCAGGCGTGGCGGTGCGACCGGTCCCCGCGATAGCAGGTGTGCGAGGCCTCAATGATCAGTTCGACCAGGGGGGCACCGCCGATCCGGTCGGCGAGGGTCCAGGTTTCGGCCTTGGTCAGGGCCATCAGCGGTGTCTCGATCACAACCGGCCTGTCCAGCCCGAGGCTGAGCGCGGTCGCCATGGCGTCGATCGTATCGCGGCGACAATCCGGATAGCCCGAGTAGTCCGTCTCACACATGCCGCCGACCAGCACGTCCAGACCCCGGCGGTCCGCCAGGGCAGCGGCACAGGTCAGAAAGACCAGATTGCGGCCCGGCACAAAGGTGGTCGGCAGGCCGCGGGCGTCCAGCGCGATCTCCCGGTCGGCCGTCAGGGCGCTTTCGGCGATACGGCCATAGCCGGTCAGGTCGACGACATGGTCGGGCCCCAGGCGGTCTGTCCACTGTGGTAGCACCGATGTCATGCCGGTCCGGACGGCCAGGCGGGCCTCCATCTCGACGGCGTGGCGCTGTCCGTAGTCGAAGCCGACGGTCTCGACGCGCGCGTACCGCTCCAGCGCCCAGGCCAGGCAGGTCGCACTGTCCTGCCCGCCCGAAAACAGGACGAGGGCGGATCGGGCGGGCGCTGGCCGGGAATCGCTCATGACAAACCTGCGGTCGGCCGGTCGGCCGCGCGCATAAACAAGGGGATGGGCCGCTGAACGGCGGGGCGGGCCTTCTACACCAGCCCCGACGGCAGAGCAAAAGCGGCTCAAAAATGGCCGTTCCCGCCCTTAACCCTTCTGCAAACGGTTCCGGGGCAATGTCCACCGGTCCCAGTGGAGTACCGGCCCCTCATGCCGACCATCGATACCCTGACCGAGCGCGCCGAGGCGGTGTCGCCGCAGACGCCCGGAAGCGACGTCCTCGCGCGTTTTGAGCGCGAGCCGGACACGCTGGTGATACCCGTTGTCGACGACGGCCGGCCGGTCGGCCTGATCGAGCGTAACGCCTTCTTCCTGAAAATCGCCGGCGCGGTCGGCCACGCCCCGCTCGCCGACCGCCCGGTCCGGGATGTCATGGATCCTGAGCCAGCCGTCGTCGAGGCCGGCGTCAGCATCGTCACCTTCTGCGACATCCTGCTGAAGGGCGGTCCCACCGCTCTGATGCGCGGCTTCATCGTCACGCGCGACGGCTTTTATCACGGCGTCGGAACGGCGGTTTCACTGCTCCAGGCGGTCAACGCCCTTCAGCGTCGCCAGAACCTCGAACTGGTCGAACAGGCCCGACTCCTCGGCGACGCCCGGACCGAGGCGGTTGAGGCGGCGCGCGCCAAGAGCCGGTTCCTGACGGTCATGAGCCATGAATTGCGGACGCCGATGAACGGCGTGCTGGCGGTGGCTGAACTGCTGCGTCGCCAGCCGCTGAACGCCCAGGCGCATGCCCATATCACCACGATCGTGGAATCGTCCGAAACCCTGTTGCGCATTCTCCACGACGCCCTCGACCTGTCGCGCGCCGAAGCAGGCGAACTGGAACTTCACCCCGTGGCCACGCCGCTCCGGGCCCTGATGGACGACGTCCAGGCCACCTGGGCACCGCGGGCGTCGCAGGACAATGTCACCCTGATGGTGAGCTATGAGGGCGACACCGAACTGGCCGCCGTCGTCGACGGGGCCCGGGTCACCCAGTTGTTCAACAATCTGATCGGCAACGCCCTGAGTTTCGCCCGTAACGGCGTGGTCGAGGCCGGTCTCAAGGCCGTGGCCTCCGGCAACCGCATTCACCTTGAAGCGCGCGTTCGGGACGATGGCGCGGGCATAGAGGCGGATCGCGTCGAGGCGGTCTTCGAACCCTTCGCCCACGGCTCAGGTCAGGATGGTGCCGGCCTCGGCCTGGCCATCTGCCGCCAGATCGTTGACCGCATGGGCGGTCGCATCTGGGCCGAGAACAATCCGGGCCGCGGTACCACCTTCGCCTTCGATCTCGATGTCGAACGGACCCAGGTCGAGGCCGCAGCGAGCTCCAATGTCGAGAACCTGGGCGGCGACGGCGACCTTGCCACCCATCCCCACATCCTGATCGTCGATGACAATGCCACCAACCGCGTGGTGGCACAGGCCCTGTGCGAGATGTTCGGCTGCACTTCAGAGACAGCCGAGGACGGAGTCGAGGCCCTGGAAACCGTGCAGGAGCGACGCTTCGACCTGATCCTCATGGACATCAAGATGCCCCGCATGGACGGTGTGCAGGCGACCCAGGCCATCCGCGCCCTGACGGGGCCGGTTCGCGACATTCCCATTGTCGCCCTGACCGCCAACGCCGACCCGGACGATGCCAAGAAATATCTCGCCATCGGTATGGCCGCTGTGGTCGAAAAGCCGATCAAGCCCGAGCGCCTGCGCATGGCCATGAACCTGGCGCTTGAGCAGGCTGCGGCGGCGGCCGACGTGGTCGAGGTAGCCCCGGAACGCGGCCGCAGGTCCCGCTCGGCCGCCTAGACCGGTTTCGCTGCAGGGCCTGCTTCCTTCGAACAGCGGCTTGCGCTTGCTTCCGGTCGGTCCGAGAAACGGGTGATGACGCCCTCGATCCTCGACATCCTGCCCCAACTTGCGGCCGGTGCCGCCCACACCCACGCGCTCGGCTTTGTCTATGACGGGCTGGACGGCGACCGGGTGCGCATCCGCGTGCCCTGGCGCGAGGATCTGGTCGGCGATCCGGACACCGGCGTCCTGTCCGGAGGCCTGGTCACGACCCTGCTGGACCATGTCGGCGGGCTGGCGGTGTGGGTCGCCCTCGGCCGCTTCGAGGCCATAGCCACCCTCGACCTGCGGGTCGACTATATGCGGGCCGCCGAGGCACGGCGGGACCTGATCGCGGAGGCGCGCTGCTATCACCTGGGCGGATCGGTGGCCTTTGTCCGCGCCTGGGCGTTCGAGGCGCAGCCCGATGATCCCGTCGCGGCGGCGCAGAGCGCCTATATGCTGGCGTCAGCCGGTACGCGGGGACTCGGATCCAATCTGAAAGCCCGTCCGGAGCGCGGCCAATGAGCGATCTGCTGGACCGCCTGCCCTACGCCCGCTTTCTGGGCCTGACGACCGCGGCCGATGGCGAGGTGCTGACCGTCACCATGCCTTTTGCCCAGAAGCTGATCGGCAACCCGGTCCTGCCGGCCCTGCATGGCGGATCGACCGCCGCCCTGCTGGAACTGACGGCAGTCGCCCAGGTCGCCGCCTTGTACCCACGGTTGCAGCTGCCGCGGCCGATCAATGTGACCGTCGCCTATCTGCGCTCGGGCCGGCCCGTCGATGTCCACGCGCGGGCGCGGATCAGCAAGGCGGGGCGGCGGGTCGCCCATGTCCTGGCCGAGGCCTGGCAGGATGACGAGACCCAGCCGATCGCCGCCCTGACCGCCCATTTCCTGATGGCCGACGACGACTCCGGGTTGTAATTCGACACCACCTATGCTGGTCTCTTGCCGTGACGCGAGGTCACGGGGAGGAACCACCATGTCAAGAACTGCCGTCGGCGAAGCCCTCGCCGCCCGCCTCTATGCCGCTGAAGCCGCCATCGACCAGGCTCTGGTTGAATCCGCTACGCTCGCCGCGGCCCTGCCGGCCGCCCGCTCGGATGCCTGGTTGTCGGCCGTGACCGGCCAACGCGCGTTCGAGGGTACCGCCGCCACCATCACCGCCCTGGCTGAGGCGCGGGCCCATATCGTCCGGACCCACAACACGCTCGGTGCCCTCGCCCGGAAGCTTGGACTGGAGGCGCTTGCGGTAGGCCCGGTCGACAAGCCGGGCGACGGCCCTCCCATCGGCGGCGGTGGCGGTGACGGCGCCGGGCTTTCGCCAAATATGGTCAACAAATCCCTACCCGGTACAACCGAGTCGTGTTAACACCTCGTTTACCAGTAGCAGTGGGAGGCTTTCATGAACCAGACTGAAATCATCGCCAGCGTCGCCGGCGACCTGAACTCTGCAGAGCAATCGCTTGACGTCGCCATCGCCCAGGCGACGACGCTTATCCAGTCAATGATCGGTGCCCGCACGGCACTCAGCCTTTCGCCGATCTCCGGCGCCGGCTCGCAGGCCCGCGCCATGGAAGCCATCGCCGCCATGGCGACCGCCCGCGAAGCCCTCGTGGCCTGCCACGAAGAGCTGGCCAAGGATCACCGTCGTCTCGGCTACGGCGTCTACGCCACGGGCCACATGAACAAGCCGGCAGAGGCCCGGGACCAGACCACGGGCGACCTGACCCGCACGGGCCGCCTCCGCGCGGTATAATTCGATGTAATGTCGGCAACCGGTCATTCCGGTGCGGACAGACTCGTTGCAAGATCGCCCCTGTGCCATTCGGCATGGGGGCGGTTTCATGTTTGACACCCTGCCAACCCAGATCGGGGCTGGCCTGACAGTTCTCGTCGTGGCCTTCGCCTTCCTCAAGGGCGATGAGCCGGAGCGGATCGGCGCGGGCGGGTATGTCCTTGCCTGGTTCGCGTCCCTGCTGATCCAGGGTGACGGCTCATCGGGCGGCACCCAGTGGGGCATGATGGCGATCGACACCATCATGCTGTCGGTCTTTGTCGCCCTCGCCTGGAAGAGCCGCCGCGCCTGGCCGGTCTGGGCCTCGGCTTTGCAGTCGCTGGTCGTGATGAGCCACATCCTGACCCTGGTCGACATTCGTCCGCCGGCCTCGGCCTTCTATGCGGTCATCAACCTGGCCAGCACCGGGATCCTTCTGGTCATCGCCATCGGGACCTTCTGGGCCTGGCAGGAACGCCGGGCCGCCGGGCTGGAGTGACCGGTCCGCATTGAGCGGAGCGGTATTTATTCCTACAGTTGAGCCGAATCGGCCAGTCCGGCCGCGGCGAACGCCATGCCCCTGTCCCATGCCCAGCTCTGGAAAGCGATTGACGGCCTGGCGCGTCAGGAGGGGATCAGCGTCTCGGCCCTGGCCCGGCGGGCGGGACTGGACGCAACCAGTTTCAATCCGTCGAAGCGGTTCGGACCCGGCGAGCCGCCACGCCCGCGCTGGCCCTCGACTGAAAGCCTGACGCGAATTCTGGCGGCGACTGGTCTGTCGCTGGGAGCGTTCGCGGCCCTGGCGCGGGATGGCCCTGAACGGCCCTCGACCGTCCCCCTGCTGGGCATGGCCCAGGCCGGGCAGGACGGCTTTTTCGACGATGAAGGCCTGCCGGTGGGCGACGGATGGGAGCAGACCGACCTCCCCCGCGCGACGGACAGTCTGTTGAGTCTGCGCATCGTCGGGGATTCCATGGCCCCCCTGTATCGCGAAGGCGACCGGGTCATCGTCGACCGGGAGGCGACGGAGGTCCGCAAGGGCGACCGGGTGGTGGTGCGGACCACGGGCGGAGAGACCCTGGCCAAGGAGATCGCGGCCCTGACGGCGCGGTCGGTGACGCTGGCCTCGGTCAATCCGGCCTATCTGCCCCGAAGCGTCGCTCGAAAGGACATTCTCTGGATGGGCCGCATCCTGTGGGTCAGCCAGTAGCAAAAAGGCCG
>CAZFQC010000023.1:17146-19530 GCA_964520795.1 uncultured Brevundimonas sp.
AGGACATTCTCTGGATGGGCCGCATCCTGTGGGTCAGCCAGTAGCAAAAAGGCCGCCCCGGACGGGACGGCCCCTTCGTCATGCGTATCGGGATGCCTGGTTGGCGGCGACGGAGTGGGCGTTGATCCAGCCGCCGCCGGCGATCCGGACGCACTCGCCCTGCGAACCGACGGCGCTGAACGACCGACCGGCGCGCAGCGAGCCCGCCTGGCGGTAGCTGGTACCCGAACCCGAACGGATGCGCAGGTTGGAGGTGGCGCGACAGACCCCGCCCGTCGAGGCTCTGGCGGCGCGGGCGCGCTGTTGGCTGCAGCCGATGCAGGAGCCGGCGGCTGCGCGGTTCTGTTCAGTTCATCGGCCTGATCTGACGAACACCAGTGCCCGGGTCAGGCTTTCACCAGCGCGCCGTTGGCCCCCGCCTCGATCAGCTGGATCGTCTGCGGCAGGCCATAGATGGCCGCGAACGAGCCGAAGCGCGGCCCCTGGGACGCGCCCAGCAAGACCTCGTACAGGGCCCCGAACCAGGCACGGAGCGGCTCGAAGGCATGCTCCTTGCCGACCGAATAGACCTCGGTCTGGATCGCTTCGCCGTCGGCATCGCCCGGCAGCGCCCTCAGCCGGCCCGCGAGGTCCAGCAACGCCGCCTTCTCCTTGTCGTCGGGCAGCCGATAGGCCTTCGCCGGCTTCACGAAGTCCTCGTAGTAGTTCAGCGCATGGCCCATCAGCCGGTCCAGCAAGGGCTCGCTGCCCGGCGTCGCGTCCGGGAGATACCGGGCCATATAGGCCCACAGCTGGGCCTTGTCGGAGGCGTTGGCGACGCTGACGAGGTTCAGCAGCAGGGCGAACGACACCGGCGAGGTATGCGTCGGCGGCGAGCCGGCGTGGATCGACCAGACGGCATTGTCGATCTGTTTGGCGGGCTCCTGCGTCTTCCAGGCCTCGATGGCCGCCAGATAATCGTCGATCGCCCGCGGGATGACGTTGAAATGCAGGCTCTTGGCCGATTTCGGCGACTGGAACATATACCAGCTCAGCGACTCCGGCGTGCCGTAGCGCAGCCATTCCTCCATGGTCAGGCCGTTGCCCTTGGACTTGGAGATCTTCTTGCCCTCGATGTCGAGGAAGAGCTCGAAATTGAACCCTTCGGGCGGCACGCCGCCCAGGGCGCGGCAGATCTTCCCGCTCTCGCGCACGCTTTCGATCAGGTCCTTGCCGGCCATCTCATAGTCGATGTCCAGCGCCGTCCAGCGCATGGCCCAGTCGGGCTTCCACTGCAGCTTCACATGGCCGCCGGTGACCGGCAGCTCTGTGCGCCCGCCGGCGGGGTCTTCGAAGACGATGGTCCCCTTCTCCACGTTCCGCTCCAGGGTCGGCACCTGCAGCACATGGCCGGTGACGGGGCTGATCGGCAGGAAGGGCGAATAGGTGGCGCGGCGTTCCTCGCCGAGGGTGGGCAGCATGATGGCCTGGATGGCGTCGAACCGCTCGAGCAGGGTCAGCAGCGTCGCATCGAACCGGCCCGACCGGTATTGTTCTGTCGAGGACCGGAATTCGTAGTCGAAGCCGAAGCCGTCGAGGAAGGCGCGCAGACGGGCATTGTTGTGCGCCCCGAAGCTGTCATGCGTCCCGAACGGGTCGCGCACCACGGTCAGGGGCTTGTGCAGGTCCTCGGCCAGCATCCCGGGATTGGGGATGCCCTCGGGCACCTTCCTCAGGCCGTCCATGTCGTCCGAGAAGGCGATCAGCCGGGTCGACCAGTGGTCGCCGGTCAGGGCGCGGAAGGCGTTGCGCACCATGGTCGTGCGCGCGACCTCGCCGAAGGTGCCCATGTGCGGCAGGCCCGACGGGCCGTAGCCGGTCTGGAAGATCACGGGTGCCTGCAGGGCCTCGAAGGTCGCCAGCGCCTCGTCCGCCTTGCCGGCGTCGATCAGCAGCTTCGCCGCGGTCCGCTCGGCGTCGCCGAGGCGCTTCTTCAGCACATGGGCGAGAAGATTGCGGGCCTGTTCGAACGGCCAGGATCGGGCGTCGCGCGCGAGGGCTTCGAGGGAGTGCAGCATGGGCGGGGGTTTGGCGACTGAATGGAGCGGGGTCAAGGAAAGCGTCGCCGCCTTGACCCCGCCCCTCCCCCGTGGCCTTTGCGCCGCCTGATGAAGACCGCCGATTTCGACTTCGACCTGCCCGACGACCACATCGCACTCCGCCCCGCCGAGCCGCGCGATTCCGCGCGCCTGCTGGTGGTGCGCGACGGGGGGCTCGAGGACCGGATCATCCGCGACCTGCCGGACTTCCTGCAGCCCGGCGACGCCCTGGTATTCAACGACACGCGGGTGATCCCGGCGCGGCTGTCGGGCGTGCGCGAGCGCGTCGGGCCGGAGGGCGAGACC
>CAZFQC010000024.1:0-1272 GCA_964520795.1 uncultured Brevundimonas sp.
AGGGGCGAGAAGGGCGCTTTGGGGGTCGGAAGGGGACGGAGGATGGGGGGCGGGAAGGGAGGCTTCAGCGACCCAGAACCGGCTGGTCCATGAAGGCGGCGTCCAGGCCGTACCTTGCGAACCGCGCCAGTCGCTCCTGCACCCGCCCGTGCGCAGCCGGGTCGGTGCCGATGCGATCGCTCTCGGGCAGGAAGATGTTCTCGGCGCGGAAGGTCCAGGCGGCGACCTTGAGGCCGGCGGCGTGGGCGTCGGCGATCAGGGCGGTGGGGGCACCGGGGGTTGGTTCGATCAGGGCGGTGTCCGCGCCGATCCAGTCGGCGTATGTGCGGATTTCGACCAGGCCTTCGGGGGTGGTCATCGAGGCATAGGTCTGGTCCGGATTGTCGGCGGGTCCGCCACCGGAGGCGACCAGCTGCAGCAGGGGGGCGTCGGTGCTCCGGTCGAGCGACCGCAGGGCGTCGACCTCGAAACACTGGATCAGGATGGGGGCGTCGGCACCCATCAGGCCGTGCGCGGTCAGGGCCGCGATCAGGGGCGGCTCCATGGGCAGGCCGATGCCGATGAAATAGCTCGGGTGTTTCAGCTCGGGCGCTATGCCGACGCCCGCAGCCTCGGCGATGTCCAGCACCTCGTCGAAGGTCAGGATCGGCTCCTGTCCGTCGAAGGCGGTGTTGGCCGGGCGGAGTTCGGGCAGGCGTTCGCGGGCGCGCAGGGTCTTCAGTTCGGCGAGGGTGAAGTCCTCGGTGAACCAGCCGGTCAGGGTCTCGCCGTCGATGGTTTTCGTGGTCCGACGGTCGGCGAATTCGGGGTGGGCTGCGACGTCGGTGGTGCCGCTGATCTCGTTCTCGTGCCGGACGACCAGTACGCCGTCGCGGGTCATGACCAGATCGGGCTCGATATAGTCGGCACCCTGTTCGATGGCGAGATCATAGGCCGCGCGGGTGTGCTCGGGCCGTTCACCCGAGGCCCCGCGGTGGGCGATGATCAGGGGATGGGTCTGGGCCAGCGCGGGGCTCGCGATGAGGAGGGCGATGGTGAGCAGGATGAGCCGGATCATCCGCCGGGGATAGGGGCGGGCGGTGACGCGGGGATGACGATAGCAATAAGCTACGCCCCCAGAATCCAGCCTTCTTCCTGCTCGACCCGGGCGATCAGGTCCTCGCTTGCACCTTTCGGTGGGGCGAAGGCGGCGGAGAGGGTGCCGGCCTCGTCGAGGGCGGCGAAATGTTCGGCGGTGACCCGGACCTGGGCCTGGTCCTTGAACTCGCCCTC
>CAZFQC010000024.1:1372-19391 GCA_964520795.1 uncultured Brevundimonas sp.
GTCATCAGCCGGTTGATCTTGGCCGCGACCTGATAGCGGTTGTTGGTGTTGTCGGGTTTGTCGACGACGTTGGCGGCGAGGAATTTCCACATCGCCGACCAGGGCGTACCCGTCAGTTTCAGCCGTTCGGCCGTGCCGGCGGGGAAGCCGAAATTGAAGTCGAAGCCGACCAGCACCCGGTCGCCGCGCTTGCGGTGTTCGGCCAGCAGGGAGGCCAGCAGGGCCTCGCCCTCGGCCCGCGTCGCGACATTGTGGGTTTCGGAATAGAGGCGGAAACGCACATCGCGTTTGGCCACGCCGAGCCACAGGGAGGTGTCGCCGAGCTTTTTGCCCTCGGCGGCGGTCCAGTCAGCGATGATGTAGGCGTCGAACAGGCGGGCCACGGGGGCTCCTCAGGGTACTCGGTCACAGGGAATGGGGGGTTCTAGCGGTCCGGGGGCGGGGGCGGAAGGGCTGCCGGGGTGTACCGTGTGAGTTGCGTCGCCCCTGGCTCCCTTCCACTGGCGAAAGTTGGTTCATCACAAAGGACACGAAGGAATTCACGAAGGACACCAAGGGTCCTGTGAAGATGATACAGCTGGCCTCACCGTCGAACAGCGAGACGACTCTGGATCGAGGCCAGGGCCTCGATCGGGTCAGGCGGCGAATGCCGCGATCCCATGATCCACGCGACGGAAGCTCCGATCTGGACGCGCACCCGGTTCCTTTGTGCCCTTCGTGAATTCCTTCGTGTCCTTTGTGATGAACCAGCTCGCGAGCGGCCTCGCGCCGACCGCGGAGCCTAGCCTTTCAGCAGGGCTTCCAGATGGGAGAGCCAGCGGCGGCCGAGGCGGAGGGCTTCGCCGGGGGAACTGGTCTGGACCGGGAGGGTGGCGTCCCAGAGGGCCAGTTCAAACTCGGGGTGGCGGGCGTCGGCGAACATCAGCCGCAGCACCACCTGTTCGGCGTCGGGGGCCATCAGGTCCAGCGCCTTGCGGGCCTCGCCGCGGCGGACGCGGGCGACGACATGGCCGTCGACGATGATCTCGCCGCCCTCGATCTCCTCGAAGGCATAGACCAGACCGGAGCCGCCGCGGTTCCACAGGACGGCGACCTGGGCACCGTCGAAGTCGAGGCCGGCGGCGCGGCCCTCGGCGGGCGACAGGGCCTCGGCCTCGGGCACGGCACCGAGCGACTTCAGCAGGGCGCGGCGCATGCGGCGGACGGGCTCCATCCACCAGTTCAGGACCAGGGCGCCCGTGGTCAGGGCCGCCGCCGCCAGGGCGACCAGCAGAATGACCCTGAGCACATCGGCCAAGCTCAGTCCTCCAGCTCGACGACGACGGGGACGTGGTCGGACGGCTTGTCCATGTCGCGGGCGTCGCGATGGGTCCCGACGGCCATGAACCGGTCGGCGGCCTGGGGCGACAGCAGGTGAAAGTCGATGCGGATACCGTGGTCGCGCTGCCAGGCGCCGGCCTGGTAGTCCCAGAAGGTGAAGGTGCCGGGCGGTTGTTTGCCCAGCGCCCCGGCCTCGGACAGGCCGAGATGGGTCAGGGCGCGGAAGGCGGCGCGGCTCTCGGGCTGGAACAGGGCGTCGGTGACCCAGGCGGCGGGGTTCTTCGCGTCGTCCGGGGTGGGGATGACGTTATAGTCGCCGCACAGGGTGAAGGCCTCTTCCTGGCGTAGCAGGTCGCGGGCGTGGGCCTGAAGCCGGTCCATCCAGGCCAGTTTGTAGGCGAATTTCTCGGTGCCGATCGGGTTGCCGTTGGGCAGGTAGAGGCAGCCGACGCGGACCGGGCGCGGGCATTCGATCAGGGCCTCGATATAGCGGGCCTGTTCGAACTCCGCCTCGAAGCCCGAGGCGTCGACGCCGGGCAGGCCGCGGCGGACGTCGCTGAGCGGGTATTTCGAGAGCAGGGCGACGCCGTTGTAGGTCTTCTGCCCGTTGGTCTCGACGTTGTAGCCGAGCGATTCAAAGGCCTCGCGCGGGAATTTCTCGTCCAGGCATTTGATCTCCTGGAAGCCGACCACGTCGGGCTGCGCGGCCTCCAGCCACGCCAGCACCGTGGGCAGGCGGGCGTTGACGGAGTTCACGTTCCAGGTGGCGATGCGCATGCGCCATGCTTACGGCGCGTCGGGGCGGTCTGTGAAGCGGGGATCGCTGTCACGAAAAACGCCCCGGAGCGAACTCCGGGGCGTCGTTTCGATGGAACCGTCGTCCGGCTATTCGGCCGGCGGCAGGGCCGGAGCCGGGGTGAACCGGCAGCCGCCGCCGATGCGCTGGGCGGTGGCGCAGGGATAGATCTGCTGGGTCACGCCCTCGCGGTTGATGCGGGCGATATAGCCCTCGCCCTCGGCGGCGCATTTGGCTTCATAGAAGCGGCCATTGGCGTTGGAGCCCATCAGGCGGACCTGGGTCACGTCGCAGGCGGCGGCGTCGGTGCCGGCCAGCTTGGGCTCGAAGCTGTCGATCTGCTCCTGAGTCGTGGTGAAGCGGCAGGTTCCGCCGGTCGAGGAGACCAGCAGGCAGTCCTTCAGGTCCCAGCCGGTTCCGACGCGTTCCAGCCAGTAGCCGTCCGCGCCGGCGCAGCCGATCTCATAGACGATGTTGTCGGCGTCGCTCTTGCCGATGGCGACGGCCTGATCGATCGTGCAGCTGACGCCGACGCTGCGCGCCCAGCCACCGATGACGGCCAGGCCGTTCTGGTTGGCGGGCAGCAGGCACTGCTGGCCCACGTCCGCGGCCGGATCGCGCAGACGGGCGGTGTAGGCGGTGCCGGCCAGCTCAAGGCAGTCGAAGCTCTGGGGCGGGGTCGAGGCGATCAGGATCAGGCCGGGGCCTTCCGAACAGGCGGCTTCATAGATCTTCTGCTGTTCGGCGTTGATGCCGGGCTGGGCAGCCTCGGTCACCGAACAGGCGCTGGCGGTGGCGACGACCAGGGCCTGGGCCTCGGCCAGGATCTGCTCGGGCGTGGCGACCGCAGCCGGCGGCGCAGGACGGTTGCGGGTCGCGCGGCTGTCCGGCACGCGGTCGCGACGACCACCGCCGATACGGCCGGGCAGGACACCCTCGCCGCGGACCGTGCCGGAGGCCCGGTCGGATTCGGAGCGACCGGTCGTGCTCGGCGTCTCAGGCGAATCCTGAGCGAAGGCGGGCTGGGCCGCGATGAGCGCAAGGGCGAGGGCGCCACCCGCGAGCGCGAGCAATTTTCTGTGGAACACGAGATCACTCCGGATAGGAAAACCGTTGGCTCAACCCTTGGCGGGCCGTTGTGGCGGGGTCAAGGCGTGCGCGAGCGAGCGGCTGGACGGAAGCCGTCGCTTGGGGGTATCAGGGAGATCAGTTTCAATTGGAGACGGACTTGGCGGACGGCGCTGTCCCGGCGGAGATCGATCAGGCGGCGCGCGACGCGCGCGGCCTGACCTATCCGCACCCGGTTCCGCCGGGTTTCGGCGAGGCCGTCGCGGTCGCGCCGGGCGTGCTGTGGATGCGGCTGTCGATGCCGATCGCCCTGAACCATATCAATGTCTATGCGGTCGAGGACGGCGCCGGCTGGGTGCTGATCGACACCGGGCTGAACATCCCCGATTCGCGCGACCGCTGGGCGGCATTGCTGGCGGGACCGCTGGGCGGACGGCCGGTGACGCGGGTGATCTGCACCCATATGCACCCCGACCATATCGGCCTGGCCGGCTGGCTGTGCGAACGGACGGGCGCGCCGCTGGTGATGACGCGGGTGGAATATGTGACCGCCCGGATGCTGCTGGCGGACACCGGACAGCCGGCGCCGGAAGCGGGCGCGGTCCACTATCGCGCCGCCGGCTGGGACGAGGCGCAGATCGAGACTTACCGCCGCGAGTTCGGTCAGTTCGGCCGCGCCGTCTCGCCCATGCCGACGGGCTATGTGCGGATGCGCGAGGGCGACCGGCTGAGCATCGGCGGGCAGGACTGGCGGGTGGTGGTCGGCGAAGGCCACAGCCCGGAGCACGCCTGTCTTTGGCGCGAGGCGGACGGCGTGGTGCTGGGCGGGGACCAGATCCTGCCGCGGATATCGTCGAATGTGTCGGTCTGGCCGACCGAGCCGGACGCTGACCCGCTGGGCGACTGGCTGGACTCGCTGGAGCGGATGAAGGGCATTCTGCCGCACGACGGCCTGATCCTGCCGTCACACGGCGAGCCCTTCCATGGGGTGCACACGCGACTGGACGCCCTGATCCGGGGCCATGAGGCGTCGCTGAAGCGACTGGAGAAGACGTTGAAGACGCCGAAGCGGGCGGTCGATGTGTTCGGCGCCCTGTTCGCGCGGGCTGTCGGCGAGGGGGTGCGGGGGATGGCCACGGGCGAGGCGATCGCGCATCTGAACTATCTGCTGCATCGGGGGCGGGTGACCCGCACGCGCGATGCGGACGGCGTGGACTGGTGGACAATGACCAAACGGGGAGAGGCGGCGTGAGCGACCAAATTCAGACCGAACTGTCGGGCGGCATCCTGACCGTCACCCTGGCGCGGCCGGAGAAGAAGAACGCCATCACCCAGGCCATGTACGCCGTGCTGGCCGAGGCGACCAATCGGGCGCGGACGGACGACGCCGTGCGGGTGCTGGTCTTCAAGGGCCAGGGCGACAGTTTTTCGGCGGGCAATGACATCGCCGACTTCATCGCGCTCGGCTCGCAGGGCCAGCAGCCGGCCCAGATGCCGGTGTTCGATTTCCTCAAGGCCCTGGCCGATCTGGACAAGCCGGCGGTGGCGGCCGTGCGGGGGCGGGCGGTCGGCATCGGCCTGACGATGCTGCTGCATTGCGATATGGTGGTGGTGGCGGAGGACGCCCTGCTGTCGGTCCCCTTCATCAATCTGGCGCTGGCGCCCGAGGCGGCGTCCTCGATGCTGCTGCCGGCGGTGCTGGGCCACCAGCGGGCGTTCGAGCTGTTCGCCCTGGGCGAGCCGATCGACGGACGGATGGCGGTCGCCTGGGGACTGGCCAACCGGGCGGTTCCGGCGGATCAGGTCGATGCGGTCGCGGCCGAGCTTGCGAGCAAGCTGGCGGCGCGGGCACCCAATTCCATCCGCAAGACCAAGCGGCTGATGCGGGACGCCGAGCGGCTCTGGGCACTGATGCAGCGCGAGGGCGAGGCCTTCGGCAGCCAGATGACCAGCCCCGAGGCGATGGAGGCCTTCATGGCCTTCAGCCAGAAGCGCGCGCCCGACTTTTCAAAAGCCGGTTGATTCGCAGGTCGGCGAGCCCTAGTTGCGCGCCCTCATGTTCGACGCCTCCGCCAGACCCGCGCCCTTGCGTATCGAGATCGAAGCCCCCGCCGACGCGGCGGCGGTCGAGGGTCTTGTGCTGGCCGCCTTCGGCCCGGGCCGGTTCGCCAAGACGGCGGAGCGGCTGCGCGAGCGGGCGCGGGTCGCCGCCGGCTTTGTCGTGCGCGAGGATGGAAGGATCATAGGCTCGGTGCGGCTGTGGGCGATCACGGTCGGCGACGAACCGGCGCTGTTTCTCGGCCCCATAGCCGTGTCGGCGAACAGCCGCCGGGCGGGAGTGGGGGCCGATCTGGTGCAGGCCTGCGTCGACCATGCGGGGGATGTCGGCATCCTTCTGGTCGGCGACCTTCCCTGGTTCGGCCGGTTCGGGTTCAGACCGGCACCGGATGTGCGGTTGAACGGGCCGGTCGATCAGCGACGGGTGCTGTGGCGGGGTGCCGGCGAACCCGGGGGGCTTGTGGCCGCCAACTGAGCCCTTCCCCCGTCACGGTCGAAGGGAAGGTGAGGGTCGGCCACGGAAGGCTTTGCCAGAGTGGTCGCAAGCCCTAAGTCTGGGCCATGGCTCAATCCGCGGACAGCAAGACAGGTCTGGCCGGTGTGGCCGCGGCGGCGAAGCAGGTGCCGGGGCGTGGCCTGCCGCCCGTGCATCTGTGGCATCCGGCGCATTGCGGCGAGATCGACATCGTCATCCGCCGCGACGGCCTGTGGATGCACGAGGGGTCGCCGATCGGGCGGGCTGAGCTGGTCCGGCTGTTCTCGACGGTGCTGCGCAAGGACGACGACGGCTATGTGCTGGTCACGCCGGGCGAGAAGCTGTCGATCACGGTCGAGGATCTGCCGTTCCGCGCCGTGAGCGTCGAGCGGCGCGGAGGGGCGCTGGTCTTCACCACCGATGTCGGGGACGAGACCGAAGCCGGTCAGGCGCATCCCATCCGCGTCGACACCGATCCCGAAACCGGTGAGCCGTCGCCTTCGGTGCATGTGCGTGCCGATCTCTGGGCGCGGATCGCACGGGCGGTCTTTTATGAGCTGGTCGAGATGGCGGTGGTCGAGGACGGGCGGCTGACGGTGCACTCGGGCGGCGTGGCCTTCGCCCTCGGGCCGGTCGGGGCGGGTGTGGAATGAGCCAGGCTACCCTGCGCGCGCGTCTGATCGACCATCTGGAGCCGGCAGTCAGCTGGACGCCGGACCGCCCCGCTGCGCGCTCGGATTTCGACCTCAATCCGGGGGCCGAGCGGCCGGAGCGCACCTTGCGGCCGGCCGCGGTGCTGATCCCCGTGATCGCGGGGCCGGACGGGGCGACGGTGCTGATGACGCGCCGGTCGGACAGTCTCGCCAGCCACACCGGTCAGATCGCCTTTCCCGGCGGACGGCTGGATCCCGGTGAGACCGCGGTCGAGGCGGCCCTGCGTGAAGCCTTCGAGGAGGTGGCGCTGGACCCGGCCCTGGTCGAGGTGCTGGGCGTCGGCGACGCCTATGAGACCGGCACCGGCTTTCTGGTGACGCCGGTGGTCGGCTGGCTGACCGAGCCACCCGCGACCCAGGCGGCGCTTGAGGAGGTGGCCGAGGTGTTCGAGGTGCCGTGGGACTTCATCATGGACCCGGCCAATCATCGCCGGGATTCCTACGACCGCGAGGGCCAGCCACGGCGGTGGTACTGGGCCATCACCCATGAGGAACGCTACATCTGGGGCGTGACCGCGGGCATTGTGCGGGCGCTGCGGACGCGGCTCTACGGCGAGGACGTCCGTGCGGACGTCGTGGCGGAGGACGCCGCGTGAACCGGCTCGACGACCAGGCCTGGCTGACGGCTCCGGCCACCCGCGCGGTGATGGCGGCGCTGGAGGCGGCGGGCGGGCCGGACTGCGCCCGCTTCGTCGGCGGCTGCGTGCGCAACGCCCTGATCGGGGCGCGGGTGGCCGATGTCGACATCGCCACGACCCTGAAGCCGGAAGAGACCGACCGCGCCATCCGCGCCGCGGGGCTGAAGGCCGTGCCGACCGGCATCGCCCACGGCACGGTGACGGCGGTGTCGGAGCGCCAGCCGTTCGAGATCACCACCTTGCGCCGCGACGTCTCGACCGACGGCCGCAACGCCACTGTGGCCTTCACCGACGACTGGGCCGAGGACGCCGCGCGCCGCGATTTCCGTCTCAATGCGCTCTATGCCGACGGCGAGGGACAGGTGTTCGACCCGACCGGCGAGGGCGTGGCGGATGCGGCGGCAGGGCGGATCGTCTTCGTCGGCGATCCGGAGACACGCATCCAGGAAGACTATCTTCGCATCCTGCGCTTCTTCCGCTTCTTCGCCTGGTACGGACGCGGCGCGCCGGACGCTGCCGCACTGGCGGCCTGTCGGGCGCTGGCGTCGGGGATGACGCGGTTGTCGGCCGAACGGGTGTCCAAGGAGCTGATGACCCTGCTGGCCGCGCCGGATCCGCGCATCGCCATGGCGGCCATGGCTGAGGCCGGGGTGCTGGCGCAGATCCTGCCGGAGGCGGAGATGGGGCCGCTGTTCGAGGCGGCGGTGGCCCAGGGTGATGACCCTGTGATCCGGCTGATGACCCTGCTCCCGAGCGACGAACGGGTTGTGAGAGAGGCCTCGGCACGGTTGCGGCTTCCCAACGCCACCCGTGACCGGCTGGCCGGCGCGGCCGTGGCGACCCCGGTGGTCAGGCTGGCGATGAGTGACCCGGAGGTCCGGGCCGCCGTCTGGCGCCACGGCGGTCGGGCGGTGTTGGATGCCCTGTACCGTCGGTGGGCGGAAGACCCGGCCGGGGCCGACGATGCGCAACGGCTGCTGGCCCTGGCCGAGGGCTGGCGGCGACCGTCGATGCCGGTCGGAGGCCGGGATCTGGCGCGGCTGGGCGTGGAGCCGGGGCCGGAGACCGGGCGGATTCTCAAGGCGTTCGAGGAAGGCTGGATCGCCGACGACTTCCCGTCAGCGGGTCACACGGAACGGCTCGCCGCCCTGGTCAGTCCCTGATTTCAGTCCGCCGCGCGGGTGATTTCGGTTACCACCGGGCGATGGTCCGAGCCGGTCGGGCGGCCGAGACGGCGGCTGACGAAGGCCAGATCCGGCGAGGCATAGACCTGGTCGATGGTGATGCCGACGGCCGACGGCAGCTCGCCGGGCCAGGTGCCGGGAAAGCCCGGCGCGGGACGCAGACCGATGTCGCGGCGGACCTGTTTGCCGATGCGGGCGCTGGAGACGCTGTTGAAATCGCCGGCGACGACGACCGGGCCCTCGAGGCCCTCGACGATCGCGTCCAGCGCCATGGTCTGGCTGATCTGTCCCCAGGAATGCTGGAACGGCCAGGGTCGGGTCAGGTGGACGCCGACAACATTGACCGGGCCAAGAGGCGTCCGCACCGTCGCGGCCACGGCGTGAAGGCCGTCCGGCTGATCTTCCCGCCCGGTCAGGGGCCAGCGCGAGGCGATCAGGGACCGGGAGGGGCCGCGGGTCTGGTCCAGCCGCATGGAGGCGGCGCGGTAGGGATAGCCCGCCAGCAGTTCGTCGACCCTCAGGGCGGGATCGCTGGCCAGTTCAATCAGGACGACGATGTCGGCGTCGGCGGTCTCGATCGAGCGTCGGATCCGGGCTGTGTCATTGTTCAGGTAGTAAAGGTTGGCCGAATAGACCCGCACGATGGCCGCATCGCGGTCGGGCGCCGACGCCTTCGGAAACCACTGCGGCCAAACCGCCAGGAACAGCAGCAGGCCGGCGAACAGGCCCAGGGCCGCCGGCGCCTTCATCCGCAGCAGACCCAGGCCGATGGTCAGAAGGGCGGTCGCGATCAGCCCCGGCGCCGCGAACTGGGCCAGCAGGTCGACCGCGCGGTTGTCCACGCCCGCCAGGACGAGGACGGCGACGCCCACGACCGGCGTCAGACCCAGCAGAATCAGCGCTTCCAGCCACTGCCGCCGCGTCCAGGCCGGCAAACTGAAACGCGGACCTTGCCTTTCCGGGTGAACGGGGTTCGTCATGGCGCGTTACGGTCTCGCTTCAGGAGGGCAGGCATGGCCAGACGGTCCGTCGCGGATATCGAGAAAATCTGGTCCAATGTCGAGGGCGTGAAGAAGCTCTCCGACCGGGCCGTGGGCATCGGCCCCTTTGGCATCGGCCTGGACGGCCTGCTGACCTGGGTCCCGGTCGTGGGCACGGTCTACAGCGTCGGGGCGGCGGCCTGGCTGCTCATCCAGGGCGTGCAGGCCCGGGCGGCACCCGGCACACTGTTGCAAATGATCACCTATCTCGGACTGGACACCGCGACCACGGCGGTCGGGGAGGTGGTCCCGTTCGCGCCCGACGTGGTCGACCTTCTGTTTCCCGGACACCTGATGGCGGCCAGGGCCCTTCAGAAGGACATCGAAACAACCCATTGGGTCGAGGCCAATGAGCGGGACGCCCGGGCCTCCGGCGCCCATGAGGGCCATGTCGCCGAGATGCGTCGGAACCCCAAGCTGCGCCGTATAGTCTATCTGCACGATTGAGCCGCTTGACGTAGCCGCGTCGACGCCGCCAATTCAAACCTCCCCCTTTGCCGGACCTCTGAATGAGTGCGATTCTGACCCGAGATGAACTGGCCCAGGCGCTCGGCCGGACGGGCGAAGGGGATCGCGCCGCCTTCCGCCGCGTTTATGAAGCTACCTCCGCGAAGCTATTGGGCGTGACCCTGCGTATCTTGGCTGACCGACAGCTCGCCGAGGACGTTTTGCAGGACACCTATCTGACCGTATGGCGGAAAGCCGGGAGCTTTGACGCTTCCCGCGCGAGCCCCATCACCTGGCTGGTGACCATCGCCCGCAACCGGGCGATCGACCGGCTGCGGTCCGGCGCGGCCATGCGCAAATCGACGCCGATCGACGAGGCGGTGACGGTCATCGCGGACGACGCCCCGTCTCCGGCCGAGGCGCTGGAGACCGGCGACGATGTGCGCCGTCTCAACGACTGCCTCGGCCAGCTGGACGACAGGACCGGGGGGGCCATTCGCACCGCCTTTATCGAGGGCGTGACATATGACGCCCTGGCGGTGCGGGAAAATGTGCCGCTGGGCACGATGAAGAGCTGGATCCGGCGTGGATTGATGCGGCTGAGGATGTGTCTCGAATCATGACCGATCCCACGGATATCGGCGGCATGGACGAGGATCTGGCCCTGGCCGGGGAGCTGGCCCTGCGCGTCCTGTCGCCCGGGGACGAGGCCGCGGCCCGCGCCCGGGAAGCGTCCGACCCGGCCTTTGCGGCCCATGTCGAAGCCTGGAACGAGCGGCTCGGCGGACTGGCCGAAGGCGTTGCGCCGGTCGAGCCTTCGCCCTGGGTCTGGCCGCGGGTCGAGGCGGGACTGACGCCGCCGGGCGCGGCCAATGACAACAGCGTGGTCTTCTGGCGGCGTTGGGCCGTGGGCTCGACCGGCCTGCTTGTGGCGAGTCTGGCGGCGGTGGTCGTGCTGCTGGCCCAGCCGACGCCCGCGCCGGTCGCCCCGCCGGCTCCGCCGGCTGCGGTCATCCGCGTCGCGACCCTGACGCTGGAGAGCGGCGCGGCGGCGATGACCCTGGCCTATGACGCCAACACCGGCGAACTCTATCTGGCCCCGACCACGGAGATGGCGGGCGACACGCGGGTGCCGCACCTGTGGCTGGTCATGCCGGAGGGCGGGGTCCAGCTGGTCGGTGCCATCGACGGCTCGACCACGTCGCGCCAAAACCTCGGCCAGGCCCTGTTCGGCCCCGCCGGACAGGCGAACGCCGTGGCCGTCTCGATGGAGGCACCGGGCCATACGCCGGCCCCGAACAAGCCGGACGGACCGGTCGTGGCCCAGGGCGTCCTGCAGCGCCTGTAACCTGCATCCGGATCTGATGCCGCCGCGTAGCTGTCCCTGACGGGTACGGTCGCGGTCGCGTGCAAGCGCGCCGCCTGGTCCTGACAGCCCGCGGGCCCGTCTGCGGGGAGGCCGTCCAGCCCTTCCAACCACGGCCTCCCCGCTACCTTTTCGCCGATTGTCAGCATATTCCGGCGTGCCAGAGCCTTGATTTCGCGACGCTTCATGCCGCTGACAGCGTCATGAGCCCGCCTGAGGAAGCCGCCTCGCCAGACTGATCTCCGACACGATTGCGGAGATTTCCATGAGCGACGATCACAGCGCCCGACTGGCCCTGCCGTATCTGGCCGCGGGCCAGATGCAGAAGCATGTCACCGTGAACGAGGCCCTGACCCGGCTGGACGCCCTGGTCCAGACCGCCGTGATCAGTCGAACGACGACAGCCGAGCCGGACGATCCCGAGGACGGCGGCCTGTGGATCCTGCCGTCCGGCGCGACGGGTGCCGACTGGAGTGGCCGGACCGAAGGCGCGCTGATGCGGGCGGAAGGCGGCGGCTGGACCGTGGTCGAGGTCCGCGACGGCCTGGTCGCCCTGGTGCTGGATGAGGACGCGTTCGTGGTCCGGCAGGGTGGGGACTGGGTCGAACTGGGCGCACGCCTGGGGGTGGCGCAGGCGCTGGGCCGACTGGGGATCGGGACCACGGCCGACAGCGCCAACCCCTTCGCCGCCCGACTGAACACCGCCCTCTGGACCGCGCTGGAGGCCTGGGCCGGGGGGAGCGGGGACCTGCGGCTGACCCTGAACAAGGAGGCGCCGGGCGACGTGCTGTCGTTGCTGTTCCAGAGCGGCTGGGGCGGCCGGGCGGAGCTGGGACTGGTCGGCGACGACGACCTGAGGCTGAAGGTCAGCGCCGACGGCTCGAGCTGGCACGAGGCCTTCGCCGTGGATCGGACCACGGGCCGGACGCGCTTCGCGCTGGGCGCTGGCCGCCGGGCCGTGACGGTCTTCACTGCCGACGGGAGCTATGCCGTGCCTGCCTGGGCGCGGAGCGTGGAGGCCGTGCTGGTCGGGGGCGGCGGCGGCGGCGGTGGCGGAGCCTTCGGTGCGTCCGGTCCGCGCTTCGGCGGAGGCGGCGGCGGTGCCGGCGGGATCAGCCGGGGCGTCTGGGCCGGGGACGAGCTCGGTGGAACCCTGGCCGTCGTCGTGGGGAGCGGCGGGGCGGGCGGCAGCGCGACCGCGGGATCGGACGGTGGCGACAGCAGCCTCGCCATGAGCGGGACGACCCTGCTTGCGGCGTGCGGCGGAGCGGGTGGCGGGCAGGGCACCGGCACCGCCGGCGCGCCGGGACAGGCCGGCGAGGGTACGCAGGCTTCCAACGCCGGGGGTGGGTCCGGCGTGACGGCGACCGGCGAGGCGGGCCGAAGTCTGGACCGACCGGATGGGCCGGGCGGCGGCGGGGCCGGCGGCGGCCTGGACGGCGGGGACGTCGCGCGTGCCGGTGGAGCGGGCGGAGACGGCGGCGCGCTGGCGGTCAGGGCCCTGGGCGGAGCCGGAGGAACGGCCGCGGCGGGCTCGGCCGGGACGGGGGCACCCTGGCCGACGCTGCACTGGGCCGGCGGCGGCGGGGGAGGCGGCGGCGCGGCGACCGCCGGGGCGGGTCATGCCGGGGGGCCGGGCGGGTCTGCCGGCGGGGGAGGCGGCGGCGGCGGGGCCGGGACCTCGGCCGGCGGGGTCGGCGGCGCCGGCGCGGCCGGTGTGGTCTGGCTGGTCGCGGTCGGATGAGGCGCGTCATGAGCCCTACCCCGGATCACACCGACCCGTGGCTGCTGGACGAGGAGGCCTGGGACAGTCCCGGCCGTCTGACCGCCGCCGACCTGTTCGCCCACGCCAGCCCCGGCTGGCGTCGGGGCGACCTGCCCCTTGATGACCCGGAGGATGACTGATGACCGCTTCCCCGACACCGACCGCGCCGCTGCTGGCCGAGGGCCGGTGGCTGTGGCGCAGGCTGTATGTGTTCGCCACCAGCGGCGCGGCCTGGCTGTTGCTCGACCGCCTGATCACTGGTGTGCCGCCGGCGGCCGCGCCGCGGCTGGCGCAGGGGCTGATGGCCCTGCTGGCGCTGGTGCTGGTTCTCTATCTGGTGGCGCCGTCGGCCCAGCAGTTGATCGCAACCCTGGCGGTGCTGCGGCCCCGGGCGGGCGGGGAGGACCGGCCATGAGCTTTCGCCTGTCCGAACGGTCGATCAAGCGGCTGGAAGGGGTCCATCCGCGTCTGGTCGCCCTGGTGCGGGAAGCCGCGGCTCTCAGCCCGGTGGATTTCATGGTGACCGAGGGGCTGCGGACGCCGGAGCGTCAGGCGGCACTGGTTCGGGCCGGCGCCAGCCGGACCCTGCGGTCCCGGCACCTGACCGGCCACGCCGTCGACATCGCGGCCCTGGTGGAGGGTCAGGTTCGCTGGGACTGGCCGCTGTATCCGCGGATCGCCGCGGCGTTCAAGGCGGCCGCCGCGCGTCAGGGCACGGCGATCGTCTGGGGCGGAGACTGGGCCCGACTGAAGGACGGTCCCCATTTCGAGCTGGACCGGAAGGTGTTCCCGTGAGGGTGCCCGAGGTCGTCCGGACCCTGACCGTCCGGGGCTGGTTGCTGGTCGCGGCGGCGGGGCTCGGGGCGGGTCTGGTTGGCCTGTATGGCCTGGGGTTCCGGTGGGACCCCCTGGATCTGGCCGGACGCAGGCTCGAGGCGGCCGAGTCCCGCGCCTCCAACGCGACCGCCGATGCCGCCGCCCGCCGGTTCGAGGCCGGGGCGGAGGCGGAGAGGACCCGTCGTCTCGACGAGGTTCATCAACAGACCGTGGCGGTCGCCCGGACGACCGCACGGGTCGCAACCCAGGCCAGGAGCGCCCATGACTCTGACACCCCGCTGGATCCCCCTCGCACTGCTCGCCTTGTCGGGCATGACCGCGAGCTGTGCCGGCTCGCACCCGCCGTCTGTGGAGCCGCCGCGCCTGAGCCTGCCGCCGACGGCAGCGACGCCCTGCGTGCTGGAGCGGCTGCCGGAGACCCCGACCCTCGGCGATCTTGAGGTCGCCTATATCGAGCGGGGCGCGCGGCTGGTGGCCTGCGAGAACGCACGGGCGCTGGCGGTCGCGACACTCACAGATGAACGAGCCCTCCAGGACCGCTGGCGCCGGGAAGTCGAGGCGCGCGCCCGGAGCCGGGGATGGCCCTGGTGAGGGCCCCGGCCGGCCCGATCGGCAGGATCTGCCGACCTCCCGGGCAGAAGGTGCCCGGCCGGGCAGGAACTGCCCGGAGCAATTTGACCCGCAGGGCAAAATTACGCTGTAAAAACAATGGCAGGATGATTGTGCCAGGCCCCTGACCGGTGGCTCTGTCCTTGCTCATGGCTATTCCGAGCAGAACGCTCCCGGCAGCCAAAATGGCGTCGGACATGTCGAAGACAGAAGGACAGCCAAAATGGCTAACAGCATCAATACGAACGTCGGCGCCCTCGTTGCGCTGCAGCACCTGAACGCGACCGGCCGCGAGCTGACCGTCACGCAAAATCGCGTGAACACAGGCCTGAAGGTCGCGACGGCCAAGGACAACGGCGCGATCTTCGCGATCGCTTCCGGTCTGCGCGCCGAACAGGGTGCCCTGGACTCGGTCAAGAACTCCATCCAACGTGGTCAGTCGGTCATCGACGTCGCCCTGGCGGCCGGCGATACGATCGTCAAAGCGCTGGAAGAGCAGAAGGGTCTGGCGGTCGCCATCCAGTCGTCCGTCGCCGGCTCCGCCGCCGAAACGGCCTATCTCGCAGACTTCAACGCCCTGGGCACCGAGATCACGGCGGCCCTGGCCGGTGCGAGCTTCGACGGCGTCAACCTGTACTCCGCCGGCTCGGCCACCAACAACCTGATCGTCCAGACCGGCACCACCACCACCTACTCGGTGCATGCCGTGGCCGGCACTGCCACGACCGTGGCCACGGCCACCGGTGCCATCGTCCGCGCCGGTGCCACCGCCGCTGCGGTCGAGACCGCCAGTGCCGCGTTTGCCGCCAAGCTGGGTACGCTCGGCAGCCACTCCAAGTCCCTGGACCGTCAGCTGACCTTCACCAGCAAGATCCAGGACGCTCTGGAAGCCGGCGTGGGCAACCTCGTCGACGCCGATCTGGCCAAGGAAAGCGCTCGCCTGACCGCTCTGCAGACCAAGCAACAGCTGGGTGTGCAGGCGCTCGGCATCGCCAACCAGTCGGGTTCCATCCTGCTCGGCCTGTTCCGCTAGACCATCGCCTTGCCGCCGGGACCGGCTCCGGTCCCGGCGGCGTTCAGACGGAAAAATCGACCCTTGCGGACCCGGTCCGCGAGGGTCGACTTCGTTTGTCAGCCGGTCCGGTGAGCGTCCGTCCGCTCCCGAGGGCCGAGTCGCGCCGCCGCCTGCTACCGGCCGCAGCGCATCCAGACCCTGCCGAAAGCGCTCGGCGACCCATCCCCCACGGCCAGGAGATCTCAGGCCCAGGGGCCCTGGAAGGGACCCGCCAGGGCACCGGACGGGTCCCCGACCTGCAGCCGCGCCCGCGGCCCCGGATCGTCGCGAGCCCGGCACGGGCTGCCGGGCACCCGGCAAATTCTGCCCGAGTCCCGGCAAATCCTGCCGGGTCGGGAATGTGGTGAACAAGAACTAACGTAACAAAATCAATGGTTCGCTGGTTGGCATAGCTCTTTGGCGGATGGCTCCGTCCTTGCTTCAACCCCATCGGGCAGAACGCCCCCGGCAGCCAAAACGGCGTCGGTCATGTCGAAGACAAAAGGACAGCCAAAATGGCTAACAGCATCAATACGAACGCCGGCGCCCTGGTTGCGCTGCAAAGCCTGAACGCCACCAGCCGCGAGCTGGACACCGTTCAGAACCGCGTCAACACCGGCCTGAAAGTCGCCAGCGCCAAGGATAACGGAGCCGTCTTCGCGATCGCTTCCGGCCTGCGCGCCGAACAAGGCGCTCTCAACTCCGTCAAAAACTCCATCCAGCGCGGTCAGTCGGTCATCGACGTCGCCCTGGCGGCCGGAGACACGATCACCAAGGCCCTTGAAGAGCAAAAGGGTCTGGCGGTCGCCATCCAGTCGTCCGTCGCCGGTTCTGCGGCGGAAACGGCCTATCTGGCCGACTTCAACGCCCTGGGCACCGAAATCACGGCCGCTCTGGCGGGTGCGAACTTCGACGGGATCAACCTGTTCTCCGCCGGTTCGGCCACCAATAACCTGATCGTCCAGACCGGCACCAGCAGCACCTATTCGGTGCATGCCGTGGCCGGCACGGCGACGACTGTTGCGACTGCCACGGGCGCCATCGTCCGCGCCGGCGCCACGGCCGCCGCGGTGGAAACCGCCACCACGGCCTTCGCCGCCAAGCTGGGTACGCTCGGCAGCCACTCCAAGTCCCTGGACCGTCAGCTGACCTTCACCAGCAAGATCCAGGACGCTCTGGAAGCCGGCGTGGGCAACCTCGTCGACGCCGATCTGGCCAAGGAAAGCGCTCGCCTGACCGCTCTGCAGACCAAGCAACAGCTGGGTGTGCAGGCGCTGTCGATCGCCAACCAGTCCAGCTCCATCGTGCTCGGCCTGTTCCGCTAAACCCGGGAGAGGAGGCGGAGCCGAAGTCGGCTCCGCCTCGCTTTCCGACCGCTCATGATCGGGAGACGCCGACCTAGTCGCCGGCGTTCAGGAGATGAAAGCAGATGCATCAGTAAAGGCGGTTCCGGTCGTTATAGCCGATCCACCGCTTCAGTCAGGCGCCGACCACCAGGCCAATTCGAGATCGGCCGCGGATGCTGAACGCCTGGCCCGCTACCGCCTCGTGATCGAGCAAGGCCCCACAGCGGGGTCTTTTGTCTACAAGACGCTCGACAGGGAGACCGGCGAAATTGTCCGCCAGTTGCCCAGCGAGGAAGTCCTCAAGATGAGGCAGGGTGAGAATTACGACGTCGGAGCGGTGATCAACACCACCGTCTGAGGCGTCGCCATCAGTTGACCGCCACCGGGCCGCAACCGCGCGCCCGGACACTTTGCGTTAACCATACGCTCACGACTCGCTGAATAGGCTGTGCCGGAACCAAACCGGGGCTGAAAGCCATGTCGAACAGCGTCCACACCAACGCCGCCGCGCAGGTCGCCCTGCAGAACCTGAACCAGATCAACGACCGGCTGGCCTCGACCCAGAACCGCATCAGCACGGGACTGAAGGTCCAGGGCGCCAAGGACAATTCGGCGATCTGGGCGATCGCCCAGAACCAGCGGGCCGACCTGGGCGCGCTGGAAGCGGTCAAGAGCAGCCTGGATCGGGCCACCTCGCTGGCCGACGTCACCCTGGCGGCCGGCGAATCGATCTCGGATCTGATCATCCAGATGCGCCAGAAGGCGGTCGCCGCCTCGGATCTGTCGCAGACGCCGGAATCCCGGGCGGCCTACAACAACGACTTCCAGAGTCTGGTCCGGTCGGTGCTCCAGTTCGCCGAAAGCGCCTCGTTCGACGGGGTCAATCTGCTCGACAGCACGCTCGCCGTGCCGCTGGACTTCCTCGCCAATGTGGATGCGGTCGACACCATCTCCATCGACCCCCATGACCTGACCGACGCCGGCCTTGGCCTGGATGTCCTGGATCTGTCACTGCAGCCAGACGCCGCCGCCGCGCTCGTCGTCATCGACACGGCCCTCGACACGGTCAATGCCGCGCTGGCCAGCCTGGGTGCCCAGGCCAAGCAGATCGAGACCCACAACACCTTCGTCTCGAAGCTGATGGATTCGCTCGAAACGGGGATCGGCAAGCTGGTCGACGCCGATCTGGCCAAGGAAAGCGCCCGCCTTCAGGCGTTGCAGGTCCAGCAGCAACTCGGCACCCAAGCGCTCTCGATCGCCAACCAGGCGCCGCAGATCATCCTGTCGCTGTTCCGGAGCTAGG
>CAZFQC010000025.1:0-19334 GCA_964520795.1 uncultured Brevundimonas sp.
CGCCGTCGCCGCCGTCCAGCACATCATTGCCGGCCCCGCCGTTGAGCACATCGGCCCCGGCCAGACCCACAAGGCTGTCATTGCCACCGTTGCCGTTGAGCACATCGATGCCCTCCGTACCGGTCAGGCTGTCGACGCCCGCTCTGCCCTCGACCGGCGCCGGCAGGGGGGCCAGGCCGTTGAAGTTGAAGGCGGTGAAGCTCGACGCCAGGGTCTTCTGCAGGGTCAGGACGGTGACGAAGCCGTTCGAGCCGCCGTCGCGATCGATCTGGACCAGGGTGTCCTCCCCGGCCTGGACCAGCCGCATATGGCCGTCGAGGAAAGGGTTGTCGCCCGGGGTGAAGTTGGTCAGGGCCCCGCCCGCCAGATACGCCGTCAGGTCGACGATGTCGCCTCCGGCCCCGGCCACGAAGTCGCGCACGATATTGGCCGTGCTGGCTGCAAAGCCGCCGTCGGTGTCGGCCAGGATCAGGGTGTCGGTCCCGCTGCCCAGCTTGACCACGAAGCTTCCGCCCAGGGTGTCGACGGTCACCGTATCATTGCCGGCCCCGGTGTTGATGTTGGAGCGGAACGCCCCGGCCGTGGTCACCACGTCAGCGCCGTCCTGGCCCTCGAACACCACCGTATCGGTGTAGCGACCGGTCCCGTCGAAGGTCATCGTATCGTCGCCGATACCCCCCGTCAGGGTGACGTCCGTCGCCGCCCCGCCGCCCGAGCGCTCGACCGACAGGGTGTCGTTCCCCGCCCCGCCGATGAAGCGGTCGTTGCCGCCCAGCGTATCGCTCAGGACGTTGTTGCCCGCGTCGCCGGTGAAATAGTCGCGGAAGGCCGAGCCGGCCAGGTTCTCGATGCCCGACAGGGTGTCACGGCCGGAGCCGCGCGTGTCTTGGCCGCGCCCGGTGATGGCCAGGTTGACGGTCACGGCGGAGGCGGCGTCCGAATAGTTACCGGTGTCGATGCCGTCGCCGCCGTTCAGAAGATCGTTGCCCGAGCCGCCCTGAAGCAGGTCGTTCCCTCCCAGGCCGGACAGGGTGTCGTTTCCGCCACCGCCGGTCAGAACGTCGTCGCCGGCCCCGCCTTCCAGAAGGTCGTTGCCGACGTCGCCCGTCAGGACAATGACCTCCTCCTCAGCGGTGACCGTGACGGTGATGGTCTGGCCGCGGACCGTGGTGTTCTCGAAATAGTTCAGGACGCCGGCGAACTCTCCGATCACGGCGTCCAGGTCACCGTCGCTGTCCAGGTCGGCAAAGATGGGGCTGCTGAGGTCGCCGACATCGACGCCATTGAACGGGTTCGCCGCGCCGGTGCGCGCGGTGAACAACGGGGTCGCAGCCGCACCGGTGTTCTCGAAATACAGCAGAGCACCGCCAGACTCCCCGACCACAGCGTCCAGGTCGCCGTCGCCGTCCAGATCGGCAAAGGCGGCCGTGCTGATGGCGCCGACATCAATGCCATTGAACGGATTGGCCGCCCCGGTGCGCTGGGTGAAGACGGGGGCTGCGGACGTACCGGTGTTCTCGAAATAGTTCAGGACGTCGGTATTCTCCCCGACCACGGCGTCCAGGTCGCCGTCGCCGTCCAGGTCCGCGAGTGCGGGCGCGCTATCGGCACCCACATCCACGCCATTGAACGGATTGGCCACGCCGGTGCGCTGGCTGAAGACCGGCGCCGCCACCGTGCCGATGTTCTCGAAATAGAGCAGGGTACCCAGGTTCACCCCGACGACCTCGTCCAGATCGCCGTCACCGTCCAGGTCGACGAAGGCCGGCCTGCTGTCGAAGCCTACATCGACGCCGTTGAACGGATTGGCCGCGCCGGTGCGCTGGGTGAACACGGGGACCGCGGCCGTGCCGACATTCTCGAAATAGTTCAGGTCGCCGTCCTCTTCGCCAACCAGGGCGTCCAGGTCGCCGTCGCCGTCCAGGTCGGCGAAGGTGGGCGTGCTGTTGAAGCCCGTATCAACGCCGTTGAATGGACTTGCGGCGCCGGCGCGCGGGCTGAAGGTCAGGGCGTCGACCGGTCCCAGATCATTCCCCGCCGCATCGGTGACGTTGATCACCAGGTCCCGGCTCGCCGTCGGCGTGTCGCTGCTGTTCGCATAGGTCAGGTTCTGGATCAGGGCGTCGACAGCCTCGGAAGTCGCCGCCGCATGGAAGGTGATGGTCAGGGTCGCGCCCGCGCCGCCGGCCAGGGTCCCGATGACCACGCCGCCATAGCTGACATTCGTCCCCGACAGGCCGATCTGGCCCGCGCCGGAGCCCTGGTTGCGCACCGAGACCGTGTCCTCGGCCAGCAGGCCGGACAGGGTCAGGAAGCCGCCGTCATAGTCACTGTTGTCATCGGTGAAGGCCACATCAGCGTCCAGCAGCTGCGGCGTGGCGTTGACGGTGTTCTCGGCGAAGGTCGCCGTGGGCCCAAAGTCGGTCAGGCTCATCGGGTCATCGACCGCGGTGATGTCGACATTGACCACGCCCAGGGTGACGGCGCCCGAGCCGTCGTCCGCGGTGATCGTCACCGTGGCGGCGTCATCGCCGCTGGCGTTCAGGGCGCCCGTGTACTGAATGGCCGAAGCTGTGTTCAGGAAGGCGTCGATGGCCGCAGCCGTGCCGGTCAGGGTCAGGGTGCCGGTCCCGGAACCGGTGACGGAAACGCCACCACCGGACGTGGCGGTCATGGTCCCAGCCGAGGCGGTCAGGACCACGGTAATGTCGCCGGCTGTATCGACGTCGGTCACGGTGACTGAAGACAGGCCCAGATCGGACGCCACGTCCTCGGTGACCGTCACATCGGTCGGCAGGCCGGTGGCCTCGGGCGCGTCGGTCTCAGCCGTGACGGTGACGGTGATCGTCTGGCCGGCGATCGCAGTGTCGCGGAAATAGTGCAACCGTCCGCTTGTCCCCGCCGGGACTACGAAGCCCATGACCAGGTCGGCGTTTCCATCGTTGTCCAGATCGACGAAGGCCGGCCGGCTGAAGAAGCCCGGGTCGAGGTTGTTGAAAGGGTTGTCGGCGTTATGCCGTTGAACAAACCCGGCACCGGTATTCTCCAGATAAAGCAGACGGCCCTCAAATTCACCAATAACGGCATCCAGGTCACCGTCATGATCGAAATCATGAAATGATGCGCTTGTGTAATAGTAGTCCGAGCCATTGAAATTTGAGAACGGATTGTCAACACCTGATCTCTCTGCGTAGCCGGAACCTGTGTTCTCGAAGTAGCGGAACCCCTCATGAAAGAGTCCGACCATGAGGTCGAGGTCGCCGTCCTGGTCCAGATCCGCGAAATTCGTTGAGACGTATCTCCCGAGGTCGATGCCGTCGAACGGATTGGAGGCCCCCGTACGCTCAACGAACCCTGTCCCGGTATTCTCGATGTACGACAGGAACTGACTGTTCGAGCCCAGCAGGACGTCCAGGTCGCCATCACCGTCCAGGTCCGCGACCCCGGGTGCGCTCAGATAGCCCGCATCGAAGCCGTCGAACGGATTGGCGGCGCCGGTGCGCTGGACGAAAGCCGGCGCCGAGGCCGTGCCGGTGTTTTCGAAATAGAGTAGGGCTCCGTAGCGCTCCCCAACGATCGCATCGAAATCGCCGTCGCCGTCCAGGTCCGCAAACGTCGGGGCGACAAAGTCACCAAGGATGAGCCCATCAAACGGATTGGCCGCACCGGTCTGTTCCGTGAACGATGCCGCGCCCGACAGATCATTGCCCGCCGCGTCGGTGATGTTGATCAGCAGGTCGCGGCTGGCCGTCGGCGTGTCGCTGACATTGGCATAGGTCAGGTTCTGGATCAGTGCATCGATGGCCGCCTCGGTGGCCGCCGCGTTGAAGGTGATGGTCAGGGTCGCGCCCGCACCGCCGGCCAGGGTCCCGATGACCACACCGCCGTAGCTGACATTCGCCCCCGACAGGCCGATCTGGCCCGCGCCGGAGCCCTGGTTGCGAACCGAGACCGTATCCTCGGCCAGCAGGCCCGACAGGGTCAGAATCCCGCCGTCATAGTCGCCATCACTGTCGGTGAAGGTCACGTCGCCGTCGAGCAACTGCGGCGTAGCGTTGACGGTGTTCTCGGCGAAGGTGATCGAGGGGGCGAAGTCGGTCAGAACCGGAGGGCCCGGTTCGGGCTCGGGTTCGGCTGTCACGTTGACGGTGACGGTCTGGCCGCGAACGGTGGTGTTCTCGAAGTAGTGCAGTGTGCCATCGTCCTCCCCGACCAAGGCATCGAGGTCGCCGTCGCCGTCCAGGTCGGCCAAGGCGGGCAAGCTCTCGTGGCTCAAATCCACGCCGCTGAACGGATTGGCCATGCCGGTGCGCTGGGTGAAGACCGGGGCTGCGGCGGTGCCAGTGTTCTCGAAGTAGAACAGCGTGCCGTAGTTTTCGCCGACCAAGGCGTCCAGGTCGCCGTCGCCGTCCAGGTCGGCGAAGTGGGGCGCGCTGAGCGCTGCCACTTGCACGCCGCTCAATGGATTCTGCGCGCCCGTACGCTCGATGAAAACGGGTGCCGTGACCGTGCCGATGTTCTCGAAATAGAGCAGCGTACCGTTGGTGTCCCCAACCACCGCATCCAGGTCGCCATCGCCGTTCAGGTCGGCGAAGGTGGGGGTGCGGAAATTGCCCACATCCAAGCCGTTGAACGGGCTAGCCGCGCCGGTGCGCGGGGTGAAGACCGGGGCCAGGGCGGTGCCGGTGTTCTCAAAGTAGAACAGCGTGCCGTATCTTTCCCCGACCACGGCGTCGAGGTCCCCGTCGCCGTCGATGTCAGCGAAGGAGGGCTTGCTTACACCGCCCACATCCACGCCGTTGAACGGATTGGCCGCGCCGGTGCGCTGGGCGAAGACCGGGGCCAGGGCCGTGCCGGTGTTCTCGAAGTAGAACAGGGTGCCGTTTACCTCCCCGACCAGCGCGTCGAGGTCGCCGTCGCCGTCCAGGTCGGCGAGGGTGGGGGCGCTGCGGAAGCCCACATCCACGCCATTGAACGGATTAGCCGCGCCGGTGCGCTCGGTGAAGCTCGGAGCGCCGGAAAGATCATTCCCCGCCGCGTCCGTGATACTAAGGACCAGATCGCGGCTGGCCGTCGGCGTGTCGCTGCTGTTGGCGTAGGTCAGGTTCTGGATCAGGGCATCGATGGCCGCCGGGGTGGCCGCCGCGTTGAAGGTGATTGTCAGGGTCGCGCCCGATCCGCCGGCCAGGGTTCCGATGACAACGCCGCCGAAGAAGACGTTTCCGCCTGACAGGCCGATCTGCCCCGCGCCGGAGCCTTCGTCGCGCACCGAAACCGTATCCTCGGCCCGCATGCCGCTGAGGGTCAGGAAGCCGCCGTCATAGTCGCCATCACTGTCGGTGAAGGTCACGTCGCCGTCGAGCAACTGCGGCGTAGCGTTGACGGTGTTCTCGGCGAAGGTGATCGAGGGGGCGAAGTCGGTCAGAACCGGAGGGCCCGGTTCGGGCTCGGGTTCGGCTGTCACGTTGACGGTGACGGTCTGGCCGCGAACGGTGGTGTTCTCGAAATGGTTGAGGACTCCGCTATCCTCCCCGAACACAGCATCCAGGTCGCCGTCGCCATCGAGGTCGGCAAGGATGGGGTTGCTGTAGTAGCCCAGATCGACGCCATTGAAGGGATTGGCGGCCCCGGTGCGCTGGGTGAACACAGGGGTCGAAGCGGTACCCGTATTCTCGAAATAGTTCAGAGTGCCGTCATACTCCCCAATCAAGGCATCCAGGTCCCCGTCGCCGTCCACGTCAGCAACGGTGGGGAGGCTGATGAAGCCGACGCTAACGCCATTGAACGGATTGGCCGCGCCGGTGCGCGGGGTGAACACGGGGGCTGCAGCCGTGCCGGTGTTCTCGAAGTAGAACAGGTTGTCACGCTCCCCCACCAGGGCGTCGAGGTCACCATCGCCGTCCAGGTCGGCCAGGGTGGGTGTGCTGAGAAGGCCGACATCAACGCCATTGAACGGATTGGCCGCACCGGTGCGCTGGGTGAACACGGGGGCCGCGGCCGTGCCGGTGTTCTCGAAATAGTTCAGGACGCCATCAAACTCCCCGACCATGGCGTCCAGGTCGCCGTCGCCGTCCAGGTCGACGAAGGTGGGAGAGCTGCGATAACCCACATCGACGCCGTTGAACGAATTGGCGGCGCCGGTGCGCTGGGTGAACACCGGGGCCGCAGCCGTGCCGGTATTTTCGAAATAGTTCAGGGAACCCAGGAAATCCCCGACCAGGACGTCCAGATCGCCGTCGCCATCGAGGTCGGCGAAGGCCGGCGTGCTGCGGTAGCCCACATCGATGCCATTGAACGGATTGGCCGCGCCGGTGCGCTCGGTGAAGCTCGGCGCGCCGGCCGCGCCGAGATCATTGCCCACTGCGTCGGTGATGTTGAGCACCAGGTCGCGACTCGCCGTCGGCGTGTCGCTGACATTGACGTAGGTCAGGTTCTGGATCAGGGCGTCGATGGCGGCCGACGTCGCCGCCGCATTGAAGGTGATGGTCAGGGTCGCGCCCGATCCGCCGGCCAGGGTTCCGATGACCACGCCGCCGAAGGTGACGTCGGCACCCGACAGGCCGATCTGGCCCGCGCCGGAGCCCTGGTTTCGCACCGAGACCGAGTCCTCCGCCAGCAGCCCGCTGAGGGTCAGGCTGCCGCCGTCATAATCGCCGTCGCTGTCGGTGAAGGTGACATCGGCGTCGAGCAGTTGCGGCGTAGCGTTGACGGTGTTCTCGGCGAAGGTGATTGAGGGGGCGAAGTCGGTCAGAACCGGAGGGCCCGGTTCGGGCTCCGGTTCGGCTGTCACGTTGACGGTGACGGTCTGGCCGCGAACGGTGGTGTTCTCGAAATAGAACAGCGTTCCGTATCGCTCCCCGCTCAAGGCTTCGAGGTCGCCGTCGCCGTCGAGATCGGCGAATGCGGGGCGGCTCTCGATGCCAACATCCAGGCCGTTGAACGGATTGGCTGCGCCGGTGCGCTGGGTGAACACCGGGGCCAGGGCAGTGCCGGTGTTCTCGAAGTAGTTCAAAACACCGTCAAATTCTCCGATCACGCCGTCCAGGTCGCCGTCGTCGTCCAGGTCGGTGAAGGTGGGGGTAGTGCTTCCGCCCAGATCCAAGCCATTGAACGGGTTGGCCGCGCCGGTGCGCTGGGTGAAGACCGGGGCCAGGACCGTGCCGGTGTTCTCGAAATAAAGGAGTGTGCCGAAATTCTCCCCGACTACCATGTCCAGGTCGCCGTCGCCGTCCAGGTCGGCGAGGGTGGGTGCGCTGAGAGAGCCCACATCCGCGCCGTTGAACGGATTGGCCGCGCCGATGCGCTGGGTGAAGACCGGGGCCAGGGCCGTGCCGATGTTCTCGAAATAGAACAGCGCGCCGCCGTCCTCCCCGACCACGGCGTCAAGGTCGCCGTCGTCGTCCAGGTCGGCGAAGGCGGGGGCGCTGAAGTTGCCCAAATCGACCCCGTTGAACGGGTTGGCCGCTCCGGTGCGCTCGGTGAACGCCGGGGCTGACGCTGTGCCGGTGTTCTCGAAATAGCGCAGCGAGCCGTTGTTTGCCCCGACCAGTGCGTCGCCGTCGCCGTCGCCGTCCAGGTCGGCGAAGGAGGGTTTGCTGGTGTTGCCCACGTCCACGCCGTTGAACGGATTGGCCGCGCCGGTGCGCTCGGTGAAGCTCGGAGCGCCGGACGCGCCGAGATCATTGCCCGCCGCATCGGTGACGTTCAGCACCAGATTGCGAGTCGCCGTCGGCGTGTCGCTGACATTGGCGTAGGTCAGGTTCTGGATCAGGGCGTCGATGGCGGCTGAGGTGGCCGAGGCATTGAAGGTGATGGTCAGGGTCGCGCCCGAACCGCCGGCCAGGGTTCCGATGACCACGCCGCCGAAGGTGACGTCGGCGCCCGACAGGCCGATCTGGCCCGCGCCGGAGCCTTCGTTGCGCACCGAGACCCGGTCTTCGGCCAACAGGCCGCTGAGGGTCAGGAAGCCGCCGTCATAGTCGCCGTCGCTGTCGGTGAAGGTCACGTCGGCGTCGAGCAGTTGCGGCGTGGCGTTGACGTGGTTTTCACCGAACGTGATCGAGGAGCCGAAATCGGTCAGGACCGGAGGGCCCGCGTCAGGGACGTCGGTGATGTCGACATTGACCACGCCGAGGGTCACGGCGCCGGCGCCGTCATCGGCCGTGACGGTCACGGTGGCGGCGTCATTGCCGCTGGCGTTGAGCGCGCCGGTGTACTGGATGGCCGAGGCGTTGTTGAGAAAGGCGTCGATCGCCGAGACTGTGCCGGTCAGGGTGATGGCGCTGGTCCCGGAGTTGGCCACAGTCACGCCGCCGCCGGAACTGGCGGTCATGGTCCCGGCCGAGGCAGTCAGGACGACGGTGATGTCGCCGATGGTGTCCGGATCGGTGAGGGTCACCGACGACAGGTCGAGGTTCGAGGCCGCATCCTCGATGACGGTCAAGTCGGTCGGCAGACCGGTGGCGGTCGGGGCGTCGTTCTCGGCCGTCACATTGACGGTGATGGTCTGGCCGCGAACAGTGGTGTTCAGGAAGAAGATCAGGGTGCCAAAGTACTCTCCGACCACGGCGTCGAGGTCGCCGTCGCCGTCCAGGTCGGCGAAGGCGGGGGTGCTCCGGATGCCGACATCCACGCCGTTGAACGGGCCGGTGCGCTCGGTGAACACCGGGGCCAGGGCCGAGCCGGTGTTCTCGAAATAGTTCAGGACGCCGTCGAACTCCCCGACTAGGGCATCCAGGTCGCCGTCGCCGTCCAGGTCGACGAAGGCTGGGGCGCTCTGGGTTCCCACATCCACGCCGTTGAACGGATTGGCCGCGCCGATGCGCTGGGTGAAGACCGGGGCTAAAGCTGAGCCGGTGTTCTCGAAATAGTTCAGAACGCCCTCATGCTCCCCGACCACGGCGTCGCGGTCGCCGTCACCGTCCAGATCGACAAAGGTGGGTTTGCTTATGAGACCCAAATCCACGCCGTTGAACGGACTGGCCACGCCGGTGCGCTCGGTGAACACCGGGGCCGAGGCCGTGCCGGTGTTCTCGAAATAGAGCAGGGCACCGTAAGCCTCACCGACTAGGGCGTCCAGGTCACCGTCGCCGTCCAGGTCGACGAAGGCGGGGGCGCTCCAGATGCCGACATCCACGCCGTTGAACGGATTGGCCGCGCCGGTGCGCTGGGTGAACACCGGGGCCAGGGCCGTGCCGGTGTTCTCGAAATAGTTCAGAACGCCGTCGTACTCTCCGAGTATGGCGTCCAGGTCGCCGTCTCCGTCCAGGTCGACGAAGGCTGGGGTGCTCTCTTCTCCCACACCCACGCCGTTGAACGGACTGGCCGCGCCGGTGCGCTGGGTGAAGGCGACGGGGCCCGACAGATCATTCCCCGCCGCATCGGTGACGTTGATCACCAGGTCCCGGCTCGCCGTCGGCGTGTCGCTGACATTAACGTAGGTCAGGTTCTGGATCAGGGCGTCGATGGCGGCGGATGTAGCCGAGCCATTGAAGGTGATGGTCAGGGTCGCGCCGACCCCGCCGGCCAGGGTTCCGATGATCACGCCGCCGAAGGTCACGTTTGCGCCCGACAGTCCGATCTGGCCAGCGCCGGAGCCCTGGTTGCGGACCGAGACCCGGTCCTCGGCGAGCAGGCCCGAAAGGGTGAGGGTCCCGCCGTTGAAGCCTTCGCCTCCGGCGAAGGTCACGTCGGCGTCGAGCAACAGCGGCGAAGCATTGGCGACATCCTCGGGGAAGGCCACCGAGGGGGCGAAGCCGGTCAGGGCGGGTGCGGGCATGGCGGGATCCGTTCCTCGGTTTCAGATGCCGGGGGAGCAGGCCCGGGCCCCGACGTCGTCGAGCGGGCTTCCCATTCCATCGGGAGCCCCGCCGGCAGACGTCGCTGGCTCTCGAAAGCCTGACCGCAAAACAGGGTTCTGTAGCCCCCAAGAATATGGGGTTGCGCTTTGCCTGGCCCGCTGATCCTGCTGACGTCCGACGCGCTCACTGGAGCGTGCAGGGTCGACGATGCGGGCGACTGCGCAATCATCGACGATACGCTTCGTCCGGCGCCCGTGCCGTCCCGCGAGCTGCAGAATCGGCCTGGGGCGGAATTTGGTCTAGGGTCGCTGCAGCGTAGCGCCCGAAGACCGGGGGAGGATGGTCGAGCGTGGTCCGACAGGCTTCACTTGCCGCTGTGGTCGCCGCGATCGCCGTGCTGGGCCTAGGCCAGGCACTGGGCGGGCGTTACTGGACGCCGGGCCTCGGGCTGGATGACGGTGTCTCCGCCCCGACCACGGGTCAGGCCGTGATTGACGACTTTCAGTGCAGGTTTGCAGAGACGCGGACTGTCCAGATGCGAGGTCGGGAGGACGGATTTTCGTCCGCCGGGCATGAGCCGTCCAATCCACCGGCGTGGATGGTTGATCCATCGGATCCGGTGACCCACCTGGCCAGACACGACTATGACGTTTCCCAGGCGAACGGCTTTGTCGTCGATCGGTTCGAACTGGATCCCGGTACGGTCTCGGGGCTTTTCATCACCTCGCTGCGCTCGATGCCGGACGACCAATCCGAGACGTTATTTATCGGCGATCTGGAAGACTTCCGCCGTCCTGGCGATTTCCAGACTGTGCCCAAGTTCTACAGGAATTTGAACGATCTGGCGCAAATGCCGGGATGGTCTCGTCGCGGTTCCCTGGTGTGGAGCCCGCTTGAAGCCATCAGGATGGTCTTGCCAAACCCGGAGAGCCAGACAGATCTCCTTCATGTCGTCCAGGCCAGCCCTCAAAGGGTCACCCTGGATGTGAAGGTGTCCGATGACACCACAGTGGACTTCATGGCCCTGGTGACCTGCAACCGCCCGGCGCGACACCGCGGCTACACCATGCGGGTCGGTGGCGGACGCGACCTTGCCGCGAGAAGCGTTGTTTCCCTGACGGTCCTGCCAGACCAGGGGACGAACAAATCCGGGGACCCGTTCACCGGCGACACAGAATGCGACAACGCTCTTCCGCTGATGTGTTTTCGCGACGACCGCAGGCCGGCACCCACGGGACTGACCGGGGTCGACTTCGGGGCGGACCGGTTGCCAGCCCTGCAAGCCCAATGGTCGGGCGGTTCGCTCCGCGCCACCGAGCCTGTGCGCGGACGGGACTTCGCCCGCATTGAGGATGCGGACCGGCTCTGCAGCAACCGCTTTGGCACCGGGTGGCGTGTCGCTGATCACCACCTGGGCGGTCATGGATTTGCGATTTTCGGCCATGGCGTCGCTCCGCCGGACGGTACGCGGGTCTGGATCGACATCAAGGACCAGCCCTATGCGACCTGCTGGGCCAGGGGGCCAGCCGCGCGATGACCGGAACGCCAAGATCCGTCGGAATCCTCGAAGACGATCCCTATTTCCGGGCGCATCTGGAGGACATCATCGGCGCGACTGATGACCTGTATTGCGCATTTTCGGAGGGGACCCTCAGCGAGGCGCTGGTGGCCTTTGAGCAGGCGCCTCCAGCCCTCTGCCTTGTCGATCTGGCGCTGCCGGACGGCCGTGGGATCGATCTGATCCTTGAAGCGAACCGGACAAATCTATGCCGCGTACTTGTTCTCAGTGTCCTGGGTGACCGCAAGAGCGTGATCGAGTCCCTGCGTGCCGGCGCCCATGGCTATGTGCTCAAGGACGCTCCGGCCGGGGTCGTGATCGACAGTATCAGGCAGACCCTGTCCGGCTATGCGCCGATCAGTCCGCAGATCGCCACCTATCTGACCGGTCTGTTGACCGCGGCGGCTGCGTCGGACGGCGCGGATCCGGTCGAACTGACGACACGCGAAGAGCAAATCCTGTCCATTTTTGCGCGCGGCCTGACCTACAGCGAAGCTGCAGAGGTTCTGGGCGTCTCGACCCACACAGTCAGCGACTTCGTCAAGAAGATCTATCGAAAGCTCAATGTTCACTCCCGCAGCGAAGCGGTTTTCGAAGCCAGGAACATGGGGCTGATTCACCGGGATTAGGTCACTTCGGGGGCCAGGGCAGGATGAGGCAGAGTTGCGTGCCGCACCCGTCAGATCCTGACCCAAACTGAATTGACGCCCCCATCGAGGCCGCGCGTCGGCGGATATTGGACAGGCCGATCCCCATTGTCTTCCCGTCAGGGTCAAAGCCGGACCCGTCATCGCGAACGATGACCTTCAGCCGATGGTCCGGGCCTTCTCCCTCGATTTCAATACAGACGCCGGTCGCCTCGGCATGACGAAGCGCGTTGGTGACCGACTCCTGCAGTATTCTCAGGAGATTGAGAACCTGATCGGGCCTGAGTGTATTGGTGATCGGATCCGTTGACGCCCAGCTAAAGACCTTGCCTGCGCCAGTGACCTGCTGTTTGAGCCGTGAATGAACCACCGAGAGAGTCTCTGACAGGGCGGTCGGGGCATGATCGAGCGAGGTCACGATCAGGCGCAGGTCTCTGAGACCCTCTTCAATCTCGGCCTCGATCTGTTCATTGTTGATTTTGCCAGACCGCACCCTGACCAGCAGCGAAAACAGCTGTCCACCGATACCGTCATGAATATCCCGGGTCAGACGCTCCCGTTCTTCAAGCACGGCCCGAAGGGCACCTTCCCGCCCGATGATGTCGGTCTGTTCGCTGATGAGGGCCTTTTGGTCCCGGACAAGATTTGCCAATGATCGTCGGCGTTCCCAGGCCGCCATGGCGTCACCCGAGAGTCCGAACGAGCCGGCAAGAAGGCCGACCGAGAGAATGGCCAACGACCCCGTGGCGTAAAGGAATTCGAGGCTGACCGTCAGGGTCGCCGGCAAGTCAATCAGGCGGCAGGCAAGGTTCAAGGCCAACAGGACTGTCAGTCCGGCCAACCCGGAATGGGGCAATGCAAGTTCGCCGGCAAAGGTCCCGGAGCGCAGCAACCGCCGCGCCGTCCAGATCAACCCGGAAAGCAATACTCCGATAGTCATGGCGAAGGTGACGGGACCAACAACGGTGGCGAAGGACGTCGGCCAGAGCGGAAGGCTCATCAGCACCAGGATCATCCAGACCACGATCCCCGCGAGCAGTACGGCGCGAACCCGTCGGCTCCCCGCTTGCGGAGAGGCCGCACTTGCCGTTGCTATCGCCAGGGCCGCTGCAAGGATCAGCCCGAGTTGACTTGCCGTCAAAGCGGCGACGCCCGCCTCGACGGCAAGCGGCAAAACGTTCGTTGCGGTAAGAAGGCTGACCAACACGAGGGCGAGGACCCGGCGGCGCGTGCGGGCGAACAGCATCCGACCCAACCCAACCAGGACGCCGGCGCCACCCACCAGTCCGGCCAGCCGAGGCAGGATCTGTGCGAGGCGGGATTGACGATCCACGGCCGCGGCGACTTGCCGGGTTGGTGCCAGGATGACTGACCCCGGGCCCGCCAGCCTGCCTCCAGGGGGCATGATCAGATCGATGCGGTTGGCGGCCGGATGGAAGTCGGCAGGCATCGTCTCGACGTGGATCGGGCGCGCGAGCAGGATACCGGACGCCCCGTTTCGAGGATCGGCGGGACCCTCACGAGGCACCCGGTTGATAAATACCTCTGCCGGTCCGAGGGCTACCGGTACGTAGACCGAGAGCGCTGTATCGGACTGCGCCGGGCGTTCGAACTCCAGCGAATATTGCCGTGGGCCGGTCGCCATGAAGGCATCCCGGGCGCTTGCCCCACGTATCAGATCGCCGGTCGCCGCGCGGCGCGTAAAGCCGGAGGACGCCGCCTCAATCCAGGTCACCTTGCCGGAGACGCCCGGCACGGCCGTGACCTGCCAGATGGGGGCCGTCACCCAGGCCCATCCGGCCAGAATGACGAGCGAGACCGCGATCAGCAGGATCGCCCGACCGGGGTCAGCGCTGTCGAGCCGAACCCGGGACAACCAGCGGTCCAGTCCGTATCGATCCCCCATGATCAAGTCGCCTCGCCCCTTCGCGACCCTTCATAGCGCAACAGGACACAGATCGGGTAATCCCAGCAGGGCTCCGTCAGCCCAAACTGATTGCCGCTGACTGGCGGCGTCCCTAGCGTCGCGGGTATGGCCAAATCGACCAACCCGTTCCGCTACTTCGACAGCTCTCCGGAGGTGATCCGGACGGTCGTCATGATGTACGTGAAGTTCCCGCTGTCTTTGCGGAACGTGGAGGACCTGCTGGCCGAGCGCGGCATCGATATCTGCCACGAGACGGTGCGGCTCTGGTGGAACCGGTTCGGTCCGATGTTCGCCGCGGAGATCCGCCGGAGGCGGGTCCAGAAGATGCGCGCCTTCACCCACTGGCGATGGCACCTCGACGAGGTCTACGTGAAGATCAATGGCGAGATGCACGACCTCTGGCGGTCTGTGGACCACGAGGGCGAGGTGCTGGAATCCTTTGCCAGCAAGACCCGCGACAAGCCGGCGGCGCTGAAGTTCATGAAGAAGCTGATGAAGCGCCATGGACCAGCGAAGGTCATCACCACTGACGGACTGCGCTCCTACAAGGCCGCGATGAAGGACCTCGGAAACGCCGACAAACAGGAGGTCGGCCGCTGGGCCAACAACAGGGTCGAGAACTCACATCTGCCCTTCCGACGAAGAGAACGGGCGATGCTCCGCTTCCGGCAGATGAAGACATTGCAGAAGTTCAGCTCCGTCCACACCGCCTTCCACAACCACTTCAACCAGGACCGCCACCTCATCAGCAGAGAGACATACAAGGCCCAACGCTCAGCCGCCCTGGCTGAGTGGAAGTCGCTCGCCGGATAGGCTCTGCGCCCCCTGCCCTACCTGCGGCTAGCGGAGACAAGTTGTCGTTGGACTGACAGCACCCATTTGGGGATTGCCTGGCAGCAGCCACCCTATAGCCCTCGCTGCAACCGTGCGCTTCCGGCTATGAGCCATGACCCTAGAACGTCTTGCGCAGCTGAAGTGTTACCAGGCTTGGAGGGTCGGTATAGCGGGTTTCGACAAAGGAGATCGGCCGGGCCGCGTTGCGGCTTGCAAAGACCGTGCGTTCCTCTTCCAGGTCGTCCCACAGGTTGATCCCGACTTGCAGGGACAGGGTCGGCGTTGGTTTGTATTCCGCAGTCAGGTTGAAGTAGTCCCTGCCGCGGAGGCTGGACGTCTGGTCCGGATCATAGCTGGTCCGACCATACGACACATAGTAGCGGGCAATCCACTGAAGGTTCCATGAGGCGATATCCTGGGAGATGGTCAGAGTCGGTACTGACGCACCAACTCTGGAGATGGCGCGGGCTTCTCCCGTGGTCGGATCAATGACCTCGGTGTGGTTCCATGTATTTTGGAAACCGAGCCGACCGCCGGTAAAGCCGACCTTGTCCATAGGCACCAGGACATTGACGACCAACTGGTCCAGCGTGCCGTTGCCGATATTGCCGACCGCTGACAGCCCCATGTTGAGCGGAAGTACGTCGATGGCGTCGATGATCTCGTCGTGTCGCAGGCCGATGCTGACAATGCCGTGACCCCAGAAGCGACGCTCGTAGGTCAGTTCGCTGATCCAGCGTTGTTCCGGTTCCAGATCGACGTTGCCGCCCAACACATCGTCGTTGTCCAGATTGGCCGAGGCAGCGAAGTCGCTGAAGTTCAGCTGGCCCAGCTCGCGCTCGAACCGGAACCGGAACTGGTTGCCGGCCCACGGGGTCCAGGTCGCGAGGAAGTGAGGCTTGGCGAAGAAAAAGCTCTTTTCCTGATCGACGTCACCAGACTGGGTGATGGTCGAGCCCTCGAGGCGCAGGCCGGCCTCCAACGACAGGTCCGGCCGGATCCGCCATGTGCCCTTGCCGAAGACCTCACCGCGCAGCTCCTCAACCAACACTGTTGCCGAAGGCAGGGGCACCGGTGTGCCGCCGACAGAGTAGGCCGTATCGGTGTTCAGACTGTTGAAGGCGAGCTCGCCGCCGCTGTCAAACGTAAGTGCGGCGGACCGCTCGAACCGAAGGGTGCCCCGCAGAATGGTTTCAGACGCTTCTCTGGCGCTGGCAAACCGTTGCTCCGGACTGTCGACCGCACCGATCCGGGTGCGAGACGTCGAGATGCTTTCATCACTGTTGAACTGGTGGATGAGGCGCGTTTCGAGGTTCAGGCGGGCGCTCAGCGGTCGCGTATAGACCGCCCCGAATTCGCCAATCGAGCGGTCGGCGTCGTAGTTGCTCCCACGCAGTACCCCGGCAGCCGTCTGCTCGCTGCTGGTGTGACTGTCCTCGACACCCAGACGGGCGGTCAAGGCGATCTTTCCGCCCATCAACGGGGTCGCGAAATTACCCCGGATGCCCCGGCCGCCGCCGTATCGGCTGGTAAGAAGATCCTCCTGGCGAATGATGCTGCCGTTCGGGTCACGTCGGATCACCGTACCCACACCCCATTCGTGTGAAAGCCGGATGCCATCATTGAGGGTAACCCCCCAGGTCGTCTCGCCCTCCTGGGCAGTGAACTGCCAGGTGCCGCCGAACAGATCCCGGCCGCCGTCAAACACGTTGGCGTCCAGGGTCAGGACCGTCTGCCGGCTGGATTCTGTGCGTGTGATGACGTTCACGACCATTGCGAAGCCCTGCATGTCGATGCCGGGAGCCCCTCCACGGATCAGCTCGATCCGCTCCACCTGGGTGGCAAGGGTACGCGACAGTACCGCCGAGCCGGTGTCGCCCTTTGATGCCGGCCGCGAACCGTTGAGCAGGACGTTGCCGACCGACCCTTCGAATCCACGGCTGCCGTCGCCGTCGGCGATGCTGAAGCCGGGAACCCGGTTGACCATGTCCAGGGCGGTGCTCGGGCGCTGATCGGCGAAGAAGTCAGGCGTGAAGACCAGGACGCCCTGCTGGCCGGCGGCCGTCTGGGGAGCGGACGCGGGCGCGGGAGACTGCGCTGCTGCCGTGCTGGCGGCTATGAGGATGGCTGTCGGCGCGAGCAGAATGGTCTTGGTCATCGCCGGATTCTGTTTCTGTGTGACGGCTGCGCAGCGGCCTTTCACCCTCCCCTACAGTTTAGACTTATAGTCGTGAATTAGAATACAGTTGTTATTGCGGTTATTTAATGATTGCACTATGATTCTACACTCTTGTTACTTGTTTATTTCAATATCACTACACTGCATTTAATACACCTGTAGTCTTTGATTGTCGTCTCTGACTTCCTTCTGTCGACGAGCGAAAAGCCCGCGTCGTGATCCGGAGCCATCCTCGTCGACGTTGCTACCCGCCAGAAATGGTCGTGCACCGGAACGATGCGGCCGAAACGCCGCCGACCTGCCTCGGGCTGACGGTCCTCGCGACCTCCATGTTGCTGGTCTCGCTGGCTTTGAAAGGCTGGAGGCGTCGCAACCAGCGGCACCTGTGGTGCTGACAGGTTAACTACGCCAAGACCAAAGCGGCCCGGCCCTGCCTGAAATCGGGCAACGGCCACCACCAGCTGCGTCAGCTTCGGCGGGGAGGCGGCGAAGAGGGTCTCCGGATCAGATGTCGCTGAGTGTTGAAGGTGTCGTAGATCGCCGCGAAGGTGGTGAGAAACCTCTGGGCTGAGGCTTGGGATTTGAATCGCTGCTGATGTTGTTTTCGTCGTCGGACTGGAGCGTGAAAGTTCTCAGCGCAGTGGTTCTCCCCGGAGCCGGCCTGGCCGGTGCAGGCGCTCAAAATCCAGCCGATCGAGCACTGCACCCAAAGCCAACAAGCCGTCGGTCGTTCTCGCCGCCGTTTCGAACGGCTGGGTCTCGACCATGCGTTTTTGCAACCGCTACGCGGCCGCTGTACCCCGCAAACGCTGAACCACTTCCCTCCCGCCAATCCAGCACACCCTCCCGTCGAGGTGCCAGCGCGGCGAGGGCGCGCACCGCCGCTTCTTAAGCCACCTCGCGACCAGGGGCCGAACTTGATGCCCAACACCGGATCGTCTCGTAGCTGACGTCGATCCTCCGCTGTGCCAGGAACTACATGACGCCCGGAGGACCGGGACTGAAGCGAACATGAGGCCACACCGTTTGGCCGATGACATCCGACGCGAACCGGTGGCACCTGAACGAGCTCAGCCTCTTAGGTTTCCATCCCCTTCAGCGCTCAACCCGCGCCGGGCGCTGACAGACTCGGGTTGGCCTGACAGCGCCGCTGACAGCGCCCTCGCGGGTCAGGATTGCCGTCGCAGTTGCAGGATATTGCCGTAGAGGTTGACCTCTGAGCTTTGCACCTCCGGACCAACGCTGAATGAGATCGGCGTGCCGCGTACGAAATAGTGACCGGGGGCGCGACGATGGAGTTGCTGCGGTGGCTGACCCGGCAGGCGAAGGGTAAGCTTGTCACCGTCGAAGGCGACGACGAACAAATCGCCTGAATCGATTGCCCAGTTGCCGGCAATGCGGGCCGCCTCCGCCGCGTCCATCGGTAACGCCACCTCGGCTCCTTCGACATTGCCATCGAGACGGACGCCCTGGCTGCGCGTGAGTGTTCGCGAGACGTAGCTAAGACTTGCCAGTGCGCCTTCACGGGCCGGATGCAGGCGCAGATGCAAGAGCGTGTCGGGCTCGAAGAACAGATCCCCGCCCGACCAGCTGAGATCGATCCACGACCCGCCATCGAGGTTGTAGCGCACTCCGTCCTGAACATGGATCTGCAACAGCTGCCCGTTTTCAAGACGGTAGCGGCCCGCGAATTCCGCCCAAGGCTCATCCGGCGTCTCTGTCGGTGTGAAATCTGGAACAGGCTCACCGGCCAAAAGAGCGAGGATACGTCGCGCGCTTGTCGTCGTGTTGGCCCGATAGTAGCCGTTGCTCAACACGGCGACGGTACGATCGCTTTCAGGCAGGTGGATCCACGTCGCCTGAAAGCCATTGATCGAACCGTTGTGCCAGATCGCTGCCTCTCCCATGAATGGCGATACGTTGAAGCCAAGGCCGTAGCCGGTCGTTCCGCCACCCGTGAGAGCGGCCGCGGTCCACGCCTGGTCCTGTACACCCGCGCCCAGAAGTCGATGGTCACGCAGCGCGTTGGTGAAGCGGGCCAGATCCTCGACTGAACTCATCAAGGCGCCGCTGGCATAGGCGAAGCTGGTCTCAGCGGTGATCGTGTTAATCGGCCCCGTTCCGTCATGGTCGTATCCGCGCGCTCTGCGTGGGATAATCTTTGACTGTCGATCAAAGTGCGAGTTGACCATGCCGATGGGCGCGAAAACCTCCTCTTCGATGTATCTGTCATAGTCCCGGCCTTGGTCATCGACAGCCTCGATCAACAGGCCGAGCAGGACATAGTTGAAATTCGAATAGGACCAGCGACTGCCGGGCTCGAAGTCGGATTCTGCGGCGGCCATTAGCGAGACGATACCGGCAGGCGCGATCGGATTGCGCATGATCG
>CAZFQC010000026.1:0-17275 GCA_964520795.1 uncultured Brevundimonas sp.
GGAGATCGCGCTGGACCTGCTCGGCATCGACACGCCGGAGCGGATGTAGGGTTCACCCCCCGGCGACTAGCGCCAACCCTCTCGGATCCAGCGGAACCGCGCAAATCCCGACGCACCGGTGGCTCCGTCGGATCTCAGAAGCGTCTCGCTGGCCGTCGCGGCGGCGCGCAGGGCGACGACGTCCTCCGCCACACAGTGCTCGCCCACGACGGTGAGCCCCGGGAACGGGGCGTCTGTGATATTGCGGCCGTCCTCCCCTCCGGCGCGCCGCGGAAGCGGCCCGCACCAGATCGGCCAAGTGGTGAAGGCGATGATTCGGTCCTGCGCGTCGAGCGTTTCCGCGCGCAGTCCGGCATAGCAGTAGACCAGTCGGCTGACGGCCTCGTCGATCGCGAACCGTTCGTCGCCCCCTGAGGCGCGAGTCGCTGTCGACACGTCCTCGTCCCGGGCTTCGAAGCCCGTGCCGTCCACGGCCGGTTCCGCCCTGACGAGCGACGGTCCGCATGCGCGCTGCTCGATCCGCGGGTCCCCCGCGGCCAGGACGAAGGATTCGACCGTCCAATCATTGAAGGACTGCGCGCGCCATCCGTGTTCGTCCTCCTTGTCGGAGTAGTTCAGGTCCAGTTCCTCGCTGCCGCGGATAACCCTGCCCTGGGCGCAGTCCGGCCATTGCTCCAGCGGCCGTCTGGCGTCGAAGCGGCATGACGGATCGACGGCGGCCCAGACGCCGTCGCGCAGGGGCGGCGCGCCCGCGGCATCGACGGAGTCGAACCATGGCACCGGCGAACGCACCATGTTGGTGCAGGCACCCAGCACCAGCGACAACATCAGCAGGGCCAGGATGCGCACAGAACCACCTCATCACGGACGCGTGATGATTGCTGCGTTTCCGTCATCACACAACCCGCGGGGACTAGCCGGCCGTCGCTGGGACATGGCGTGGCACGCCCGACCGGACTAGGTTGGTCGGCCACCCTTCCGGAGCCCGTCCATGTCGCTCGACGCCTATATCGCCGGCCTGCCCAAGGCCGAGCTGCATCTCCATATCGAGGGCAGTCTTGAGCCCGAACTGATGTTCGAACTGGCCCGACGCAACGGCGTGGCCATTCCCTTCGACAGCGTCGAGGCGGTGCGGGCAGCCTATGATTTCTCCAACCTGCAGGACTTCCTCGACATCTATTACGCCGGGGCGAACGTCCTGCTGACGCAGCAGGATTTCGAGGATCTGGCCTTCGCCTATTTCCGGCGGGCTGCAGCGGACAATGTGCGCCACGCAGAAATCTTCTTCGACCCGCAAACCCATACGGACCGCGGCGTGCCGTTCGGCGTGGTGGTCGAGGGTCTGGTCGCCGGCATGGAGCGGGCAAAGGCGGAACTGGGCGTCACCTCCGGCCTGATCCTCAGCTTCCTGCGCCACCTGTCGGAGGAAGAGGCCTTCGCCACTCTCGATATGGCCAGGCCGTATCTGCATCACTTCATCGGCGTCGGCCTCGACTCGTCCGAGGTCGGGCATCCGCCGTCGAAATTCGTCCGGGTCTTCGCCGCCGCCCGCGAGCTCGGCCTCAAGCTCTGCGCCCATGCCGGCGAGGAGGGTCCCCCGGCCTATGTGCGCGAGGCGCTGGACCTGCTGCACATCGACCGCATGGACCACGGCAACCGGTCGATGGAGGACGAGGACCTGATCCAGCGTCTGGCGGCCGAACAGATGACCCTGACCGTCTGCCCCCTGTCCAACCTGAAGCTCTGCGTGGTCAATAACCTGAAGGACCATCCCGTGCCCGAGATGCTGCGGCGCGGCCTGCACGTGACCCTGAACTCGGACGACCCGGCCTATTTCGGCGGCTATGTGAACGAGAACTACCGCCAGCTGGCGAAGGCTGTCGGCCTGACCCGGGAGCAGGTCACCTTGCTGGCGCGCAACAGCTTCGAGGGCTCATTCCTGCCCGAGGCCGACAAGGCCGCGCGGATCGACGAAGTCGAGGCCTGGGCCGCCCGTTCCGCTTGACTCACGGCCAGAGTCGGGGCCTAGGTCCGGTCGCTCTCGCGGGAGAGATCGGAGCCCTTTCGGGGGGTCCGGAGCCGAAGGCGCAACCGCCCCGGAAACGCTCAGGCAAACGGACCGCGAGGACATACGGACGCTGGAAAGTCGCTCTTGCGAGCGCGCCGACGGAGCAAGGCCGGAAGGCCGGAATCTCTCAGGCTTCAGGACAGCGGGGGCGCGAGGACGGCGGAGCTTTCCGCCCCAGTACGCGACTCTGAAGGCCTGACATGACCGACGAAATCCTCAAGACCACGCCCCTCAACGCCGCGCACCGCGCGCTGGGTGCCCGCATGGTGGGCTTCGGCGGCTATGACATGCCGGTGCAGTACGAAGGCGTGCTGGCCGAGCACCGCTGGACCCGCGAACACGCCGGCCTGTTCGACGTCTCGCACATGGGCCAGTGCAAGATCACCGGCGAGGACGCCACGGCGCAGTTCGAGCGTTTCGTCCCCGGCGACTATGCGATCCTGAAGGCGGGCCGGCAGAAATACAGCCTGCTGCTGAACGCCGAGGGCGGGATCATGGACGACCTGATGGCCGGCCGCCCCGACCACGACGGCCTCTATGTCGTGGTCAACGCCGGCAACAAGGACGCCGACTTCGCCTTCCTCGAAGCCAACCTGTCCGGTGATGCGCAGCTGAAGGTGCTGGCCGACCGCGCCCTGATCGCCATCCAGGGCCCCGAGGCCGCCGAGGTCATGGCCGCGCACGAGCCCCTGCTGTCCGAGATGGGCTTCATGGACTGCGCCCGGCTCATGCTGTTCGGCTGCGACTGCTTCATCTCCCGCTCGGGCTATACAGGCGAGGACGGCTACGAAATCTCCGTGCCCGCCGACGAGGCCGAGCGCGTCTGGACCACGATCCTGAAGGACGCCCGGGTCAAGCCGATCGGCCTCGGCGCCCGCGACAGCCTGCGCCTCGAGGCCGGCCTGCCGCTGCACGGCCACGACATCGATCCCTCGACCAGCCCGGTTGAAGGCGCCCTGACCTTTGCCCTGTCGAAGTCGCGCAAGGAGCGGGCCGACTTCAACGGCGCCGCCCGCATCCTGAAGGAACTGGCCGACGGCCCGTCACGCGTCCGCGTCGGCCTCAGCGTCAAGGAAGGTGCCCCGGCGCGTGAGGGCGCCGAGATCGCCGACATGGACGGAAACGTCATCGGCAAGGTGACCTCGGGCGGCCCCTCGCCGACGCTGGGCCGCAACATCGCCATGGGCTATGTCCCGCCGGAATTCGCCGATCTGGGCACGGAACTGAAGGTCATCGTGCGCGGCAAGCCTGCCGCCGCCGAGGTCGTCGCCATGCCCTTCGTCGCCCAACGCTACTATCGCAAACCGAAAGCCTGAGGATCGGACCGATGCATTTCTCCAAGGATCACGAGTGGGTTCGCTTCGAAGGCGACATCGCCACCGTCGGAATCACCAAACACGCCGCTGACGCCCTCGGCGATGTGGTGTTCGTCGAGACGCCGGACGCCGGCAGAACCGTATCGAAGGGCGACAGCTTCGCCGTCGTCGAAAGCGTCAAGGCCGCCTCGGACGTCTATGCGCCCGTCTCGGGTGAGGTGATCGAGGGCAACGCCGCCCTCGCTTCCGCCCCGGAAACCGTCAACGCCGATCCCGAAGGCGAAGGCTGGTTCGCGAAGATCAAGGTGTCCGACACCTCGACCGACGGCCTGATGGACCGCGCCGCCTACGACGCCTTCCTCGCCACCCTCTGAGCCCCTTCCCTCCCGCACGGATCTCCCCGCCATGCGCTACCTGCCCCTGACGCCCGACGACCGCTCCGCCATGCTGGCGGCCATCGGGGCCAAATCCATCGACGACCTGTTCGTGGACGTGCCCGCCGCGGCGCGGCGCGAGGGCTTCGTCGACCTGCCGCGCGTGGCGGGCGAGCTTGAGGTCGAGCGGGCGCTGGGGGCCATGGCGGCGAAGAACGCCTCGGCGGGCTCGGTGCCCTTTTTCTGCGGCGCGGGTGCCTACAAGCATCACGTTCCCGCCACGGTGGACCATGTGATCCAGCGGTCGGAGTTCCTGACCAGCTACACGCCCTACCAGCCCGAGATCGCCCAGGGCACGCTGCAGTATCTGTACGAGTTCCAGACCCAGGTGGCCAACCTGACCGGCATGCCGGTGGCCAACGCCAGCCTCTATGACGGCTCGACCGCCATGGCCGAGGGCGTGCTGATGGCGACCCGCGTGACCCGCCGCAACAAGGCGGTGATCTCGGGCGGGGTGCATCCGCATTACGTCCGCGCGACCGAGACGGTGGTCCACGCCGTCGGCGTCGAGACCGAGGCCCTGCCCGCCGCCGTCGACGCCGAGGCCGACGTCATCGCCCGCATCGGACCGGACACCGCCTGCGTCGTCGTCCAGACCCCGAACGTCTTCGGCACCGCCACCGACGTGACGAAGATCGCCGAGGCCGCCCACGCCGCGGGTGCCCTGCTGATCGTCGTCGTCACCGAGGCCGTATCGATGGGCCTGCTGAAGTCGCCCGGCGAGATGGGGGCCGACATCGTCGCCGCCGAGGGCCAGTCGATCGGCAATGCCCTCAACTGCGGCGGCGCTTATGTCGGCCTGTTCGCCTGCCGCGAAAAACTGGTCCGCCAGATGCCGGGCCGCCTGACCGGCGAGACGGTGGACGCCGACGGCAACCGCGGCTTCGTCCTGACCCTGTCGACGCGCGAGCAGCACATCCGCCGCGACAAGGCGACCTCGAACATCTGCACCAACTCGGGCCTGTGCACCCTGGCCTTCACCATCCACATGAGCCTTCTGGGCGAGACGGGGCTGCGGAAGATGGCCCTGCTGAACCACGAGAAGGCGCTGGCGACGCGGGATGCGCTGGCCGCCATTCCGGGCGTCGAGGTCCTGACCCCGCGCTTCTTCAACGAGTTCGCGGTCCGCCTGCCGAAGCCCGCCGCCGAGGTGGTCGAGCAACTGGCCCAGCACCGTATCCTCGCCGGTGTGCCCTACAGCCGACTCGCCCCCACCGCCGGCATGGACGACGTCCTGCTGGTCGCAGCGACCGAGATGACCACGGACGGCGACATCAAAATCCTGGCGAGCGCACTCGCCAAGGTCTGCGCGTAAGGAGCCCGGATCATGAGCACCATGAACACCGTCGGCCGCCCGACCACTCCGAACCGGGTCGAGAGCAAGCCCGCCACCCTGACCGGCGGCCGCGGCCTGCTGCAGGACGAGCACCTGATCTTCGAGAGCGACGGCTGGGGCAAGACCGGGGTCGATCTGCCCGAGCCGAAGACCGACGGGTCCGACCTCGGCGATCTGGTCCGAAAGGATCCGCTCGGCCTGCCAGGTCTGAGCGAGCCCGAGACGATGCGCCACTATGTGCGCCTGTCGCAGAAGAACCACGCCATCGACCTGGCCATCTATCCGCTCGGCTCGTGCACGATGAAGCACAACCCGCGCCTCAACGAGAAGATGGCGCGTCTGCCGGGCTTCTCGGACATCCACCCGCTCCAGCCGACTTCGACCGTGCAGGGGGCACTGGAGCTGATGGACACCCTGGCGCACTGGCTGAAGACCCTGACCGGCATGCCGGCCGTGGCCCTGTCGCCCAAGGCCGGTGCCCATGGCGAGCTGTGCGGCCTGATGGCCATCCGTGCGGCCCACGAGGCCTCGGGCCAGCATGAGCAGCGCCGCAAGGTGCTGGTGCCGACCTCGGCCCACGGCACCAACCCGGCCACCGCCGCCTTCGTCGGCTACACCGTCGTGGAAGTGGCCCAGACCGGGGACGGCCGCGTCGACGTGGCTGATCTGGCCTCCAAGCTGGGCGACGATGTCGCGGCCATCATGGTGACCAACCCCAACACCTGCGGCCTGTTCGAACGCGACATCCTCGAGATCAGCCGGCTGACGCACGAGGCCGGGGCCTATTTCTACTGCGACGGGGCCAATTTCAACGCCATCGTCGGCCGGGTTCGCCCGGGCGATCTGGGCGTCGATGCGATGCACATCAATCTGCACAAGACCTTTTCGACGCCCCATGGCGGCGGCGGTCCGGGCGCGGGTCCGGTGGTGCTGTCGGAAGCGCTGGCACCCTTCGCCCCGGCCCCCTGGGTCGTGCACGACGCCGACGGCTACCGCCTGATCGAGCGCGAGGAAGACGAGGCGGCCCAGGCCTTCGGTCGCCTGTGCGCCTTCCAGGGCCAGATGGGCATGTACACCCGCGCCCTCAGCTACATGATGAGCCACGGCTCTGACGGCCTGCGGCAGGTTGCCGAGGACGCAGTGTTGAACGCCAACTACATCAAGGCCCGGCTGTCGGACCTGATGAGTGCCGCCTTCCCGGACGGCCCCTGCATGCACGAGGCCCTGTTCGACGACGCATGGCTGAAGGGCACGGAGGTGACGACGCTCGACTTCGCCAAGGCGATGATCGACGAGGGCTTCCACCCGATGACCATGTATTTCCCGCTGGTCGTCCACGGGGCCATGTTGATCGAGCCGACCGAGACGGAATCCAAGCAGGAGCTGGACCGCTTCATCCACGCCATGCGGGCCCTGGCCGAAGCGGCCCTGGAGACGAAGGATGGGGCCGGCGACGTCGACCGGTTCAAGGGCGCGCCGTTCCATGCGCCGATGAAACGTCTGGACGAGACCCGCGCCGCCCGCTCACCGGTACTGCGCTGGACGGCGCCGGAAGGCTCCAACATCGCCGCGGAGTAGGCCCATGCGCGCCCTCGTCCTTGCTGTCGCCCTGTTTATGACGTCGCCGGCCCTGGCCGCCGCCCAGACGGCGGAGCCCGACATCGTCGTCGAGGCACGGGCCTTCATGGAAGGCTATGCCCGGGACCTGCTGGCGGGCGACCGTGCGGCCATCGCCGGCCGCTATGACCGGGACGGTGCCTGGATGGTCCACGCCGGCGAGACACGCCTGATCCCGCACGATGCGATCGCACGGCGGTACGCCGAGCAATGGTCGCCTCCGGCCGCGTTTGAATGGAAGGACCTGGTGTTCATCCCGTCCGGCCCGGACGCCGTCACCGTCGTCGGACGCTTTGTCTGGACCAGCGAGGGCGAGACCGGCTTGCTGTCATACCACGGCCAGTTCGTTCGCGAGAACGGCGAGTTGCGCATCCTGGTCGAGGACGAGGCGCTCGTTCCCGCCGAGTAGGCGGCGCTCCCGCACCTGCGAAGCACGGCAAAGTGAACCCCGCCCGCGCCAGCGGGCGTATGCTCCTCCCTGCGTAGTCTGAGCCACAACAAGCGTTGGGAGGCGCTGCGGTCATGATGTCACGCGTACAAAAGGGTCTGGTTGCCGGTTTGACGGCCACGGCCGTCGTCTCGATCATCGAGGCGATCAATATGTCGGTCGGCCACTGGGCCGTCGCTTTCCCCCAGCTTCTCGCCGTGATCCTGCAGAGCCCGGACACGCCCGCGCTCGGCTGGGCCGGACACCTCGTCGCCGGTGTGACTCTCGGGGCGCTGTTCGGGGTCCTGTGTCCCAGGCTGCCGACGAGCACGCCCGAGTCGAAGGGCATCCTGTTCGCCGTAGGGGCCTTCGTCCTGATGGGGCTGGTCATCGCCCCCATCGGCGGCGCCGGCATGTTCTTCATGCGGGCCGGGTTCGGCACCCTCGCCTGGATGGTCGCCAGCCATGCGGTGTTCGGCATCGTGCTGGGCGGCATTTACGGACGGCTGGTCGAGCGCGAGAAGCGCCTTCGCATTCCCACCGGCGGTGCCCCGGCGCACTGATCGACCGGATACGAAAAAGGGCCCCGTGCGAAACGCCGGGGCCCGATCCGTTTTCTATCGTTGCTTGACCTAGTTCAGCCGCGTGCCGATCTGGGCGATGGCGGCGTCGAGCAGGGGGTCGGCTTTCTGGCCGGCCAGACGAGCGGCGAGGATCTGTTCGGCGGCGCGGGCGGCAAGGTCGGCGGCGGCCGTCTTGACCTCAGCCGTGGCCTGGGCCTCGGCCTGGGCGATGCGGCGCTCGGCGAGGGCCTGACGGCGGGCCAGGGTCTCTTCCAGCTTGGCCTTGGCCTCGACCTCCATCAGGCGGGCGTCGGCCTCGGCGGCGGCGAGCATTTCAGCGGCCTGGGCTTCGGCCTCGGCCTTTTCGGCGCGGATCTGGGCCAGCAGGGCCTCGGCCTCGGCGCGCAGACGGGCAGCCTCATCGAGCTCGGACTGGATCTTCGCGGCCTTGGCGTCGAGCTGACCGGCGATCAGCCTGGGCACGCCGACGAAGACGCACAGGCCGAGGAACAGGAACAGGCCGGCGGCGACCCAGAGTTCCGGGTTGGCCAGGTCGTAGAGATGCGGGTTGAAGAATTCCATCAGGCGGCGCCCTTCACGGCGGCAGCGGCTTCGGCGGCGGTCGGCGCCTTGCCGGTCAGACGTTCGACGATGGCGGCGGCGGTGGCCTCCGCGATCGAGGCGACATTGGTCATGGCGGCGTCACGGGTCTTGCCGATGGCGGTCTCGGCCTCGGCGATGCGGGCGTTGACGACGGCTTCTTCCTCGGCGGCGCGGGCGTTGGCGGCATCGGTGACGCGGGCCTTGGCGGCGGCGGCCATCGACCGGGACGAGGCGCGGGCGGCTTCGACCTCGGCCTTGGCGGCCTCGGCCTGGCCGGCGGCCTCGGCCTGGACCTGACGGGCGGTCTGGACGGCTTCCGCAATGGTGGCGGCGCGTTGGTCGATGACACCGCGCAGACGCGGCACGAAGACCTTGGCCATCAGCCAGTACAGGAGGGCGAACAGGAAGATCAGATAGACGATCTGCCCGAACCAGTGCTGGAACTCGAACTGCGGCAGGCCGCCTCCGCCTTCGCCGTGCGCGGCTTCGGTCGAGGCGTGCGTGTCCGCGACCGCGACCGGGGGGGGCGCGTCGTGAGTCACTGCGGGTTGAGCGGATACGGTCATCTGTCGCCTGATGCTTGAGCGGTCGATACGTCAGTCAGAAACGAGGCGGCGACCCGGCCGGAACCGGGCCGCCCCAACGATCAGAAGGACGAAATCAGCTCGCCGACGTCCAGAGCAGGATGCCGATGACGAACGACAGGATGCCGAGGGCTTCGGCCAGGGCCGCGCCGACGAACAGGTTGCCGATTTGCGAGCCGGCAGCCGACGGGTTGCGCAGGGCGCCCGCGAGGAAGTTGCCGAAGATGTTGCCCACGCCGATGCCGGCGCCGATCATGCCGGTCATGGCCAGGCCGGCGCCGATGGCGTTGCCGGCCGAGACGATGGCGGCGGCGTTTGCGGCGGCGATTTGCGGATCAACCATGGTGTTCAGTCCTGTGAGAGTTGGTTGGTTGGAAAAGGGGGTGGTTAGTGATGGTCGCCCAGATTGACCACGTCATTCAGGTAGACGCAGGTCAGGACGGCGAAGACGAAGGCCTGGAGGAAGGCCACGAGGAATTCCAGCGCGGTCAGGGCGGTGACCAGGCTGAGCGAGAGCGCGGCACCCGGAAGGCCCAGGTAACCCCAGCCGCCGGCGGCGGCCATGCCGCCCAGCGTCACGACGAAGCCGGCGAAGACCTTCAGGGCGACGTGGCCGCCCATCATGTTGCCGAACAGACGAAGGGTGAGCGTCAGGGGGCGCAGCAGGAAGGAGAAGAACTCGATCAGGCCAACCACCGGGCGCATCAGCAGCGGCGCGCCGGTCGGCCAGAACAGGCCGAGGAATTTGAAACCGTTCTTCCAGATGCCGACCACGACGACCAGGGCGAAGGTGATGACGCCGAAGGTCGCGGTCACGGCCAGTTGGGAGGTGGCGGTGAAGCTGAGGAACAGGCCCAGCAGGTTCATGGCCAGAACGAAGGTGAAGACGGTGAAGACGAACGGGAAATATTTCTTGCCGTCATGGCCGATGATCGACTCGGCGATGCCGTCGATCATGCCGAACAGGGTCTCGCCGGCGGCCTGACCGCGGCCCGGGACGACCTTGGCACCCGAGGTCACCAGCTGGAAGAAGCCGACGACCATCAGGAAGGCGATGGTCATCGCCAGGTGCGAATTGGTGAAGGCCAGGTGCACCGTGCCGACAACGGGCAGAGTCACTTCGCCGAAGTCGAGACCCGGAAGCGGGGTAACCTGGAACTGGTGTAGCGGATCGGCCATCGGGCGATCAGACTCCCTGGTCTTCGTCGTCGTCGAAGGGAACCGACTGAGGCTCCCCATACTGTTTGGCTTCGGCCATCAGACGTTGCGCCGTGCGCCACGCCATCCACACCGAAACGGCGAAGCCCAGAAGGACGCCGCCGATAATTCCCCACGGCGTCGTATCGGCGAACCGATCGATGCCGAACCCGATCGCCAGACCGACGAAGACGCCGCCGAACAGGTCAGCGAGGATCTTCCAGGCCTGTCCCGCCGCCGCCTGTCCAGCCGCCTCGTGAGAGATCTGACGGGCGGTGCGCGCCTCCAGATCGGATGCGCTGGTGTTGAGGCGTTTGATCGCCTCTTCGCGCGATTCCGGTGGCAGGGACATAGGGGCCTCAGCGCCTCTCCGCTGACGTCGAAAGACGGGCGTCGAGGAGGGTCTGAATTCGGCGCGGAACCTATAGGGGCGACCCCGATTGGTCAAGGCGATCAAGTGACTCATTAGTCTTTTGATATCTCAAGGGATTGTTGTGTCCGCACCGGGGTGTGACGTTGTGTACGTCCGTCCATACCAGCGGCAGGCCGATCGAGGGACGGTCGCAGGCGCGCTCGTGCTGTCGGGCCTTCCACTTCCTGAAGATGAAGACCCGGCGCAGGGCGCGAAGCGCCGCTCCAACCCGGCGATCATTGTGGCGCGCTCCCCGGGCGGCATCCCGGGGGGGGCGGTCAGGACGGGGTGGGCGGCGCGGAATATGCTGACAATCGGCGGATTGTGAGCAGTCGAGGTCCCTTCTCCCCTGGCGGGAGAAGGTGGCCCGCGAAGCGGGTCGGATGAGGGGTCTCGCAATCAGGGCCGGTGCCACCCCTCACCCGACCGCACCAGAACGGTGGCTTCGCCGCCGTATGCGGTCTCCCGTCGTCGGGTCGGCTCCGCTGCCCCGCCTCCACCCGCAGGGGGAGAGGGCAGCCTAGGCCCGGACGGCCCGCGTCGCCTCCACGCCCAGCGCCTGCAGGGCGGCGGCGGCGATGTGGTCGGCGTTGAGGCCGGCGGTGGCGTACATGGCGGCCGGATTGTCCTGGTCCTGGAAGACGTCGGGCAGGCACAGGGTGCGGATCTTCAGCCCGGCGTCGAGCGCGCCCCTGTCGGACAGGAGCTGGAGCACGAAGGCGCCGAAGCCGCCCATGGCCCCCTCCTCCACCGTGATCAGGCATTCGTGCTCGCGCGCCAGACGCAGGATCAGGTCGGCGTCCAGCGGTTTGGCGAAGCGGGCGTCGGCGACGGTGGCCGAGACGCCGCGGGCGGCGAGGGCATCGGCGGCCTTGAGCGATTCCTGCAGCCGGGTGCCGAGGCTGAGGATGGCGACGGTCGTGCCTTCGCGGACGATGCGGCCCTTGCCGATCTCCAGCGGGGCGGCGAGTTCCGGAATCTCGACGCCGACGCCATCGCCGCGCGGATAGCGGAAGGCCGAAGGACGATCGTCGATCTCAAGGCTGGTGGCGATCATGGCGGCGAGATCGGCCTCGTCGGCGGCCGCCATCAGCACCATGCCGGGCAGGGCGCCCATGAAGCCGATGTCGAAACTGCCCGCATGGGTGCAGCCGTCGGCCCCGACCAGGCCGGCGCGGTCCATGGCGAAACGCACCGGCAGCTTCTGGATCGCCACATCGTGGACGACCTGGTCGTAGCCGCGCTGCAGGAAGGTCGAATAGATGGCGCAGACCGGCTTCATCCCGTCGGCGGCGAGGCCGGCGGCGAAGGTGACGGCGTGCTGTTCGGCAATGCCGACGTCATAGGTGCGGGTCGGGAAGGCCTGGCCGAACAGGTCCAGCCCGGTGCCCGAGGGCATGGCGGCGGTGATGGCCACGATGGTCGGGTCGAGATGGGCGCGCTTGATCAGCTCGGTCCCGAAGACCTTGGTGTAGCTGGGGGCGTTGGACGCGGCCTTGGCCTGTTTGCCGGAGATCACATCGAATTTGGCGACGGCGTGCAGCTTGTCGGCGCTGGATTCGGCGGGGGCATAGCCCTTGCCCTTCTGGGTCACGACATGGACCACCACCGGACGGTCGGTGATGGCCGCGGCGTTCTTCAGGATGGGGACGAGGTTGTCCATGTCGTGCCCGTCCACCGGACCGACATAGTAGAAGCCCAGCTCCTCGAAGAAGGTGCCGCCGACGATCATGCCGCGGGCGTATTCCTCGGCCTTGCGCGCCGCGTTGCGGAACGGGCGCGGCAGGTGTTCGGCGACCGATTTCCCGAAGCGGCGGAAATTGCGGTAGGCGCCACCCGAGACCTGTTTGGCCAGATAGGCGCTCATGCCGCCGACCGGCGGGGCGATCGACATGTCGTTGTCGTTGAGGATGACCATCAGCTGGCCGTTGGTCGTCTCGGCCGCGTTGTTCATGGCCTCATAGGCCATGCCGGCGGACATGGAGCCGTCGCCGATAACGGCCACGACGCGGTTCGTTTCGCCCTTCTGGTCGCGGGCGGCCGCGAAGCCCAGCGCGGCGCTGATCGAGGTCGAGGCGTGGGCCGCGCCGAAGGGGTCGTATTCGCTCTCGCTGCGCTTGGTAAAGCCCGACAGGCCGCCGGGCTGACGCAGGGTGCGGATGCGGTCGCGGCGGCCGGTGAGGATCTTGTGCGGATAGCACTGGTGGCCGACGTCCCAGATCAGGATGTCCTTCGGCGTTTCAAACACATGGTGCAGCGCCACCGTCAGTTCGACCACGCCGAGGCCGGCGCCGAGGTGGCCACCGGTGACCGAGACCGCATCGATGGTCTCGGCCCGCAGTTCGTCGGCCAGCTGGCGCAGCTGCGGAATGTCGAACTCGCGGGTGTCGGCCGGAATGTGAACCTGGTCGAGCAGCGGGGTGTCGGGCATGGGGGGAGGAGAACCTGAACTGTCGTCTTCTGGTAACCCGGTCCGGGGCCGGGCGTTGCCTATCAGGACCTGCGCTTTAGCACGAAGTCCACACTCGCCTTGAGGATTTCGGCGTCCGGACCGAACAGGTCGAGGTGGCCGCGGGCCTGATCCGCCAGATGCGCGACCCTGTGCCGCGCCGCATCGACGCCCAGCAGGGTGACGAAATTGGTCTTGCCGCGGGCGGCGTCCTTGTTGGCCGCCTTGCCGAGGATGTCCTCGTCGCCCTCAACGTCGAGCAGGTCGTCGACGATCTGGTAGGCCAGGCCGATGTCGTGGGCGAAGCTGGTCAGGGCCTGGCGGTGGACCTCGCGGGCACCGGCGATGATCAGGGGGATCTCGAAGGCATAGGTGAACAGGGCACCGGTCTTGAGCCGCTGCATGCGGGCGACGCCGCCGAGGTCGTCGCGGACGCCGAGCAGGTCGATCATCTGGCCGCCGGCCATGCCGCGCGCGCCGCTGGCCAGTGACAGCCGGGCGGCCAGTTCGCAGCGCACGGCGGGATCGTCGTGGGTGTCCTCGTGCAGCAGGATGTCGAAGGCCGCGGTCTGGAGCGCATCGCCGGCGAGGACGGCGGTGGCCTCGTCATAGGCCTTGTGCACCGTGGGACGGCCGCGGCGGACGTCGTCGTCGTCCATACAGGGCAGGTCGTCGTGGACCAGGCTGTAGGCATGGACGCATTCGAGGGCGCAGGCGGCGCGCAGCACCGGCCGCTCCTCGATGTCGAACAGATTGGCTGCTTCCAGCGCGAAGAAGGGACGCAGCCGCTTGCCGGGGCCGAGGGCGGCGTAGCGCATGGCCTCGGTCAGGCGTGATTCGGGTCCGTCCGCGCGGGGCAGCAGCTCGTCGAGGGCGACGGTGACCAGATCAGCGATCTCGGCGACCCGGTCGATGACGCCCTGCTCCGGCGAATTGGCGGCCTGAATCCTGGAGGGGGGCAAGGCGGTCAGAACAGCCTCCCGCCGAGGGGGACGTCGCGGTCGACGCCGATCAGCACGACCTCTCCGGCGACGTCGGGGAAGCCGAGGGTCAGGACCTCGGACATGAAGGGGCCGATCTGGCGCGGCGGGAAGTTGACCACGGCGGCGACCTTGCGGCCCAGCAGCTGGTCGCGGCTGTAGTGGACGGTGATCTGGGCCGAGGACTTCTTCACCCCGATGTCCGGGCCGAAGTCGATGGTCAGTTTCCACGCCGGTTTGCGCGCCTCCGGGAAGGGGTCGACGGCGATCACCTGCCCCACGCGGACATCGACCTTCATGAAGTCATCGAAGGCGATCTGTCCGGCCGGCGCCGGCATCAGCTGAACTCTGCAGGTTCGACGCCCTTCGCCTGGCCGTCGGGGCCGACGACGATCTTCTCGACACGCAGCTGGGCGGCCTTGAGGCGGTTCTCGCAGTGGGCCTTCAGGCGCGCGCCCTCCTCATAGAGGGCGATGGACTCTTCCAGGGGAGCCTGGCCGGACTCGAGTTTCTGGACGATCGCCTCGAGACGCTGGAGGGCGTCCTCAAAGCTGAGGTCGGCGGGGATGCCAGTATCGTTCTTTGCGGAGTCGGTCATGGCGGGCGACCCTAGAGGGGGCGGCGGCGGGTCTCAAGCGGGGAGCGGCTTCGGCGGGGCAATTGCCGGGGGTGGCGGGTTCATCACAACGAACACAATGCGGTCACAACGGACACGACGGGACCTGAGCCGGGTTCGCGTCCGCGCTTTCCCCCGGGAAAGACTGAAATTGCGGCGTAGCCGCACTGCTCCAGGATCGAGGCGCGGCTCCGTCAGCCTCGCCGGACCCGTTGTGTCCGTAGTGACCGCGTTGTGCCCGCTGTGATGAACCCGACACTGCTGAAATTCAGGGGACGGGCGCGCGGCGGGCGGAGACGATGCGGACGCGGGGGTCGAGCATCTGGCCGCGCATGAAACCCTCGCCCTCGGTAGGAGATTTGGGGGCGGCGAGGATGGCGCGGACCACCTCCATGCCCTCGACCACGCGGCCGAAGACGGCGAAGCCGGGATCGCCGGGCGCCGCCCGGCCGGCATCGAAGCCCGGCTGGGGGCCGACCATGATGAAAAAGTCGCCGTCCGCCGTGCCGGGATCGAACCGCGCCATGGACAGGGCACCGTCGACGTGGCGCAGGCCGGTCTGGCTGGTCGGCTCATGAGCGATGGGCGGCAGGATGCGGTCCGGCGCATTGGCGGTCCCGCCCTGGACGATGCCGCTTCCCGGTCCGAGCACCATGCCGCGGTAGAAGTCGGTGCCGTCGAACCGGCCCTCGTCGACATAGCGCAGGAAGTTGGCGGCGGTGACCGGCGCGCGGGGGTCAGTCTCGACGAGGATGGTTCCGGCGCTGGTTTCGAGGACGACCCGCACCGGTGCCGGGGCCGGCACGTCCTGGGCGAGGGCGGGGGCGAGGGCGGGAACCGACAGGGCGGCGGCGAGGGAGAGGGCGAGCAGGGACCGTCGAAACATGGCCGTCTCCGTGCCGTCAGCGCTTCTCGTAGCGGCGCTGGGACCAGTATTTGAAGCCCTGGTTGTGGACGAGATCCCAGCCGTCGGCGCGCAGGCGGCGGCCGACCATATGGTTGAAATAGCCGTGGGCGAGAACCAGGACGTCCTGACCGCTCTCGGCGCGGGCGATCAGGGCCCGTGCGGCCTTTTCAGCGCGGCACTCGGCCTCGCACCGGGTCTCCTGGCCCTCATGGTGATTGAAGGCGTGCCACCAGAAGCGGGCGACGACGCCCCAGTATTTCGGGGGCAGTTTGAACCAGGTCGGAAAATGCGGCGGCGGCAGGGGCGCTTCGATGAACAGGGCGTCCGACATGACCTCACGGCCCGCGGCGATGGCGGCGGCGGTTTCCTGGGCGCGCGGGCGGGTCGAGGCGTAGATGGCCCCCGCGCCCTCGGCCGTGGCCAACAGTTCGGGCGGCGGGGTCTGGCCGGCCCGCAGGCCGCCGACCTCATACCGGGCCCACCAGTCGCGGTACTGGTCCGAAGTCAGGAAGCATTTGCGCGACAGCGCCGGCTCGCCGTGCCGGGCAAGGACGATGGCACCCGGACGCACCGAGACCAGGGCGGCGCGGGGCGACGACGGCCGGGAAGGCTCCGTTCCGGCGGGTGCCGGCGTGTCGGCCATCAGTGAGTCTCTGGCGGGAGCGGGCATGATTTCCGGACGTAAGCGATGGGCCAACCGTCCTTTATTCCTCCCCCAAGGCCTGAACGTGGGCGACCGCGGAACGGCCCAGCCCCTCTAGGTCGTAACCGCCCTCGAGCGAGGACACAACCTTGCCGCCACAGCACGATCTCGCGATCTCGAGCACGGCGCGGGTCGCCCAGGCAAAATCCTCCGCTTCCAGCGACTGGTGGGCGAGCGGATCACGGCGGTGGGCGTCGAAGCCCGCAGAGATCAGGATCAGGTCGGGGGCGAAGGCCTCGAGCGCGGGCATCAGGCCGCCGGCGAAGGCGCCACGCCAGGCCTCGCGGGCGGCGTGGGGCGGGACGGGGACGTTGACGATATTGCCCACGCCCGCCTCTGACGCCGCCCCCGTGCCCGGATAGAGGGGCGACTGGTGGATGGAGCCGAGGAACAGGCTGTCGTCGGACTCGAAGGCCGCCTGGGTGCCGTTGCCATGGTGGACGTCGAAATCGATCACGGCGACGCGGGCCATGCCCTCGGACTGGGCCACGCGGGCGGCGACGGCGACGTTGGAGAACAGGCAGAAGCCCATGCTCTGGTCCGGTTCGGCATGGTGGCCGGGCGGGCGGACGGCGGCGAAGGCGCGGGCGGTCTCGCCACGGGCCACGGCGCGGACAGCGTCGATCACGGCGCCGGCGGCGAGCCGTGCGGCGCGGAGGCTGCCCGGCGACAGGACGGTGTCGGCGTCGAGCTGGCGGAAGCCGCTATCGGGCGCGGCGGCCAGCAGACGGGCGACATGGTCGGCGGGGTGCAGGCGTTCGAGGTCAACGACGGCGGCCTCGGTCGCCGCACGACCGTCCAAGCCGAGGGCGGCGGAGTCGAGGGCGTCCAGCACGGCCTGCAGCCGCTCAGGGCTCTCCGGATGGCCGACGCCGGGACGGTGCGCCAGCATGTCGGGGTGGGTGAAGAGGGTGACGCTCATCGGGCGGAGGATAGAAGCGGGCGGCGGGCTTGTCGCGTCCCGATCAAGGTCCTAATCGCGCTGAATGACCGAGCCCGTGATCCGCCCCGCAGTTGACGCCGACGCCGCCGCCCTGGGCGTGCTGGGACGGCAGACGTTTCT
>CAZFQC010000027.1:0-17174 GCA_964520795.1 uncultured Brevundimonas sp.
CATAGGCAAACGCCAGGCCGGTACCCTTCGGCTTGTCGGCAATGATCTCGGTCATGACAGTCTCCTTGCCTTGGGCGGTCCGTGCACAAATGCTGTGATCTTGCATCATTCGATCGAACCGGTGCCAGCGCCATGTCGGGGGCACCGGTGACCGGTCGTTGAAGCAGAAAGGCCGCCCCGGTCTCCCGAAGCGGCCCCTCTCCGACCGGTTGGGACGGTCAGTAGCGGTAGTTCACCCCGAACAGGAACGTCCGGCCGTAAACCTGATGATCGATGATCCTGCGCTCGTCGCCATTCTCGTAGGTGAAGAAGGGCTCGTCGGTCAGGTTGTTGACCTGGAACTGGGCCGAGAGGCCTTCAAGCGGGCCGGACTCGAACTGGTAGCCGATCTGGGCGTCGACGATCGACTCGGCGCCCACCTGCCTGAGCGTCCGGCCGTTGCCGAAGCCGGCGACCTCGCCGAGGAACTCCGAACGGTAACGGTTGCTGATCCGGGCCTGAATGCCATCACGCTCGTAATAGAGGGTCACGTTGGCGACGGTTTCCGACAGGCCCGGGATCGGGGTCGCCGGGTTGCCCGGGTCAGGCTGGATCTCGCTCTTGGTCGACGAGATCGAGAACTGGCCGCCGAAGCCTTCAAGCCAGGGCGAGATGAACTCGAACGGCGTGGAGACCGAGAACTCGACCCCGTACAGGGAACCGCCCTCGCCATTGGCGGGTGCCGAAACGATGCCCTGGTTGATTACCGCAGCACCGGCACCGGTCGGGAAGCCCGTGAAATCATACACCTGGTTCTGGTTGTAGATGTAGGTGTCGAGGTCCTTGTAGAAGGCCGCCAGCGAGACATAGGCCGCGCGTCCGAAATACTGCTCGATCGAGATGTCATAGACATTGGCGATCCACGGACGCAGTTCCGGATTGCCGCCGCCGCCACTCCACGGCGAACTGTTCACCGTCGCGCCCGGCACGTTCAGCGCATTGTTGAACCCGAAGGTCCGCGAGGCGCGCATCTCGTCCATCCGCGGGCGGGCCTGGGTGCGAGCCGCCGCCAGGCGCAGGAAGCGCTGGTCGCCGATTTCGAAAATCAGGTTGGCGCTGGGCAGCACCTCTGCATATTCGTCGCCGCCCGAGATCGGGACAGACAGGGTGCCGGCTCCACCGCCCGTGGCGGCAAATCCGCTGGAGCTCTGCTTCACGGCCACGACCTGGAAGCCGAAGTTGCCGGTCACCGGCACGCCGCCCCAGGTGGTGTCCAGATTGGCGCGGATGAAGGGCGTGAAGATCGTCTCTGAAACGCTCCAGTTCTTGGACACGACGTCCGAGTTCGGGTTGCGGATCAGATCGTAGAAGCCGCTGTTCAGCAGCCCGAGGGTGTCATAGCTGACCATGCCCGGAATGCCGATGAAGGCGAGGGAGGTCGGGTCCAGGCGATACTGGGCCGGCACGACCGGGAAGCCGCCCCCGGCGACGCCGAGGAAGAACTCGTCGGCGATGAGTTCTTTTTCGCGATGGTTGTAGTTGATGCCGAAGTCGACCGACGTGATCGGGCCGCCGCTGTAGTGAGCCGTGGCCTGGAGCCGCGTGGCGAACAGCTCGTCGCTGATCGTCGGGCTGTTCAGATAGCCGTCCTGGCCGCCCGGGATGACCCCGCCGCCCCAACCTTGCGGGCTGCTCGGGCGGATCAGGTTGAAGTCGGCGTAGTTCAGGTTGTTGTCGAACTGCGGGATACCGTTGCCATCGATGCGGAACGTCAGCGTGTCAGCCGCGCCGGAGCCGTTGTCACCCGTGCCGGCGTAGCTCTCGATGATCTGGTCCGTCCGGTCGACGCCGGAGTAGCTGACATCCGCCGTCAGCGTCCAACGTTCGTTCGGAGTGAACTCGGTATTGAAGCCAAGCGCCAGGACCTCGCTCTCGCGGGTGTTGACGTCGTTGCGGACCACGCCGCGCACGTTGGTGAACTGGCCCTGGGTGACGAGGCCGTCCGTGACCGTATAGCCCGGCTGGAGCGAAGCCGACGACCATTGCAGCGGGAACTCGATGCCCCGCAGCACCTGGGTGTTGTCGAAGGTCGAATAGAAGGCGTCGACGGTCGTGTGCCAGCGGTCATTGGGCCGGAACTCGACGACGCCCATGAAGCCGTCGCGCTCAAGCTCGGACGACATGACATAGGGCTTGGTGCCGCCGATGACGCGGGTGCCGGGCGCGATGTCAGGATAGCCCCAGGCATTGAACCGCTCGGACTGGTAGGGCGATCCCATGTGGGCATAGCCGAACGCCACGCCGATGGTGTCGTCCGCAAACTGGTCGATATAGGAAATGCTGTAGCGGACGCCGTTGTCGGTCGTTCCGGCGTTCAGGGCCCCGATGTCGTTGAGTTCGTACCGAACGTTGGCGGCGAAGGCGCGGCGGCCATAGGCCAGCGGCCGGATGGTCTGCAGGTCGGCCGTGCCGGCCAGGCCCTGACCAACCAACGCCGAATCCGGCGTCTTGTAGATGGTCACGCCTGACAGCAGCTCGGACGGATACTGGTCGAACTCGACGCCGCGGTTGTCACCGGTCGTGACCTGCTCGCGGCCATTCAGCAGTGCGGTGGTGAAGTCGGGACCGAGGCCGCGGATCGAAATCACCTGGCTGCGTCCGTCGAGGCGCTGGGCCGTGAGGCCCGGCAGACGCGCGAGCGATTCGGCGATCGAGACGTCCGGCAGCTTGCCGATGTCCTCGGCGGTGACGACCTCGACGATCGAGGTGTTGTTGCGCTTGGCCGCGATCGAGCTCTCGATCGAGGACCGGATGCCGGTCACGACGACATCGTCGATCACCTCGGCTTCAGTTCCATCCTGCGGCGCATCCTGGGCGGCGGCGGCACCGGCGAAGGCCAGCACACCGATCGCTCCGAGGGCGGCGCCTGCCAGAAGACTCGCGCGCCGGGTGACTTGGTTTCTCATCATCATTCTCCCTAGGGGCCGTCGCTTTTCTCGCGAAAGCGTCCGGTGTCACCGCAAAGTTATGCAAACTTCCGGGAACCTTGCAAGCGAGTATTGCTCAGGTCCGATGGCCCCGTGGCCAAAATGTGACGCGCAACGCAGGCCTTGTTGCAGCGCACAAGGCACTTTTTCCTTTTGCCGCCGCATTTTCGACGCCAGAAACATTCGGATTGACAGCCGGCAACTCCACTGCAAAATCTTGCAAACTGATCTGGTGGCCACGCAGCCTCCAGACGTCCCGAGGAAACGCCACCCATGAGCAGATTGAGCCGCTTCAGCACGGGCACAGGCGCTGTCGCGCTTGGCTGCCTGATTGCGGTCATGTGGGTCGGAACCGCTTTCGCCCAGGCCGTCCCCGATGGTTTGAGCGCGCTTCGCGAGCGCGCGCCGGAGGACGAGGTGATCTATTTTGTGCTCCCTGACCGGTTCGCGAACGGAGATCCGTCAAACGACCGTGGCGGAATGACGGGAGATCGCCTGGTCACCGGGTACGACCCGACGGACCCGGGCTTCTTCCATGGCGGAGATCTGGCCGGTCTGACGGCGCGGCTCGACTACATTCGCGGTCTGGGCGCGACGGCTCTCTGGATCGCACCGGTGTTTCAGAACAAGCCTGTCCAGGGCCCGCCCGGCCAGGAGAGTGCAGCCTATCATGGCTACTGGATCACCGACTTCACCCGCATTGATCCGCACCTCGGAACGGGCGAGGAATTCCGGGCTCTGGTCGATGCCGCCCACGCGCGCGGCATGAAGGTCTATCTGGACATCGTCATCAACCACACGGCCGACGTGATCCAGTATCGCGACTGTCCGCAGGGCGGCTGCAGCTACCGCTGGGCCCGCGACTACCCCGTTCAGCGCCGGGGCGGCCTGTCTGGTGAGCCGATCAACGCCGGCTTCGTCGGGGACGGAAGCGCCGGGGATTTCGCGCGCCTGACGCGGCCTGACTATGCCTACAGCCCCTATGTTCCTGCGGGCGAGGAAGACCTCAAGGTGCCTGCCTGGCTCAATGAGGTCGGGCTGTATCACAACCGCGGAAACAGCGAATGGTACGGGGAAAGCGCTCTGGACGGGGATTTCTCGGGCCTCGACGACCTGATGACCGAGCACCCTCGCGTCGTCCAGGGCTTCATCGACCTCTATGGATCCTGGATCGAGACCTACGGAATCGACGGTTTCCGGATCGACACCGCCAAACACGTGAATCCCGAGTTCTGGCAGGCGTTCGTACCGGCCATTCTGGAACGCGCCCGTGCGGCCGGGATCCCGAATTTCCATATCTTCGGCGAGGTCTACGGATTTGAGCCGGCTGAACTGGCGCGTCATACCCAGGTCGACGGCCTGCCCAGCGTGCTGGACTTCGCCTGGCAGCGCGCTGTCCAGGAAGTTGTGGCAGGGACCGGAGCTCCCGACCGGATCGCCCGCGTCATCAATGCCGATCCGGTCTATGCGGGCGGAGAGGCCGCCGCCTTGCGGTTGCCGACGTTCGCCGGCAATCATGACATGGGCCGGATCGGCTACCTGATCCTCAGGGATCGGCCGGACATAAGCGATGCGGAACTGCTGGACCGCGCCGCCCTCGCCCACGCGCTCGTCATTCTCGGGCGTGGCGTACCCGTGATCTACTACGGAGACGAACAGGGCTTCACCGGCGACGGCGACGATCGGCGCGCGAGACAGGACCTTTTCGCGACCCGAACTGCGGCCTACGCCGACGACCGGCGCATCGGCGCGGCCTCCGAGCCATTCGACCCCCGTGCAGATCTTTACCTGCGCATTGCCGGACTGAACTCTGCGCGCGCGTCGGACGTGCGGCTGCGGCGAGGACGGGTTGTCGTACGAACGGCGGACCAGACACCCGGTATACTGGCGATCTCCCGACTCGACAGCGAAGGTGAGACACTGGTGGCGTTCAACACCTCGATGGAACCGCGCACATTCAACGTCGCCGTTGGGACCAGCTCCGGCCTCTGGCGATCTGTCATCGGGGCCTGCCCGGCTCGAAGTGCCGCCCCCGGCGTCGTTACCCTGTCCCTGCCCGCCCTGGGCTACATCGTTTGCGTATCCGAAAGCCCAGCGTGACCGCCCAGATTCTCGAACTCCCGATATCCCAATCCCGCGCCGCCGAATGGTGGCGGGGTGCCGTGATCTATCAGGTCTATCCGCGCAGCTTTGCGGACACCAATGGCGACGGCATCGGCGACCTGCCCGGCGTCACCCGAAACCTGGAATACATCGCCTCCCTCGGAGTCGACGCCGTCTGGATCAGCCCCTTCTTCACCTCGCCCATGAAGGACTTCGGCTATGATGTCGCGGACTATTGCGACGTTGATCCCGTGTTCGGGACCCTTGCAGACATCGACCGGCTGATCGAGAAGGCGCATGGGCTTGGCATAAAGGTCATTACCGATCTGGTGTTCGCCCATACTTCGGACCAGCACGCGTGGTTCCGTGACAGCCGCCAGTCCGCCGCGGGCCCCAGGGCCGACTGGTACGTCTGGGCGGACCCGCGTCCCGACGGTTCGCCGCCCAACAACTGGCAATCGGTCTTCGCCGGCCCCGCCTGGACGTGGGACGCCCGGCGCGGCCAGTACTACATGCACAACTTCCTGCCCGAGCAGCCGCAACTGAACCTGCATAATGTGGCTGTCCAGGACGCGCTGCTGGAGGTCGCTCGCTTCTGGCTGGACCGCGGTGTCGACGGCTTCCGCTTCGACGCAATTAATTTCGCGATGCACGACCCCCTGCTTCGCGACAACCCGCCGCTGCCGCCGGGCGGCAAGCGGACGCGTCCGTTCGACTTCCAGGACAAGCTCTACAACCAGTCCCATCCTGCAATCGTCGACTTCCTGGCGCGGATCCGGGCTCTGACCGACAGCCGGGGCGGCCGGTTCAGCGTGGCCGAGGTCGGCGGCGATCACGCCGAAAGGGAGATGCAGATCTTCACGGCCGGCGAGCGCCATCTGAACAGCGCCTATGGCTTCCTCTATCTCTACGCTCCGGCGCTTGCGCCCGGGCTGGTGCGCCAGGGAGCTGACAAATGGCATGGCCGCGACGGCCAGGGATGGCCCTCCTGGACATTCTCGAACCATGACGCGCCGCGTGCCATCTCGCGGTGGGCCGAGGGCCGCGATCTCAAGGCTGTCGCCGAAATGGCGATGCTCCTGCTCATGACCCTGCGCGGGAATGTCTTCATCTATCAGGGCGAGGAGCTGGCTCTGCCCCAGGCAGCGGTCCCGTTCGATCGCCTGGTCGACCCCGAGGCTATCGCCAACTGGCCTGAGACCCTCGGCCGCGATGGTGCCCGGACACCGCTGCCCTGGAAGGCCGACCAACCCCAGGCCGGCTTCTCCACCGTCGAACCCTGGCTGCCGGTTGATCCGAGGCATCTCGCGCTTTCCGTGGACCGTCAGGAACGCGACCCGGGATCGATGTTGCAGACCACACGCCGTCTGGTCGTCTTTCGAAAGGCGCACCCGTGTCTGCTGCTGGGTGACATGAAACTCCTGGAGGCCGACCCTGAACTCCTGAGCTTTGAACGGGTTTATCGCGGAGAGCGCCTGCTCTGCGTGTTCAACCTGGGTCACGCCCCGGTCAGTTGGACCATGCCCCAGGGGCACAGGGTCATCGAGTCCGTCAACGTCCCCACGACATTCCAGGGGGTGCTGCCACCCATGGCGGGAATGGTGCTTACGAGCGCACGTGGATGACCTCAGCCGCCGCAGCTCTCGCGCACGATCAGGTCGGTGGGGATCCGCTCCGACCGTCCCACGGAGTCGCCGGGATTGTCGATCAATTTGGACACCAGCAGCCGTCCAGCCTTCATCGTATCCTGGGCGATGGTCGTGAGGGCCGGGCGGCTGTAGCGGCTGAAGGGCACATTGTCGAAACCGATGACGGATACGTCCTCGGGCACCCGCAGCCCGGCGTGCAGCAAGGCCCGCACCGCACCCAGGGCGATCTGGTCCGAGGCACAGACAACGCCGTCGAACTTCACGCCCCGCCGGATCAGGCTATCGACGGAGGCCTCGGCCGACTCGACCTCGAAATGGGCCTCCATGATCAGGTCGGGATCGACCTCGATACCCGATCTGGCCAGTGCTTCCTGATAGCCACGGTGCCGCTGCATGGCTTCGGGCGGATCGAGGTCGCCCAGAAACACGATCCGCTTTCGACCCAGTCGCGCCAGATGCAGGGTCGCACGCCGTCCGCCGGCCAGGTTGTCCGAACCGACCGAGCAATAGGCCTGGTCCGGCATCTGGGCACCCCAGACCACGAACCTGCCCTCGGTCTCCGCCAGCCGGTTCAGGCTCTGATGCAGTGTGCTCTGGCCGAGGAAGATCACGCCGTCGGCGCGGCTGGTGTTCATTGCCGCCGAGAGGTCATCGTAACTGGTCGGCGAAAAATGGCTCATGATCACGTCGCAGCCGCGTTCCCGCGCCGCTTCGCCGACCCCGGCCAGCAGCTCGAGGAAAAAGGGGTCGCTCAAGCGGCCCTCGCGCCCTTGCGGACGCGGCGTCACAAGCGCGATCACACCGTCAGCGCCGATCGGCCCGGCCGGCATGTAACGCCGGAACGGATAGTCATGCTCGCGCGCCAGCTTCCAGATCAGTTGCTTGGTCCGCGCATTGACCGCCGGGCTGTCGTTCAACGCGCGCGAGGCTGTCGAAATCGATACGCCCGCCAATTTGGCCAGATCTTCCAGGCGTGTGTTGCGTCGGCTCAAGCGAAGGCTCCGGCTGGCATCAGGTCTGCAAATTTTGCTGCAAACATTGCTTGTTGTGCGCTGTCCCCGCCGGGCTTGGCAAGGGCTGCACAGCGGAGATTCGCGCCATGCTGACTCGCCGTTCGCTGATTTCGACAACAGCCTTGCTCGCGGCCCTGCCTGCGGCCACCGCCGAGGCGAAAGACGCATCTGTCAGTGTCGGGGCCGCGTCGCCGGGCGGGGTCCTGTCCGTGTCGGTCTCGGTCAACGGCGAAGGTCGGCCCGAGTACAGTGTCAGTCGACTCGGTCGCCTTGTGATCGCACCCTCGCGCCTCGGCTTCCTGCTGACAGACGCCGCCAAACTGGAGCGTAATTTCACGATCTCGGCCGAGGCGGCGACGCAGCATGATGACACCTGGGAACAGCCCTGGGGCGAACGTCAGTTCATCCGGAACCACTACACCCAGCTGCGCGTCCAACTGACCGAGAGGGGCGGGCTGGCGCGGCGGATCGACGTGGTCTTCCGCATCCATGACGACGGTGTCGGGTTCCGGTACGAGGTCCCGGATCAGCCCAATCTGAAGTCGGTGAGTATCGGGGACGAACTGACCGAATTCGCCGTCGCCGACCCGGGCACGGCCTGGTGGATTCCGGCGTTCGAGTGGAACCGCGAGGAGTATCTCTACAACCGCACCCGGATCGATGCGGTCGGCGTGGCCCAGACGCCCCTGACGGTCCGGTCCGACGACGGCCTGCACATATCGATCCACGAAGCCGCGCTGACGAACTATTCGGGCATGAACCTGCGTCGGGTCGAAGGCGGGCGGTTCAAGGCGGCGCTGACCCCCGGCCTGTCCAATGCCGCTGTCGAACTGACCACGCCCTTCACCACACCCTGGCGGACCCTTCAGATTGCAGACCGCGCGGGCGATCTCGTCGAATCCAGCCTGATACTGAACCTGAACGAGCCCAACGCCCTCGGCGATGTGAGCTGGTTCAAGCCGATGAAATACGTCGGTATCTGGTGGGAAATGCACCTGGACCTGAAAACCTGGGGCTCGGGACCCCGGCACGGCGCGACCACGGACAACGCCCTCAAACACATCGACTTCGCGGCCGAACACGGCTTCGGTGGCGTGCTGATCGAGGGCTGGAATGTCGGCTGGGACGGCGACTGGTTCGGGACCGGCTGGGACTACAGTTTCACCCGGGCCTATCCAGACTTCGACATCGAACGCATTGCCGCCCATGCGCGGCTGAAGGGCGTCGAGATCATCGGCCACCATGAAACGGGCGGCAACGGCTACCACTATGAGCAGCAACTGGACGCCGCCTTCGCACAGATGCAGCGGTTCGGCTGGCACTCGGTCAAGACGGGCTATGTGGCCGATGCCGGGGGGGCCAGGGTGCGCGGCCCGGACGGCCAGCCGCGGCTTGCATGGCATGAAAGCCAGCCTATGGCGCAACACCATCTTCGCGTGGTCGAAACCGCCGCGAAATACCAGGTCGCCGTAAACGCACACGAACCTTTCAAGGACACCGGCCTTCGCCGGACCTGGCCAAACATGATTTCCCGCGAGGGCGCGCGCGGGACCGAGTTCAGCGCATGGGGTCAGCCCGGCAACCCGCCCGAACATGAGCCCAATCTGGTCTTCACCCGACTTCTGGCCGGGCCGATGGACTACACACCCGGCATCTTCGGCATGCAGACGCGGGCGCCGGACGGCATCGCGACCACCTGGGCCAAACAGCTGGCGCTCTATGTCACGATCTATAGCCCCATCGTCATGGCCGCCGACCTGCTGGAAAACTACGAGGCCAATCCCGGCCCGTTCCAGTTCATCAAGGACGTGGTCACGGACTGGTCAGACACCCGTGTGCTGAACGGCGAGATCGGCGACTTCGTCACCATCGCCCGCAAGGACCGCAACTCGGACCAGTGGTTCCTGGGCGCCATGACCGACGAGCATCCGCGCATGCTGGAAACGCCCCTCTCCTTCCTCGATTCAGGCCGCCGCTATCGGGCCGAGATCTACCGCGACGCCCCCGACGCCCACTGGAAGACCAATCGTGAGGCCATTGTGATTGAGGCGCGCGAGGTCACCTCATCAGAAATCCTGAGCCTGCGACTGGCGCCGGGCGGCGGTCAGGCGATCCGGTTTGTTCCCATCGGCCGAGGACGCCGCACATGAGCACCACCACCCCCGATAAAGCCCTTGCCGGCCGTACCCGGCCTCGACTGAGCCAGCTCGCCATCTGGAATATGTGCGTCGGCTTTTTCGGCATCCAGATCGGCTTCGCACTGCAGAACGGCAACGCCAGCCGCATCTTCCAGACCCTGGGTGCCCAGGTCGACAATCTGGCGATCCTGTGGATCGCAGCGCCCCTGACGGGGCTGCTGGTCCAGCCGATCATAGGTCATTTCAGCGACAAGACCTGGGGCCCGCTTGGCCGTCGCCGGCCCTATTTTCTCGTCGGTGCCATCCTGACCTCGGCAGCCATGATCTACATGCCGAACGCGCCCAGCCTGTGGCTGGCGGCGGCGACCCTCTGGGTCATGGACGCCGCAATCAATGTAACCATGGAGCCGTTCCGCGCCTTCGTAGGCGACAACCTGCCGGACGAACAGCGTACCCACGGCTATGCGATGCAGACTTTCTTCATCGGCACGGGTGCCGTGCTGGCTTCCTGCCTTCCGTGGATCCTGACCAACGTCTTCGCCGTCGTATCGACTGCGGCCGAGGGCGTGACACCCGACTCCGTCAAACTGTCCTTCTACATCGGTGCGGCGGGGATGCTTCTGGCGGTGCTCTGGACCGTCTTTTCGACCCGGGAGTACAGCCCAGAGGAAATTGAAGCTTTCGAAACCACCCGCACCGCCGCGCTCGCGCCCCAGGGCACCGATGAGCGGCAGGCCCCAGCCCGCGGGTCCACCACCTATATGCTGGGCGGCCTTATCTGGCTCATCGTGGGCTGCGCCGGGATCTATGGCGTCCGGGCGACCGGCCTCGAGAAGGAACTCTACCTGCTGTCCGGCTTCCTCGCCGGCTTTGGCGTGCTGCAAATCGTGGTGGGCCTGATGCACCGGGCCCGCGCCTCCAACGGACTGACCGAAATCATCGACGACGTCTTCAGGATGCCCCGGACGATGCGCGGCCTGGCCGTGGTCCAGTTCTTCAGCTGGTTCGCCCTGTTCGCCATGTGGATCTACACCACCGCGGCCGTCACGGCCGTCCACTTCGGCACCACCGACCCGACGTCGGCGGCCTACAACGAAGGTGCCAACTGGGTCGGCGTCCTGTTCGGGGTCTATAACGGCGTCGCCGCCCTCGCGGCTTTCGCTATTCCCGTCATCGCACGGCGCACAGGTCGCAAGGTCGCCCACGCCATCAACCTGTCCCTCGGCGGACTTGGCCTCATCGGCGTGTTCCTGATCCGCGATCCCCAGCTTCTGTGGCTGCCCATGATCGGCATCGGCATCGCCTGGGCGTCAATCCTCTCCATGCCCTACGCCATGTTGGCGGGCTCGGTGCCGGGGCGGAAAATGGGCGTTTACATGGGCATCTTCAACATCTTCATCGTGGTGCCCCAGCTCCTCGCCGCCACCATTCTCGGACTGGTGCTGAAGAGCTTTTTCGACGGTCAGGCCATCATGGCCCTGGTCCTCGGCGGCACGAGCTTCTTCATAGCCGCCGCCGTCAGCCTGGGCGTCACCGAGCCAGGAGCAACCGAATGAGACTCGACCGGCGATCCGCCCTTGCCGGCCTCGTCTGCTTGCCGGTTCTCGGCGGGGCCGGCCTTGTCCGCGCAGACGCCCCTTCGAGCGGCCGTCTGGTGCAGCACGCAGATGTCGTCTCGGCCCACCTCGGGCCGCGCAATGTCAGCGTCTGGCTACCACCGGGCTATGACGCCACCGACGAGGCTTGGCCCGTCCTTTACATGCACGACGGACAGAACCTCTTCGACCGTTCGAGCGCCGGCTATGGCGTGGAATGGGGCGTGGACGAGCACATAAGTCGTCTCGGTGGAAACGGTCAGATTCGCATGCCCCTCGTGGTGGGTGTCTGGAACACGCCGCTGCGACTGCGCGAATACGTACCTGCTGACATGATCCGGGCCTTGCCCGAGGACATTCGTGCGGACCTGCTTTCGCTCTATGGGGGCGAGCCACTGTCTGATCAGTATCTGCGTTTCCTCGTTGAGGAGCTGAAACCCTTCATCGATCGGACCTATCGAACCCGGCCGGGTCGCGACGACACGACCATCATGGGCTCCAGCATGGGCGGTCTGATTTCCCTCTATGCCCTGATGAAATATCCGGGGGTGTTCGGCGGTGCGGGCTGCGTCTCGACCCACTGGCCGCTGCGGGTCGAGCGGCTGGACGACAACCGGCTGGACCGTTGGCGCGAGACCATTGTCCAGACCTGGGGCCGGGTCATCGCCGAAGGCCTGCCTGATCCGGGTGAGCATCGACTGTATTTCGATCGAGGCGATGAGACCCTGGACCAGTTCTACGCCTTCTTCCAGAGCCGGATCGATGCGGTCGTGGCGAGCCAGGGCTGGGGCCCGGACCGCTTCCGAAGTCTGGTATTTCCCGGGGGTGAACACAATGAAGCGTCGTGGAACCAGCGCCTCGACGCCCCCCTCACCTTCCTGCTCCCCCCCGCCTGAAGAGTACCTGATGCGCATCTCTCCGTTCGTCCTCAGCGCCGTCCTGTTCGCCACGGCCGGATGCTCGACGTTGCAGGGCCTGCTCCCGGTCGGAGCCACGACGCCCTTGCCAGATCCGGCCCCGCAGGTCGCCGCCGTCGCACCCGGCGCGCCCGGTGACCGGCCGACCTGGGTCAGCGCCGCCAAGACCGGCGTGGGCGCGTCGTATGAGGCCTATTCAGACGGACAATACCGCGATGGCGGCCGCACCGGCGATGTCAGCCGCGTCTGGTTCTCGCTCGCGGACGGCGTCCTGACCGAGACCATGTACGGGCTGATTCACGAGGCCCAAATCAAGCAACTCCGCTTCGCCGTCGTGACAGCGACCGGCCTTTCGGTCGAGGGTACGGACACAACGAGCCACACCGAATATCTTCACACGGATAGCCTGGGCCGCCCGCTGTCACCGGCCTACCGTGTGATCACCACAGACCGCCAGGGGCGGTATGAGATCGAGAAGCGGATCTACACTGACCCGGATTCCCAATCGCTCGTCATCCGGGCCTCCATCCGTGCGCTGCGCGGAGAGGTCACGCCCTACCTGCTGCTCGAACCCCACATGGCCAACACCGGAGTGGGCGATTCCGGCGACGCCGTGGCGATGGGGCTCACCCATATTGGCGACGCCCGGGTCGAAGGGCCGGGAGCCCTGTACGCCTATGAGGGCGACACCCACCTGGTCCTCCAGGCCAACAAGGCCTTCGTCGCCGCCAGTGTCGGCTTTGTCGGTGCCTCCGACGGCCTGACCGATCTCGCGGATGGCCGCCTCGACCATGTCTACCGCTCCACGGGAGACGCATCCGGCAACATCATGCTGACCGGAGGCCTCGGACGCATCGGCTCCGGAGAAACACTCAGCCGGGACTTTGTGATCGGCTTCGGCGGATCCCGGCAGGAAGCACGCCTGGCCGCCGGCGAGAGCTTCGCCACCGGCCTTGATGAAGTCCTGGCCCGCTTCAACGGTCAGGGTGACCGCGTCGGCTGGGAGGATTACCTGGCCTCGCTGTCCGAACTTCCCCGCATCGCCCGCCAATCCACGGACGGCGGCAAACTGGCATGGGCCTCGGCCCTGATGCTGAAGGTGCAGGAAGACCGGACCTATGCCGGTGCCCTGATTGCGTCCCTGTCGAACCCATGGGGCGACACCGTCGACGCGTCGGAATCCTCGACCGGCTACAAGGCCGTCTGGCCCCGGGACTTCTATCAGGTCGCCATGGCAATGGCGGCCCTGGGCGATACCGAGACCCCCCTGGCCGCCTTCCGCTATCTGCCCCAGGTCCAGGTCCGCGCCGCCACACCGGGCAATACCGGGGCGACCGGCTGGTTCCTGCAGAAGACCCACGTCGACGGAGAAGTTGAATGGGTCGGAGTACAGCTGGACCAGACCGCCATGCCTATCATGCTGGGCTGGAAACTGTGGAAGGGCGGCCTCGTCTCCAACGCCGAAATGACCGCCATGTACGGCCGGATGATCAGGCCGGCCGCCGACTTCCTCGTCGACGGCGGCACAGTCGGCATCCTCTGGAACGACCGCCGTATCGTCCCACCCTGGAGCCAGCAGGAACGCTGGGAGGAGCAGGAGGGCTATTCGCCCTCGACCACAGCCGCCGTCATCACCGGCCTGACTGTCGCCGCCGAAATCGCCCGCGCCTCGGGCGACCCGGCCTCGGCCACCCGCTACGAGGCTGCCGCCGACAGCTATGCGTCGAGGATCGAGGAGCGGATGTTCACGACGACAGGCGAGTTCGGCGACGGACGCTATTTTCTGCGCCTCAGCCGCAATGAGAATCCCAATGACAAGCTGCCTCTGGGCGAAAACAACGGCCAGCCTGCCATGGCCGAAGACCGCATTGTCGACGGGGGCTTCCTGGAATTCGTGCGCTATGGCGTCCGCGCCGCCAATGCTCCGTCGATCATGGACAGCCTGCCTGAATACGATGACCAGACCCGCGAAGCCCGTTTCCGCGTCCGCTATGACCTGAACGGCATTCCCGGCTTCCGCCGCTATGGCAACGACGGCTATGGCGAGAACACCGACACCGGCGGAAACTACGGTGTCGGTGGCATGACCCCGGGCCAGCGCGGTCGGGTCTGGCCGATCTTCACCGGCGAACGCGGTCACTACGAAATCGCCCGCGCCCTGTCAGAGGCCGCGCCGGACAGCGCCTTTGAATCGATCCGCCAGACCTATGTGCGTGGGATGGAATCCTTCGCCAATGACGGGCTGCTGCTGCCGGAACAGGTCTGGGACGGCGTCGGCAACGCCACACCACGGCGTTACGAGCCGGGTGATGGGACGGATTCAGCGACACCCCTCGCATGGAGTCATGCCGAATACATCAAACTGCTCCGGTCGCTGGCCGACCGGAGCGTCTGGGACCGGTATGCCCCGGTCGAGCGCCGCTATGGCCGGCCGGGCGCTTGACCACGCGGTCTACTGATCGCGGGCGGGAGTACGGACACGGGCGATGAGTCACGCGACCGGCACGACCGAGATCTATCTGTTCGCCATACTGCTCATCTTCAGTGTGCCGTACCTGATCTGGCGTGGCTTCCGAACCGAGTACTATGCCCCCCTTGTAGTGGTGCAGATCATTGCCGGCGTCCTCCTGGGACCCGGCGTCCTTGGTGCGGCGTTTCCCGACGCCCACGCCGCCGTGTTCAATCCCCATGTCACTATGGCGCTCAACGGAGTCGCCTGGTGGGCGGTGATGATCTTCGTCTTCATCGCCGGGCTGGAACTCGACCTCAGCCAGGTCTGGGCCCATCGGGTCGAAACCGGCGTGACGGCCGGCCTGGCCCTCGCCACGCCGCTCGCGTCGGGCGCGGTGGCGGCTGCATGCCTGTTGCGGTTTACCGGTTGGGCCGGACCGGCCGGCCAGACCTGGCAGGTCGTGCTCGGTATCGGAATGGCCTGCGCGGTGACGGCTCTTCCGATCCTGGTGTTACTGATGGAGAAACTTGAGATCCTTCGGCAGCCGCTGGGTCAGCGAATCCTGCGATACGCCAGCCTCGATGACATCGCCGTCTGGGCCGTGCTGGCGTTGATCCTGCTGGATTGGGACCGCATCGGTCGCCAGGCGGCCTTTATGGCCGGCTTCGCCCTTGCGGCCATCGCCGTGCGCGCCCTGATGCGGCGCATTCCGGAGCCGGACCGCTGGTATGTCAGCCTCATCTGGCTGGCAGGCTGCGGACTGGCCGGCGACTGGTCCGGCCTGCATTTCATGGTCGGAGCGTTCCTCGCCGGCGCCGTGCTGGATCAGAGCTGGTTCGATCGCAGCCGGATGGATCTGTTCCGGAACCACATCCTGCTGGCGATCATGCCGGTCTTCTTCCTCAGCACCGGACTGAAGACCCGGTGGGACGTCGGGGGCGCGGCGGTGTTCATGGCCGCCGGGGCGTTTCTCATCGCTTCCGTCGCCGGCAAGCTGGCAGGGGTTCACCTTGCGGGCCGCATCCTGAAGTGGCCCAAAGGAGAAGCCTCAAAGATCGGCTGGCTGCTCCAGACGAAGGCCCTGATCATGATCATCTTCGCCAACATCCTTCTGGACCGGCAGATCATCAGCAATGACGCCTTCACGGCCCTTTTGCTCATGGCTGTCGCATCCACCATGCTGACCATTCCCATGGTGACGCCACTGTTGAGACCCGGGACCGCCCCCGCGAATACAGGCACCCGGGAAAGCTGATCCTTCGCGCCTGGTCAGTACATGGAAAGGACGGCCGCTGTTGCTCAGCATCCCGCCTTCAGGCAACGAGGCTGCCAGTCCCGCCGCCCCTTGCTCGGTGGAGCCAAACTGCGTTGGACTGGCAGCACCTTCCGAAGTCTACTCGCAGGTCCAGCCTGGTCCGTTGCCGACAGCTATTGTCGTATCGCGGCAAGAAACGGGATCAATCGGTCGCGCCAGGCTCGATATCCACGCTCGTTGGGATGCACGCCGTCCATGAAGAACGCACGATTCTGCTCGCCGCGCTCGTCCAGAAAGACCGGATTGATGTCAAGAAACCGGACATGGGCGGATTGCGCGTTCTCCGAAGCGAAGGCCGCCAGGGCCGCGTTCACCGGCACAACGACTTCTTCGTTTCTTCTCGGCTCGTTCGTAGGCAATAACGACTGAAGCACAATCAGCGCATCAGGCTTGCGCTCATGGACCGCCGCAGTCACCGCGCGTATGCCGTCAACGACGCTGTTGACGACAGGCGTCTCGGCATCCCAGCTGTTGTTGATCCCGATCAGTAGAACGACCACGTCCGGATCGAGGTCTGGCCGGTCCAGCTCGCCCAATCCGCCGTCAGAGGCTGGAAGAATTCTGTAGAGAACGTGCTCGGTCCGGTCCCCGGAAATTCCCAGGTTAATGCCGCGATTCACAGGATCGCCGCCGTCGAAGGATTCGTTCCATACCGAAAGTCCACCGACAGCGCCCGGGAACCATGGATTGTCTCCCATGGTCCAAAAGTCGGTTATGGAATCGCCAAGGAACACCACTTTGATCGGTTCCAGGCTCTCAGTGACGGAAAGGCGCTGTTCAATCTCGACTATTCGCTTTTGCCAGTACTCGATTCTGATCGCCGGGCGGGTTGAGTTGAACTCGCCGGAATCCTGAGCCTCGGCAGGGCCACCAAATGTCGCAAGGCAGGCCGCCAGGATTGTGGAGAGAACCGCCCCGGTTCGAACCAGATTGCCGAAACAGAACATGTCCAGACCTCCCGAAACACTGTCACGTGTCGTCTATCTGCGGACTACGCGTAGCCCTACGGCGAAGCCCTGTCCGTAT
>CAZFQC010000028.1:0-1365 GCA_964520795.1 uncultured Brevundimonas sp.
CGGACCCTCTATGTCCAGCGCCAGTCGCGGGACCAGAGGACTTTGGACCTGCTCAGCGTTGATCCGGCCACGGGCGCGTCGCGGGTGATCCTGACGCGAACCTCTGACGCCTGGGTCCCGCTGACCCACGACTTCAGGCCGCTCGACGACGGCAACTTCATCTGGTCATCGGAAGAGACCGGCTGGAAGCACCTGTACCTCTACAACCGCGACGGCCGCCGCATCCGTGCGATCACCTCGGGCGACTGGCCGGTCAAGAGCCTGAATGGCGTCAACCAGCAGACCGGTGAGGTCTTCTTCACGGCCTCGATGCGCGACGGACGCGAGTTGCCGATTGAGCAGCAGATGTTCCGCGCCAGCCTGCGCCGGACCATGACCCCCGTGGCGGTGACGCCGGGCGGCGGCTGGTGGGGTGCGTCGATGAACAAGACGGGCACAGCCTTCGTCGGAAACTACAGCGACCTCAACACGCCGACGCAGTCGGGCCTCTATCGGGCCGACGGCACCTTCGTGCGCTGGATCGAGGAGAACCGGCTGGACGCCGATCACCCGATCTATCCCTACGTCTCGCGTCGCGGCGCGGTGACCTTCGGCACTCTGGAAAGCCATGGCGAAACCCTGGTCTGGCAGATGACCACGCCGCCGGGTTTCGACCCGTCGAAACAGTATCCCGTCGTCATGCAGGTCTATGGCGGTCCGGGGCAGGGCGCGGTCCGCCGGTCCTGGCAGCCGTCATCCAACCAACTCCTGACCGAGGCCGGCTACATCGTCTTCCGCCTCGACAACCGCGGCGAGGGTGACCGGTCCGCGGCCTTCAAACAGGCCCTTCATCTGCGCATGGGACAGCCCGAGATCGAGGATCAGGTCCTGGCGGCCAACTACCTGAGATCGCTGCCCTATGTGGCGGACGACCGGATCGCCATGATGGGCTGGTCCTACGGTGGCTTCATGAGCCTCATGGCCCTGACCGAGCCGGACATGGGACTGGCCTCGGCCATCGCCGGCGCCCCGCCGACCGAGTGGAGCCTGTACGACACCCACTACACCGAACGGTACATGTCAACGCCGGAAGCCAATGCCACCGGCTATGCCGCCTCGGACGCCATTCCGCGCCTGCCCAACCTGACCGGACGGCTGCTGCTGATGCACGGCATGGCCGACGACAACGTCATCCTCGAGAACTCCACGCGGGTCATCGACGCGCTGCAGGCCTCGTCCATCCCCTTCGAACTGATGCTCTACCCCGGCCAGCGCCACGGCGTCCGGGGCAATGAAAGGCAGCTGCAGCAATGGCGTACTTATCTGGACTTCCTCGATCGCACGATCGGCTCACGGGCGCCCGCCGCGCGGGACTGATTGCGGGGG
>CAZFQC010000028.1:1465-16996 GCA_964520795.1 uncultured Brevundimonas sp.
GATGCGGTTCCTGATCGGCAACTACTCCGCCGAGGCCCAGGCCGAGTTCGAACGGGCGCTGGTCAATCTGCGCGCGGCGGGGGCCGAGATCGTCGAGATCACCGAGCCGCCGGCGGACTTCCGCCAGATCGGCGGCTGGGAGCTGACCGTCCTGCTGACCGAGCTCAAGCACGACCTGAACCTCTATCTGGCCTCGACCGATCCGACCCAGGTGCGGACCCGGACCCTGGCCGACGTCATCGCCTTCAACGCCGCCGAGCCGCGCGAGACCGTGCTGTTCGGACAGGAGTTGTTCGAACGGGCCGAAGCCACCGGCGGTCTGGAGGACCCGGCCTATGTCGAGGCGCGGGCGCGCTCGCTTCAGGCGGCGGGTCCGGATGGCATCGACCGGATGATGGCCGCCAATTCCGTCGTCGCCCTGATCGCCCCGACCACCTCGCGCGCCTGGACCAATGACCCGAACGATGACGACCGGTCGCAGGGCTCGGCCAGCCGGCTGGCGGCGGTGGCGGGCTATCCGCACCTGACCGTGCCGATGGGCTTCGATCGCGGCATGCCGGTCGGGATCAGCTTCATCGGCGGCAAGTGGGACGACGCCCGCATCCTGTCGCTGGGCTACGCCTATGAGCAGCGCACGCATGAGCGTCGTCCGCCGGCGCTCGTGCAGCCCTCTTCTCCGACGGGCGGTTGAGGCGCGATGGAAAAGGAGTTCGTCAAATTCGCCACCGCGACCGCCAAGGTCGCCGGCAAGCCCTGGACCTTCATCGCCTGCCTCGCGATCGTGCTGGGCTGGGCAGCCACCGGGCCGATGTTCAAATTCAGCGAGACCTGGCAGCTGGTGATCAACACCGGCACGACGGTGATCACCTTCCTGATGGTGTTCCTCATCCAGAACACCCAGAACCGCGACGGCGCGGCGATGCAGGCCAAGCTGGACGAGCTGCTGTTCGCGGTGAAACAGGCGGACGACCGCTTCATCGGCATTGAACACCTGACCGAGATGGAGCTGGACGCCATCCTGATGGAGGTCGAAAGCCGCGGTCTCGCCGTCCAGGCGGGCAAGCCGGCGCGGGCCATCCCGGGCAAACGCGCCCGGGCGGAGGCGGTCGAGGCGGCCCAGCCGAAGAAGGCCAGTCCCCGCAAGGCGGGCAAGGCAAGAGCGTGAGCGACCTCGCCAATATCGTCAGCAACGCCGGCGCCCTGGCCATGGCCTCCGGCGTACTGCTGATGAAGTGGCGGTTCCGTGATCCCGCGGGGCGTTGAGCCCGTCAACCTGCGAGTGATGGCGATGGACAGGCGGGGCGGGGTCTGAAACCGTATCGGGGCTATGTGAGGCGGGGGCCGATCGATGTTGCTGAACCGACGAGGCGCGCTGGCCGGGGCGGGCGGCCTGATGGCGGCCCTGGCGACCGGCGAGGCCTGGGCGCAGGACGCGCCGCGCATCCGCAAGGCGGCCTCGTCCCTGAGCTCCGCTGACGACGACATCCTGGCCTTCGCCGAGGGCGTCAAGCTGATGAAGCGGCGCTCGGACGCCCTGTCCTGGGAGGCCCAGAACCGGCTCCATGCCCAGCGCGCCGAGCACGGCAACTGGCGGTTCCTGCCCTGGCACCGGCTGCAGGTCGCCCATATGGAGCGGATCATCGCCCAGGTGACCGGCCACGCCGGCTTCGCCATGCCCTACTGGGACTGGCAGGTGGACCGGTTCCTGCCGCCGTGGGTGCTGGATCCGACCTCGCCCCTGTTCGAGCGCGAGCGTGATCCGGCCGCCGAGACCCTCGACTTCCAGAAGGCCCGCTTCGCCCAGAGCCGCGACGTGGCCCGCGTCTCGGACGACAATTTCGACGCCTTCTGCGGCCGCGAACGCGCGGCGGGCCGGGTCGAGGCCTATGGCCACAACATCATCCACATGCTGGTCGGCGGCTATATGGGCAGCACCCGGACGGCGGCGCTGGATCCGGTCTTCTGGCTGCACCACTGCAACGTCGACCGGGTCTGGGCGACCTGGCACCAGAAGAACGGCGACCTGGCCTATCCGCGGCCGTGGAAGGACGTCTCCATGTCGGGCTTTACAGGCCCGGACGGCCGGCAGACCGGGCGCTGGGTCGCGTCCCGCATCACCACCACCCGAGGGCTGGGGTATCGCTATGACAGCCTCTATGCGCCGCTGGTCTTCGCCCTGCCGCCCGGCGCACTGGGCGGCCCGCCGATCTCGACGAGCGAGGTCTCGCTGCGGGTCGACGCCGACGCCACCGACGGCTCTGTCCGGCTGGAGCTGCCGGACGAGATCGTGCGGCTGCTGCGCGAGTCGACCGGGCGGGTGACGCTCGAAGGAACCGGAGTCGTCGCCTATGAGCGGTCCGAAAACCTCACCGGCCGGGCCCTCGCCACCAGTGTGCTGGCCGCCAGGGGGCGCGTGGATCTGGGTGTGTCCCCGACCTTCGTCCATTTCGGCGGAGGGGAGACGGGCGAACACGCCGGCCACAGCGGGCACGGCGACTATGCCCACGTCTTCACCTTCGACAGCACCGTGGTCCAGCTGGCGCGCCTGACCACGGGACCGCTGGCGATCGTGACCACGGCCCAGGACCTGCGGCCGGATGAGCAACGGCCCGCAGCCAGGGCCGTCTCGCTGGAAGCGACGCTGAAGGTGACCCAGTACGCCGCCTGACGTCCCAGGGCAGGCGTCAGATGACGGCGGTGGTCTCGATCTCGACCCGCGCCGCGTCCTCGATCAGGCCTTTGACCTCAACCACGGCCATGGCCGGATAGTGGGGGCCGATCAGCTCGCGCCAGGTGGCTCCGATGTCGCGAAGGGCGGCGAGGTACTCCCGCTTGTCGACGACGAACCAGGTCATACGGACGATGTGCTGGGGGCCGGCGCCGGCCTCTGCGAGCACGGCGAGCGTGTTCTCGATGGTCTGACGGAACTGGCCGGCGAACCCCGCCTCGACAAACTCGCCCTCTGGCGTCCAGCCGATCTGGCCGGCGACAAAGACCATCCGGCCGGTCGCCTCTACGCCGTTGGAGTAGCCCTTCGGCCGGGGCCAGCCTTCGGGAAGCAGGACGCGGCTCATTCGGAGGACTCCAGGAAGGGGGCGATGCGGGCGCGGAGGGCTTCGGGCCATGGCTCAGGCTTCAGCGCGGTGCCGACATGGACGATGGTCTGGGTCGCTTCAAAGCGCAGGTCACCTCCGGCGGTGATCCGGTGACGGAGCCCGCAGGATGCTCCGCCCAGTTTCGTGACCGTGAGGGCGAAGGTCAGCTCGTCTTCAAGCCGTGACGGAGCGATGAAGCGGGCCTCGACGGCGGCGGTCGGGACGCTGACATGGCGGTTCAGGTGCAGTTCGCGGAACGACACTCCAAGCGGTCCGGCAAACCAGTCCTCGACTACCCCGTTCAGCATCTCGAAATAGCGCGGGTAGAAGACGATCCCCGCCGCGTCGCAGTCGGCGAAGCGGACGCGTCGCTCGGTAGTGAAGATCTTGCCCGTCATGTCGGCTCCTTGAGCCGGAAGCGCTGCAGCTTGCCCGTCTGGGTCTTGGGCAGGGCCTCCACGAAGTCGACAGCGCGGGGGTATTTGTAAGGGGCAATGACACTCTTCACGTGGTCCTGCAGGGCAGTTCGCAGCGGGTCGGTGGCGGCGTGACCGGCGTTGAGCACCACGAATGCCTTCACGATCTGGCCTCGCTCAGGATCGGGAATGCCGATGACGGCCGCCTCGGCGACGGCGGGATGGCGCAGCAGGGCGTTTTCGACCTCGGGCGCGCCGATGTTGTAGCCGGACGAGACAATCATATCGTCGGCGCGGGCCACGAACCAGAAATAGCCGTCCTCATCGATCCGGTAGACGTCGCCGGTCAGGTTCCAGCCGTCCTGGACATAGACCGCTTGCCGGTCGTCATCGAGATAGCGGCAGCCTGTCGGGCCGCGTACGGCCAGACGGCCGGTCTGGCCCGCCGGAAGGGCGTGGCCGTCTGCGTCTATAATGCGCGCCTCATAGCCGGGAACAGCCTTGCCGGTGGCACCCGGGCGTATGTCTTCGCCACTGGCGGAAATGAAGATGTGGATCATCTCGGTCGAGCCGATGCCGTCGATGATGCGGACGCCGGTAGCTTCGTGCCAGGCATCGGAGGTGGCGGCGGGCAGGGCCTCGCCGGCGGAGACGCAGGTTCGCAGGCTGGAAAAATCCTGGTCGCCGGTCAGTTTCAGCAAGGCACGGTAACCCGTCGGGGCGGTGAACAGGGCGGAGGCCCTATGCCGTGCGATGGTCTCCGCCAGAGCCTCGAAGCCGGGGCGCGGCGCGAAGGCACTGGCGGCACCGACGGCCGCCGGGAAGACCACCAGCCCTCCGAGGCCGAAGGTGAAAGCGATCGGCGGGGTGCCTGCAACGATGTCGTCCTTCGTCAGGCCGACGACATGTCGTCCGAAGGTGTCGGCCATGGCGAGGATGTCGCGATGGAAATGGACGCAGCCCTTGGGCTTGCCGGTGGTGCCCGAGGTGAAGGCGATCAGGGCGGGGTCGTCGGCGGCCGTGTCGACGGGGCTGAAACGGAGCCCGGCAGGCAAGGCCTGTGCAGCCTTCTGAAGCGTGGCCGAGTCCATGACCTGTGTCAGCGACGCGGACGCCGCCTGCGCCTCGGTCACGGCTTCGGCAAGGGAGGCGTAGACCAGGGCATGGCTGATCTTCGCCTTGTCGATCACGGTCGCCAGCTCGGCCGGGCGGAGCATCGGCATGGTGGCGACGACCACCCCGCCAGCCTTGAGGATCGCGAACCAGGCCATCACCGTCCACGAGCTGTTCGGCCCATGCAGCAGCACGCGATTGCCGGGTACCAGTCCCATCTCCCCGACCAGCACATGCGCCATCCGGCCCGAGATGGCGTCGACGCGAGCCCATGAGAATTCGTGGTCGGAATCGATCAGGGCGCGGGCATCCGGTCCGGCCGTCTGAATCGCGCGTCGCAGGAGTTCGGCGGCCGCGTTGAGCCTTTCCGGATAGGCGAGCTCAGGCAGGTTGAAGATCAGGTCTGGTTGCTGCGCGGATAGCGGCAGATGGTCGAGCACGAACCGGTCGATATGGGAGGTCTCACCCATGGGCGGCTCCGGCCATGGCCGCCAGCGCCTGTCGGGCGATGACGATCTTCTGCACCTCCGACGCGCCCTCGTAGATGCGCAAGGCGCGGATCTCGCGGTACAGCCGCTCGACCGGCTGGCCCGAGACGACGCCGAGACCGCCGAACAGCTGGACCGCGGCGTCGATGACGGCCTGCGCCTCATCGGTCGCATAGAGCTTGGCCATGGCTGCCTCGCGGGTCACGCGCGGCGCGCCCTGATCCTTCAGCCAGGCGGCGCGGTAGATCAGCAGGGCCGAGGCGTCGATCTTCAGCGCCATGTCCGCGAGGGACGCCTGCACCAGTTGCAGGTCGCTCATCGGGGCACCGAACAGTTTGCGGGAGATGGTGCGCGAGGCCGCCTCATCGAAGGCGCGCCGCGAGAAGCCGAGGGCGGCGGCGGCGACGGTGGGGCGGAACACATCCAGCGTGCCCATGGCGATCCGGAAGCCTTCACCCGGTGCGCCGAGAAGGCGATCGCCGTCGATGCGGCAACCGTTGAACCGGATCGTGGCCAAGGGGTGGGGGGCCATCAGAGGGATGCGCTCGACGATCTCGAAGCCGGGTGTTTCCGCATCGACCACGAAGGCGCTGAGACCCTTGGCGCCCGGTGCCTCGCCCGTGCGGGCGAAGACCGTGTAGCGATCGGCGAGCCCGCCGTTGGAGATAAAGGTCTTGGTCCCGTCCAGCACCCAGCCGTCGCCATCCCGGCGCGCGGTGGTCGACAGGGCGGCGACGTCCGATCCGGCGTCGGGCTCGGACAGGGCGAAGGCGGCCATGACTTCGCCCGCGGCGACGCCCGGGAGCCAGCGCGCCCTCTGCTCATCCGTGCCGAAAAGGCTGATCGGGCCGGAGCCCAGGCCCTGCATGGCGAAGACGAAATCGGCCAGGCCGGAGCGGCGGGCGAGGGTCTCGCGGGACAGGCACAGGGTGCGAACGTCGAGCTTGCCGTCGGCGTCCGGCACAGCATTGTTCAGCCAGCCGCCCTCGGCCAGCGCCTTGAGAATCGTACGGCAATCGCCGTCGAGGTCGTGGTCACCGTGCAGGCCCATGGCGTCCGTCCTGCCGACCCAGGCGTCCAGGTCAGCGGCGAAGGCCCGGTGGCGCTCGTCGAAAAAGGGCCAGTCGAGGAAGCTGCGGTCCGCCATGGTCAGTTCCCCTCGAACATCGGCTCTCGCCTGGCGGCGAAGGCCTCATAGGCGCGGCGGAAGTCATTCGTCTTCATGCAGATGGCCTGGGCCTGGGCCTCGGACTCGATGGCGGCGTCCAGGCTCATGTCCCATTCAACGTTGAGCTGGTTCTTGGTGATGCCGTGGGCAAAGGTCGGACCCCGGGCCAGCGAGCGGGCCAATTCCAGCGCGGTCTCCATCAGGGCCTCGCCCTCGACGACGCGGTTGTGAAAGCCCCAGCGCTCGCCCTCGTCGGCCGTCATCACCCGGCCGGTGAACAGCAGTTCGGAGGCGCGGCCCTGACCGATCTGGCGGGGCAGGATGGCACAGGCCCCCATGTCGCAGCCGGCCAGGCCGACGCGGGTGAACAGGAAGGCGGTCTTCGTCCGCGGCGTGGCGATACGCAGGTCCGACGCCATGGCCATGATGGCACCCGCCCCGACGCAAACACCGTCCAGCGCCGCGATGACGGGCTGGGGGCAGCCACGCATGGCCCTGACCAGATCGCCGGTCATGCGGGTAAATTCCAGCAGGCCCGGCATGTCCATTTCGGTCAGCGGGCCAATGATCTCATGCACGTCGCCGCCCGACGAGAAATTGCCGCCCGCGCCGGTGACGATCACCACCTTGCAGTCGGCGGCGTGGACCAGGGCGCGGAACAGGTCGCGCATCTCGGCATAGGACTCGAACGTCAGCGGGTTCTTCCGCTCGGGCCGGTTCAGGGTCAGGGTCGCGACGCCGTCGGCATCGACCGACCACAGGAAATGGGCCGCCTTGTAGTCGCGCGCCTTCATCTGTTCAGCTCCTCGGGCCCAGTTCTTCGGGGGTGGTGGCGTGAAGCGACCGTTTGGTGCGCTCCAGCAGGCGGGTCAGGTCATCGGCCTCGTCCGCCGTCAGGTCGGCGAACAGGGCCTCGATCCAGCGTTCGTGGGCCCGGGCCATGGCGGTGAATCGGGTCTGACCCAGCAGTGTCAGGCGGACGCGCTGCACGCGCCGGTCGGCGCCGGCCATGGCCTCGATCAGACCGTCGGCCCGGAGCCGGGCGGCCAGGCCGGTGACATTGCCATTGGACACCATAAGCATCCCCGCGGCCTCTCCCATCGTAAGGCCCGCTTCGCCCGCGCGGTCCAGCGCGGACAGCATGTCGAAACGGGGCAGGGTGGAGCCGAACTCGTCGCGCAGCCGTTGCGATACGGTCTGTTCGATCCGGGTCGAGCAGGTGAGCAACCGCAGCCAAAGCCTCAGCGATCGTTTGCCGTCCGGCGCGCCGCCCAGCCTGTCCGGCAATGAGGCGAGGACGGCGCTCACAACTCGCCGCCCGCGACCGGGACCGCGGCGCCGTTGACGCCCGAGGCCCCACCGCCGCACAGCCAGACGATGGTCATCGCCACCTCGTCCGGGGTGATCAACCGGCCCTGCGGATTGGAGGCGGCGAGGGCGGCCCGGGCCTCCTCTTCGCTGCGGCCGGTCTTGCCGCTGATGGCCTCGACCGAGCGGGCGACCAGATCAGTGTCGGTGAAGCCGGGACAGACGGCGTTGACGGTGACACCCTTCGGCGCGACCTCCAGCGCCAGCGCCCGGGTCAGGCCGACCAGCCCGTGTTTGGCGGCCACATAGGCCGAGACATAAGGGTAACCCTTGAGCCCGGCGGTCGAAGCGACATTGATGATGCGGCCCCACCGTCGCGTCAACATGCCCGGCAAGACCAGACGCGCGGCCTCGGCGGGTGCCTCAAGGTTCAGGGACAGCATGGCGCGCAGTGCGTCGGCATCGGTCCTGAGGAAGGGTGCCGAAGACGCAGCGCCGGCATTGTTCACCAGAATATCGATCGGTCCGAACCGGTCGCGGCCGACCTCGATGGCGGCGGCGAGGGCGTCCGGATCGGTGACGTCGGCGGGGGCGGCGAAGGCAAGGTCGCCGATACGGTCAGCGGTCTCGTTCAGGCGGGCGACATGCCGGCCGATCAGGGTGACCTGACAGCCGGCCTCGGCCAGCCGTTCGGCCGTGGCGCGGCCGATGCCCGAGCCGGCGCCCGTGACGACGGCGTGATGTCCGGTCAGGCTCATACGGGTCCAGCCTGCTGCTGCTTCTCGAGGTTCCGGGCCAGCTGGGCGAAGCCGGCCAGGTACTGGACGGGCGGCGACTGGCCGCGCCAGCCCAGTTCGGCGGCGGCCCGCAGGCTCCAGTTCGGATCGGCCAGATGGGGCCGGGCCAGGGCGCACAGATCGGCGCGGCCGGCGGCCAGGATGCTGTTGACGTGGTCGGCCTCGTAGATGTTGCCGACGGCCATGGTCGCAACACCCGCCTCGTTGCGGATCCGGTCGCTGAAGGGCGTCTGGAACATCCGGCCGTAGATCGGCTGCGCCTCGGGCGTGGTCGATCCGGCCGAGACGTCGATCAGGTCGCAGCCAGCCTCGGCGAAGGCGCGGGCGATAGCGACGGAGTCCTCGGGCGTCATGCCGTCGTCGACCCAGTCGGTCGCGGACACGCGGACTGACATTGGCTTTTCGGTCGGCCATACGGCGCGCATGGCGGCGAAGACTTCGAGCGGGAATCTCAGCCGGTTCTGGACCGAACCGCCGTAGTCGTCGTCCCGATGGTTGGATATCGGCGTCAGGAAGGACGACAGCAGGTAGCCATGGGCGCAGTGCAGTTCGACCATGTCGAACCCTGCCTCGTCGGCCCAGAGGGTCGCGCGGACGAAGTCATCGCGCACGCGGTCCATGTCGGCGCGGGTCATTTCGCGCGGAGTCTGGTCTTCATCTGACCACGGAATGGGTGAGGGGGCGATCAGCGACCAGCCATTCTCGAGGGGTTTGTCAGCGCGCGGACCCCAGGGTCGCTCGACCGATCCCTTGCGGCCGGCGTGGGCCAGCTGAATGGCGATGCGCGAGCCCTGGGCGTGGACGAAGTCGACGATCCGCGTCCAGGCGTCGCGGTGTTCGGGGCGGTACATACCGGCACAGCCGTGGGTGATGCGGGCGTCGGCGGAGACGTCGGTCATCTCGGTGAAGACCAGACCTGCACCGCCGAGTGCGCGCCCGCCGAGATGGACGAGGTGAAAGTCCCCGACCGTTCCGTCGACCGCCGAATACATGCACATCGGCGAGACGACCAAGCGATTGGGCAGGGTCAGCCCGCGCAGTTTCAGCGGCGCAAACATGGGCGGCGGCGGATTGTCCGTAGACGGAGCGCCGGCGTTGGCGGCAAACCACCGCTCGACGCCACTCAGGAAGGTGCGGTCCCGAAGCCTCAGGTTTTCGTGGCTGACGCGCTGGCTGCGGGTCAGCAGGCTGTAGGTGAACTGAAGGGGATCGAGCCCGACGTAGCGATCGAGGGTCTCAAACCATTCTGTCGAGTTGCGGGCGGCGCTCTGCAGCTTCAGCACCTCGATTCTGCGTTCGGCCTCATAGGCGGCGAGGCCCGCGTCGAGATCGTTGGCCTCTGTCAGGGTCTCGGCCAGACGGATGGCGTCCTCGAAGGCCAGCTTTGTTCCCGAGCCGATCGAGAAATGCGCGGTATGGGCGGCGTCGCCGAGCAGGACGACCTTGCCGTCGCGCCAGTTCGAACAGGCGACCCGCGGGAAGTTGAGCCAGGCCGAGCCGCGCAGGTGCCTGGCGTTGCTCATCAGGGCATGGCCGCCCAGCCAGTCGGCGAACAGGCTTTCCGCCGCGCGGCAGGTCTGGTCCTGGTCCATGGCGTCGAAGCCGAGGCCGCGCCAGGTCGCCTCGGAACACTCGACGATGAAGGTCGAGGCACCGGGTTCGAACTGGTAGGCGTGGGCCCAGATCCAGCCGTGCGGGGTCTCGACAAAGGCGAAGGTGAAGGCGTCGAACGCCTGTTTCGTGCCCAGCCAGATGTATTTGTTGGTCCGCACGTCGATGTCGACGCCGAAGACCTCGGGGTGGTCGTTGCGGATGCGGCTGTTCAGGCCGTCAGCGGCGACGATGACGTCGGCGGGCAGGGCGCGGATGTCGGCGACCTCGTCCTCGAATCGCAGCCCGACGCCGAGCGAGCGGGCGCGGTCCTGCAGGATCGTCAGCAGCCGCTGCCGGCCGATGCCCGCGAACCCATGGCCGCCCGAGCGGATGGTCTGGCCGTGGATGTGGACGTCGATGTCGTCCCAGTGGACGAACGCCGCCTCGATGATCTCCGCGGTCTCGGGGTCATTGGCCTTGAGATTGGCGAGGGTCTGGTCCGAGAAGACCACGCCCCAGCCGAAGGTGTCATCGGGCCGGTTGCGCTCGTGCACAACGACTTCCAGCGAGGGATCGCGCAGCTTGAGGGAGATGGCGAGGTACAGGCCGCCGGGCCCGGCCCCCACGACGGCGATGCTTCTGACAGGCCGATCCGACAACATATTTTAAGCTTGAAACAAAATCGGACGATAGTCCAGAACTGGTTGCGCGGGTAGCTGAACCCGGTTCGACAGGGCAGGGTGGGCGAATGACGGACAGAACTGAGACGCCGCTGGTCGCGGGAGTGGAACTGGGCGGCACCAAGGTCGTCTGCCTGCTGGCGAGCGGACCGGGCGACGTCCGCGAGCAGGTGCGTATTCCGACCACCACGCCGAAGGAGACCTTGGGAGCCATCGCCGCGGTGCTGGAGCGCTGGCGGTCGGGTCCGGGGTTCGCGGCGCTCGGTGTGGCCAGCTTCGGTCCGCTGGAGCTGGACGACCGCTCGCCGCGCTTCGGCCAGGTGGTCACGACGACCAAGCCGGGATGGAGCGGGGCGGGGCTGACGGCGCTGGGCGAGGGGAGCGGCGTCCCCCTGGCGATCGACACCGACGTCAACGGCGCCGCCCTGGCGGAAGGTCTGTGGGGCGCGGCGCGGGGGTTGCGCAGCCATGCCTATGTCACGGTCGGAACCGGCATCGGCGTGGGGTCGATCATCGACGGGCGATCGGTGCGGGGACTGGGGCATTCGGAGGCCGGGCATCTGCGGATCGGCCGGATAGCGGGAGACGACTGGCCGGGAGTCTGCACCTACCATGGCGACTGCGTGGAAGGGCTCGCTTCGGGCCCCGCGGTGGCGGCGCGGGCGGGGCGACCGGGAGACACGCTCGAACCCGGTGACCCGGTCTGGGACATGGTTGTCCATGCCCTCGGCGGCCTGATGCACAATCTGGTCCTGACCACCGCGCCCGAGCGCATCCTGATCGGCGGCGGCGTGGCGGATGGGCAGGGATGGCTGTTCCCGCGCCTGCGCGCCGCCCTGCTCGACAGTCTGGCGGGCTATGCCACGGCCGACCGGATCGCCGCCGACCTGGACGCCTTCGTCCAGCCGCCCGGGCTGGGGGCCCTGGCCGGCCCGCTGGGCGCGATCGCCCTGGCCCACAGCGCCTTGTCTCAGGGGCCGTTCAGCCGCCGGTGAACATCGCCCGGTCGGCCTTGACCGCCTCGACGATCATCGCTGTCACGGCCCGGATGCGGGCCAGTGGTTTGAGATCCGCGTGAGTCACCAGCCACAGACTGCGGTCCAGGTGCACCGCCTCGGGCAGGACGCGCCGCAAGCCGCTCTCACGCGCGGCGATGAAGTCGGGCAGGACGCACAGGCCGGCGCCGGCGAGAGCCGCCTGAAGCTGGGCGATCAGATTGGAGCTCTGCAGGGCGACATGGATGTCGACGTCGGGCGCCTGCATATAGTCGAGCTCGGGCGCATAGAGCAGATCGCCGATGTAGCCGATGAACCGCTGGCCGGCCATGTCGGCGCGGGTCCGGATCGGCGGGCGGGCGTCGAGATAGGCGGGGGCGGCGTACAGGCTGAGGCCATAGTCGGTCAGCTTGCGCGAGATCAGCCGACCCTCGCGCGGCGCGCTGAGGGTCACGGCGATGTCGGCCTCGCGCTTGGAGAGGCTCAGGACGCCGGAGATGGCCACAAGCTGGATATCCAGCCCAGGGTGCCGGTCGGCGAGCTTCGCCATCAGGGGCGCCAGGACATAGCTTCCGAAGCCCTCGGGCGCGCCGATCCGCACCGTGCCTGACAGGGCCTGATCGGCCTCGCCCAGTTCGTTGGCAGCCAGGAGGGTGAGGCTTTCGATTTTCTCGGCCGTCGGCATCAGCCGTTCGCCGTGCGGCGTCAGGGCGTAGCCCTGGGGGCTGCGATCGAACAGGCGGGCGCCGAGCCCGTCCTCGAGCGCGGCGATACGTCGGGCGACCGTGGTGTGGTCCATCCCGGTCCGCGCCGCCGCGGTGGTCAGGCGACCGGTGCGGGCCACGGCCAGAAAGGCGCGCAGGTCGTTCCAGTTGAAATCCGCCACGCTCTGCTCCTGTGCAAAAATGCACAACGATTGCGCAATCCTTGGCATCGTCAGGACAGAAAAGCCATGGCATATCGCCGCCATCCGAACGTCTCCGTTCCGAGGACACCGTCATGGCCTTCGACTCCGCCGCCTATACGCCCGCCATCCGGACCGCTATTCCGACGTCGACAGCCGCGCTGATCGACGCGCTCGACGCGCCCTGCCCGATCTGGGCCGCCGAGAACCCGGATCGCGCCCTGGCGTTGCTGTTCGTGGCCCCGCGTGATTGCGCGGCCGTGGATGTTCTCGTCTCGCTGTAAGCGGAAGGCCTGCCCATGACCGTCTCCCCGCCGCCGGTTCCCCAGCTGCCCGATCCGGGCGTCGTGGCTGAAGCCCTGACCACCCTGATGCAGAACGCCGCCGCCGCGGTGCGCACGACCATGGTCCAGGCCGCCACACCCCGGGCGCTGCCCTACGACCCGACGACGCTGACGCGGGCGATGATCGACTTCAACACCGCGGTGTTGACGCAGCCGGCTACCCTGTTCGAGGCCCAGGCGAAGAACTGGAACGACTGGACCGCCCTGTGGCGCACCATGGGCGAGCGGACCCTTGGCCAGGAAGCCACCCCGGTCGCGGCACCGGCCAAGGGGGACCGTCGCTTCTCCGACCCGGCGTGGAGCGAAGAGCCGGTCTATGACTATCTGAAACAGGCCTATCTGCTCGCCGCGCGCCAGCTGCAGGATTTCGTCGCTGCTGCGCCGGTGGACGACGCCACCCGGGCACAGGTCGATTTCGCCAGCCGCCAGATGATGAACGCCCTGGCGCCGACCAACTTCCCGCACACCAACCCACAGGTCGCTCGCCGCACGATCGAGAGCGGGGGTCTGAACCTGATGACCGGCCTGTCAAACCTGCTGGAGGATGTCGGCAAGGGGCAGGGGCTGGTCGGACGCCGCGCGCCGAACGACTTCGAACTGGGCGTCAATGTCGCCGCCACACCGGGCGCAGTTGTCTTCAGGAATGACCTGATGGAGCTGATCCAGTACGCGCCGACGACCGACACGGTCTATCGTCGCCCGCTGCTGTTCGTGCCGCCGCTGGTCAACAAATACTATCTCTTCGACCTGACGCCCAAGGCCAGCTATCTGAAGTGGCTGGTCGACCAGGGCCATACAGTGTTCGTCATCTCCTGGGCCAATCCGGACGAAAGCCACGCCGACACCGGCATGGATGCCTATGTGAAGGACGGCGTCGTGGCTGCCCTGGACGCGGTCGAGCAGGCGACGGGAGAGGTGGACGCCGATCTTGTGTCCTACTGCCTCGGCGGCACGCTTTCGGCGATGACGCTGGCGTATCTTGCCCAGACCGGCCGGGCCGACCGCATCGCTTCGGCCACCCTGATCGCGACTCTCGTCGACTTCGGCGATATGGGCGAATGGTCGGTGTTCACCAGCGAGAACGATCTGAACGCCTTCGACCGCTATCTCGATGAGAAGGGCTATGTCGAGGCCCACGATCTGACCAAGCTGTTCTCGGCGGTGCGCGCCAATGACCTGATCTGGTCGTCGGTCGTGAACCATTATCTGCTCGGCGACGAGGTCCGCGCCTCGGACCTGCTGTGGTGGTTCGACGATGGCTCGCGCATCCCGGCGCGGATGCTCAAGGAGTACGGCCGCCAGATCCTGCGTGGAAACCAGCTCAAGGACGGCGGTGTCGCGATCGACGGTGTGACGCTGGACCTCAAGGCGATCGAGACGCCGGTCATGATCGTGGCGCTCAAGGATGACCATGTCTCGGCCTGGAAGAACACCTATGCCGGCCGGCATTTCTTCGGCGGACCGACGCGGTTCCTGCTGGGCGGTTCTGGCCATAATGCCGGCATGATCAATCCGCCGGCGGCCAACAAGCACGGCTACTGGACCAATGACGACGCCCCGGCAGACGCCGACGGATGGCTGGCCGGCGCCGAACAGAAGCCCGGCTCGTGGTGGCCGGAATGGCAGGGCTGGCTCGACGCCGCCGCCGCCGACGACAAGGTCAAGGCGCGCAAGGTCGGCTCAGGCAAGCTGAAGGCCGGCGTCGCCGCGCCCGGCGACTACGTCCGCGTTCGCCACTAGGCCGCCGCGACGTCCTTCCTGGCCGCTGCCCGCAACAGCAGGGCGGCGGCATAGAGGACCACAACCACGACCGCCCAGCGCAGCGGCTCGATCGGCATTTCCTTGACCACGAAGGCCGCGACCAGAACGGCCGGAATGCCGCCCAGGGCGATGCCGATGACGATCCGGAGGTCGATACGTTCGGCGTTGATGTAGCGGAAGCCGGTGGTCGGCATCAGGAAGGCACAGGCGCTGGCCATGACCGGGAAGGCCAGGCGCGGGTCGAGGCCCAGCAGGCTGAGCAGGATCAGGGACGGGGCGTAGAGGCCGATCCCGAAGGCCATCAGCATCCCCATGACGAAATGGGCGGCGACGGCGATCCACAGCAGGCGGGGCTCCAGCGCGGCCGCGGTTCCGCCGATCGGCATCAGGTCGAGATTGCTCATGGCGTAGAGCGCCGCGGCGATCAGCAGGGCGACGCCGACAATCCCCTGCACCACCCGCACCGGAGCCCTGACCATCAGCGGCGCGCCCACGACAGCGCCGGCCACCGCTGCGACGATGCAGGACACCAGCAGCATCGGATCGACATGCACGCCCAACAGCACGAGGAAGACCGCCGACTGCACCATCGTCGGCAGGGCGTGGCCGACGTTCAGGGTGGCGGGGATAAAGCTGTCGGGCGTCATCTTGCGAAAGCGCAGCCAGGCCGTGGTCGGGGCGAAGGAGCCGATGCCGAGCGTGTCGAAGAAATTGGCGACGGCGCCGAGGATTACTGACTCAGGGCCGGGCGCGCCGACCCCCCGCTTCAGCGCCGCCCGTCCGAGTACGACGACGAAGGCCGTCGCCAGCAAGGCCAGGGCCGTCAGCAGAATTGTCAGGACCAAGGTCTTCCCCCCTTGTCGTTCGAT
>CAZFQC010000029.1:0-16980 GCA_964520795.1 uncultured Brevundimonas sp.
GCCCACGGGTCAGCGGGTACCCGAAACCGTCAGGCTACCGGCCCCCATACCCTGGCCGCGGTTCGCGACGGGGCGGCCCGGGTGAACGGGGCTCGCGGATCTTTTTCGACGCAAGCATCCGAACTGAACAGGCCACCCCGGCGGCTGCAGACTCGCTGTCTGGCAGGAACGATCCCTGAAGCGCCGTCGGTCCGAAGGCAGATGTTCTCCGCGGCCAGCGGTCGGTATCAGGTCGACATGAACCCGAGATCGCGAGGGGAGAAATTCCTCAGGTTCGGAAAAATCCCGTCCAGGCTCGCTTCTGATGCGCCGAGCCAGCGTCCCATCGTCGCCGCGTACTGATCGACCGACGTGGTGGGCACGAGCGAACTGCCCGCCATGTCCGGATTGCGGAACGAGCCGAGATCGACACCCAGCGTCGGATACTGGCCGTAGATGTCGCCGCCGCGCACGGCACCGCCCATGACGAAATGGTGACCGCCCCAGGCGTGGTCCGTCCCGTCGCCGTTCGTTGTGAAGGTGCGCGAGAAGTCGGAGGCGGTGAAGGTGGTCACTGCGTTCCGCATGTTCAGGCCGCCCACCGAACCCAGGACGTTGTCAAAGTACGACAGGGCCTGCGCCAGCTTGGCCAGATTGTTCGGCTGGGTCGTGTTCTGGATGTCGTGGCTGTCCCATCCGCCCAGGCTGACGAAGAAGACCTGTCGGCGCAGGCCGAGGGCGCTGTTCGTGGCGATCATCCTGGCCACGGTATACAGCTGAAGGGCCAGGGTGTTGGTCTCCGCCACGCCGGTGATGGGGTTGACGAAGGTGGCCGGGCCCGGGATGGCAGCCGCGGCCGGCAGGGCGAAGGCGTTGTTGATCGTCGCCGCCGACCCGATAGATCGGGCGGTGATCGAGGCATAGTCCGCAGCCAGGATGCTGGCCGCGCTCTGATCCTGGATGAGCTCGCGGATACGCGACGGCGCCACGGTCGAGCCGAAAAGGCCCGAGCCGGTGCTGGCATTGACCACAACGGCCGGCTGCGCCGCCGTGGTCATCTGGTACTGGACCACGTTCTGACCGGACAGGAAGACGGCGTTGCCGGCGGTGGAGATCGCCGTGAACAGGCTGTTCGTGCCATTCATCCCTGCCAGGACGTCGCCGAACCGGCCGCCCCAACCGGTCCGGGCCCCCTCGGAAGCGCCGGCCTGCCAGGTGGACTGCTGGTCATTGTGCGAGAAAAGATTGGCGGGGAAGGCGACCGACCGGTCCAGGTACTGGGCCTTGGTGATCGGCCGGATCAGGGTGCCGACATTGGCGACGATGGCCAGTCGGTCAGCGTTGAACAGTGTCCGGAGCGACGCCAGCATCGGATGCAGGGCGAAGGTCCGGACCGGGGCGCTGGTTCCTGCCGGAACGGGATTGGGCGTTCGGGGCACGATCGGCAGGACGCCGCCCCAGGCTTCGGGTGATCGCGCCGTGACGGTGCGGCCGGTCACCGGCGACACCGCTCCGACCGCCGTCGGCGGCGTGCCCGGCGGCATCAGGGCGATCGGATCGTCACCGGTGTTGCGAGCCGCGAAATAGCGACCGAAGGAGTCACTGTCTGTCGCCAGCACCGTGTTGTGGGAGTCATTGCCGCCCTGCAGGAAGACGCAGACCAGAGCCCTGTAGTCCGGAGCACTCTGGCTGGCTGCGGATCCCGCGGCCGCAAGCTGGGCGGCGAAGGGAGCGGCGGCACCCAGGATCGAGAGGCCGCCCCCGATACGGAGCAGCTGACGGCGGTCAAGCGGAGTCTGTGTCATGGTTCTGTCCTCACCGCTGAACCAGGTATTCGGGGGAAATCATCGTCATGTAGATGGCCAGCCTCACCCGGTTCAGTCGGGCGGCGTCGATCTGCGCCTGGGTGGCACCGGAGCCGGGAATGGCGATGCTGTTCACACTGTCGGTGATGCGCGAGCGCAGCGTGGGCGACATCTGGCCATACAGGAGCAGGCGGTTGATCCGCTCGACCAGGGCCGGCGTGTCGCCGGCTATGGCCATTTCGGCGGCATAGGTCGAGCGCACGTCGTTGCCGAGGCCAATGCCCTCCGAGAGAACCCTCAACATGGTGTTGGCGTAGCCGGCGACGCTTACTTCATCGACGATCTGGAACTCCGGCGCCGTCAGGCCGGCCGCGCCCAGCCGGGTATTGGGCGGCACATAGCCGGGCCTGTAGAAGTTGAACACGGACGGCGCCGTAAGCGCCGACTGGCCCAAGGACGTGCCGGGCGCGCTGGTGGAGCTGATGACATAGTTGCCCGAGACCGAGGTCGCGCCGAAGGCCCGCATCCAGTTGGCAAGGCGGATCACGGGTTCGCGCACCTTGCCGAAGGTGCTGCCGTTGACGGCGGACATGTCACGCGCCTCCGGGTCCAGGAGGATGGCGCGGACCACGGCCGCAAGGTCACCGCGCACGCCGGCCCCGTTGTTGTTGAACACGGCGGCCACCCTTTGCACATAGGCCGGGCTGGGGTTGCTGGTCACCAGTCTCTGGATCAGCTGGCGACTGACGAACGGGCCCACATTGGGGTGGTTGAAGATGACGTCGAGCGCGGCGGTCACCTCGGCGGCACCGTCGGTGGAGCCGCCTGCGAGGGTGGTGCCGAGGAAGGATTTGGACGCGGTGGAATGGAAGGCCGGATAGACGATCATCGGCCGGACGCTGGCGTCCGGGTCCCTGACGCGTCCGAAGAAGGTGGCGTTCGACGGTGCCGGAGAATACCAGCTCATGCCGGTGAAAACCCGCGCCAGCCCGGAGATGTCGGCTGCTGTATAGGCGGGGATCGGTGCCCCGGAGCCGTCGGTCATGACGGTGCCGTCGGGGTTCAGCCGGTGTACGCCGATGCTCATCAGCTGCAGCACTTCGCGGGCGTAGTTCTCGTCAAGGTTCCGGCCGGTCGCGGGATCTTCTCTCTGGTTGGCCAGATGGGTCAGGTAGACCCCCATCATCGGATGGGTGCTGACCTGCTGTAGAAGCGTGCGGTAGTTGCCGAAGGCATTGGCACCCAGCATGTCGTAATAGGCGGCGGCTCCCCGGGGATCGACACCCGTGTCGACCATCGAGATGACGAAAATCTCGGACAGGGCCAGCTTCATCCGCTCACGAAGCTGGGCCGGACTGGTCGCGGCATAGAGCCAGAAGCTCTCGTAGAAATGGATGGCGTTATACGGCGTCGATGGCTGGGTGACGCGCAGCTGGGCCAGCCGGTTGTCCACATAGGCCAGGTGCGACGGCGAGGGCATGGCGATCTGGAGATCGACCCAGGCCGCATATCCCAGCGGCCTCAATGCAGCGATGTCGTTATCGGTCGGGCCGAAGGTCGCCTGGGTCAGAAACCGCGCGGCTTCCGCATCGTTGGTCGGCACGGTGGCAGGCGGTGGCGGCGACACGCCCCACCCGTTGTTGTTGTTCCCGCCGCCGCTGCAGCTGGCAAGGCCGGCGACGAGCACCACAGGGAGGGCGATGGACCTGGTCCATCGGGCAATCGCCTCGATCTGCACGAGCTGTTCCTCCGAAGCTGACGTTGGGTTGGCGCAGGCACGTTCCGGTCTTGATGAAGCCCGCGATGAATCGCGTCAGGCAGGACAACAAAAGGCAGGGTTGCGACTTTTCAGGCCTGCAACCTTACCGATTTGTCGGGACGCGAAAGTGGGGTACCGTCGCGGTCTGCGTGGACGAAATTCTGGGCACTCATGCGTATTCATCGAAGAAGCATTCTGACCGCCTGGGCCGTCTGGTTCGTCGTGTCGGCAGCGGTTCCCGCAGCACAGGCGTCTCCCCCACCGCCTCCGGCCGGGCCTTCGTCGACCGCCTACTATTTGATCAGCCTGGATGAGGCTCCGCTGGCCGAAGCGGCCGAGGCGGTGCTGATCCAGTCGCTGGGATCCGTGACCGCGATCGACGCCGGGCTGGAGGCCGAGATCACCTTTCGGGTGGCCGAGACCATGACCGCGACGGAACTGGCCGAGGCGTTTTCGGTTGTGCTGGCTGACGAGGGGATCGCATTGTTGCGGACGGATGATGGTTTCCGTCTGATGGACCTGCAGGCCGCCCTTGCCCAAAGGCCGCGACCGGACATGGTCAGCATCGCGCCGCCGGAACTGCGGCCCGGCGCGCTGGAGGCCTTGCGCGCGCCCGCGCCGCCCGACGCCGCCGGGGCTGCCCCCGCGCCATCATCAATCAATCCCTGGCTGATCCTGGCCGGAGGCCTGGCAGCGGTCGCTGCCGTGTCGCTTGCGTTGATTGTTCGCCGGCCGTTGCGGAGCGGCTCGCGGCCCTTGCGCGAAGGGCCGGTTGGGGGCGATGCGCGGTCCAGCGACCGTGACGCCGTGGTCGACCGGCTGCTGCAGACAGAAGGCGTTGACCTCGCCCTGCTGGCCAGGGCTTGCGACACAGCGGCGCGACTACAGCGTCCGGTCGAACAGGTGCTCTGCGATATCGGCGCCGTCAGCGACGAGGCCCTGGCGCAAGCCTGTGCCGGCGTCACGGGTCTCAGGCGCTGGACCGGCGGCGGCCATCGGTCGGTGGTGACGGACCCGGGCCTGGACCGGCTGCAGACCTGGCTGCAGGACCGGGCCATGGCGCTCGTTGAGGCCGACGCCTGGAGCGTGGTGGTCGCCACAAGCGATCCCCTGGACGACGCCGCCTTCGCCACGATGTCCCGGTTGAGCCGGCGAATGGTCACCCTGATGGTGGCGAGCCGTTCGGATCTTGAGCTTGCGATCGGGAAGGCAAGTCCTGTCGACACCCCGGAGCCGACGCGGCACAGCCTGATCATTCCATGGGCGAGGCCGGCCCGGCCGGACGGAGCCGCTCTGCTCCAGGCGATCCTGACGCGAAGGATCCAGCCGTCCGCCGAGCTCTGAACGGACTGTTCGCAGTGGTCCGGCGCGAAGCCCGGGATTGCCACGGCACCGCGCCGGCAGCCTGATCAGTAGACCTGCCCGATCTCGGCGGGCAACCGGGGACCGGACGGGTTGGAAAACAGGCTCCATCCGCGCGTCGGGACGGTTTCCTGATACCGCAGGCGATCATATTGTGCCTGGGCGTTGGCCGCCACATCGGCCCGGTCACGCAGGATGGTCGGTCGCAGAAAGATGAAGAGCGTCCGCCGTGTCGTGCTCTCCCGGGAGCTGCGGAAGGCGCGCCCGAGGATCGGGATGTCGCCAAGCACAGGCACCTGACTGTTCGCCGACAGGCGATCGTCGCTGATCAGCCCCCCCAGAACGATCGTCTGACCATTGTCCGCAAGAACGGTTGTCTCGATGCTGCGGCGATTGGTTATCAGGTCCGCCGCGCCGGCGAGATTGGCGTTCACCAGGGTTGAAACCTCCTGGGCGACCTCCAGCCGGATCACATCGCCGTCATGGATGCGTGGAATGACCCTCAGGGTGATGCCGACATCTTCCCTCGAGATGGTTGTGAAGGGATTGGTCGAATTGCCCTCGGTGGTGAAACTGCCGGTCCTGAAGGGTACGTTCTGGCCGACGACGATCTCGGCCGGCTGATTGTCCAGCGTCGTGATGCTGGGCGTTGAAAGCAGGTTGGCCCGGGCCGAACCGCTCAGGGCCTGGACCAGTGTGCTGAAATCATCACCCCCACGGATCAGGGCGGACGCGCCTTCCGATGACAGTGCGGCAGCACCCGGCACGCCGAGCGCCGCCAGCAGCTGCTGGAGGGAAATCCCTGCGTTCGAAAAGGAGGTGCCGCCACGCGATTCGACCTGGAGCGCGGTTTCGCCGAGGCTCAACTGGACGCCGAGCTGCTCGGCGAGGTCCCCCGTGATCTCGACGATCGCGGCTTCAATCATGACCTGGGGCCGTCGCTGATCGAGCTCGGAGATCAGGGCGTCCATTTCGGCGATGGCGGCGGGCGAGCCGCGCATGACGATGGCGTTCAGCTCCGGTGCCTGCTGGATTGTGATGTCCGCCAGGCGGATACCGCCACCCGAGCGGGTCTCGGGGGCCGGGACGACGACGGGACCCGATCCGGGAGGCTGAGATCCCCGGCTGGCGATCAGGCCCGCCGCACCGGTGTCCCGTTCACCGGTCGGGGCCAGGGTCCGGGCGACCGGGTTTGACGCCTGCTCCGGCGCTCCCAGCAGGCCTCGCATGACGTCGGTGACCGCTTCCGCATCCGCATGGCTCAGCCGGAACACGCGGGTAATCGGCGCCGTTCCGCCCGGCACATCCAGAGCCTCGGCGACCGCCCGGGCCTCGCGGATGTCGGTCGCGTCGCCGCGCACGAGGACAAGGTTGCTCCGTTCGTCGACGGCGACACGGATGCCGCCGCCTTCACCGCCCGCGCCAAGCAGGCTGGTGATCGACTGGCCGACGTCCGCGGCATTGGCATAGCGTAAGGTCAGGCTCTCGAAGGCCTGACCGCTGCCGCTGTCCAGCGCCTGGGCCAGGAGTTCGATCCGGCGGACGTTCTCGGCATAGTCCGTGACGACGATCGCAGGCGGCGAACCGATCGATTCCAGGCTGCCGAAAGAGGCGACCAGCGGGCGCAGGACCCTGACGGCCTGGTCAGGCGACAGATTTTGCAGCCGGATCAGTCGCGTGACGACATCCTGGGGCCGGGCGCGGCGAAGATCGACGCCGGCTCCGCTCTGGATGACGGCGGCTTGCGGCACCACCCGCCACGCCGATCCGCTGCGGACGGCGGCATAGCCGTGGACGCGGAGGACCGACAGGAACAGGTCCCAGACACCGTCAGGGCCCAGGGGCTCGGCCGAGACGACATTGACTGTCCCTGCCACGCCGGGATCGAGGATCAGGGTCCGTCCGGTGATGCGGGAGACCTGCTCCGCCACATCCTTGATGTCGGCCCCGCGCATGTTGACCACCACGGTGTCGACCGGTTCCGCCGCCGTCCGGGCCAGGCCGGGATCCGCCAGCAAGAGGCCCGCGCAAAGGACGAGCGAAAGGGTAGGGCGAAAGCGTCTCAAGTCGACTCCTAACGAAGCGGAAAGGACAGCGTCAGCCGCCGCCCGTCCCTGATGACTTCCACCCGGGCACCGCCCGAAACGATGGCCTGGTCCAGTACGTCGCGCGCATTGGCCAGGGTTCCGACCGGCTGGTTGTTGACCTTCTCCACCAGGTCGCCGGCACGCAGGCCCGCGGCCCGCAATTCGGCGGGCGGATTGTCGCCGACTCGAAATCCCGCGGCCGAGGCCGTGATGCCCAGTTCGGCGGCAACGCCCTGGGGGTTGCCCGCCAGCCTCTGACGATAGGTTTCGACAACGGACGGAACCATTCCGGCCCCGCCGGACGGTGCCGGCGCAGCGGCCCGGGCCGTCGGTGCCGGAGCCGGTCCGGGTGGGGGAGGTGGCGCGACCGGGGCGGTCGCCTCGTCGCCGGAAGGCGTGTCGGGGGGCTTGGGAAACGCGAGCCGCTCGGTCTGTCCGCCGACCAGGAGCACGACATGGTCGATACCGATCGACTGCACCACGGCCCCGCCGGTCAAGGTCTGCCCGGGACGCACGGGGGTCGGGGGTGATTCACCGACGGAGATCACGGCGCTGGAGGCCTCAGCAGGATAGGCCATGAAGACAGCCTTCAGAATCATCCCCGAAGCCGTCACCTCCACGCCGGCGTCCGCAGCGCCGAAGGGCGCCAGGTTCAGTATGGGCATGATGTCGGTCGAGGCGGACGGTCCGGGGCCGGTCCTGGCCAGGGCGATCCGGTCTCGCCCGTCATCCAGGCCCGACAGGCGCCAGACCAGTCCGGCCGCGCCGACGGCAATCGACACGACAACCAGCCCGGTCACGACAGGCAAGGCCAGCGGGGCCCTCCCGACGTCGAGGATCGAGGCGAGGGTCAAGCGACGCCAGATCATGCCCCGGCGCTCCCCGTGTCCACGAAGCCGGTCAGGGTCGCCACGGGCCCGGTCTCACCCGCGGGCGAGACCGCGACCGTCACGAGCGCCAGATCGGGGTCCTCGCTCCCCTCGACACGCACGGCGACATCCCAGAACCGCCCCAGCATCTCGACCCGATCCGTGCGGGGCTGCGGGATGCCGCCGTCGACCGCCAGTTCGACGAGACGGTTCTCCGCCACCCAGTCCGCGATGGCCCGTGTCTGGAGTCCGCCCACAGTGTCGATGTGCGCCATGGTCGCCCGCATCAGGCCCGCGCTCGCGACGGCCAGAATGGCCAGGGCGACCAGCGCCTCGATCAGGGTATAGCCCTGTCGCACCGGGGGCCCTTCGCGGCGCGTCACAGGTCGGTCCGCACGGCTGCGGCCGTCGCGGTCAGGCCGTCAAACCGGATGTGCCACGATCGAACACCGCTGCGCATCGACATTTCGAACGGGCGCGTCGCCCCGTCGCTCAGCACGATCAGAGCCGGTGCGTCGCCATCGAGAACCATGCCGCGCGGCAGGTCATGCCGGTCCGCGAGCAGGGCATGGATGTCCGGCGTCCAGCCACCGTCAGGCCCCTGTGTAAGGAAGCGATACCCGCGCTCATCCCACGCCAGCGCGATATGACGGCGAGTCACCAGGCCTTCGTCGACGGCAAACCCGAGACGGTCCTTGAGCCGGTTGGCTTCGGTCGCCACGGTCAAATCCCGCCCGGACTCGCCCAGACCCAGCACCACCATCGTCGCCATGACGCCGACAATCGCCAGGGTCACCAGGACCTCGACCAGGGTCATGCCGGCGCGACGTACGCGAGCCATGATCAGCGATCCGCAGCAGTGAGATCGGCGGCCAGGGCCTCGCCGCCCGGCTTGCCGTCCTTGCCCAGGCTGACCAGGTCGAACAGGCCGGTGTCGCCGGGGCTTCTGTAGACATACGGGTTGCCCCATGGGTCGAGCGGTATTTCGGGCAGATATCCCTCACCTGACCAGTTGGCGGGCCGGGGCGCGGTCGTCGGCCGCCTAACCAGCGCAGACAGTCCCTGTTCCGTGGTCGGATAGTCGCCGTTGTCGAGCCGGTAGACCTTCAGGGCCGCCGAAATGGTTCGCAGGTCCGTCCTGGCGACGGTGACCCTGGCCTGGTCGGGTCGCCCGATGACGTTGGGCACGATCATCACCGCGACCACGGCGATAATGGCCAGCACAACAACCATCTCGATCAGGGTCAGGCCGGAGCGAGGTGAATGTAATTTTTGAGTAATCAAGATGAAATGCATCGTCCGGGCTCTGGTGTTCGCAACATAAACACAGATATATCTTGCTCGCCAAGGGACGAACATGCCTGAAATGAGCAACGAGCACAGGTCGCAAGCGGTTGTTGGCGAAGCATCATCTCTGGTCGGAGGTGTCTGGCGGCTGAACGACGACGCGCTTGTATTGGTGGACGCCGCCTGGTCGGGCACGCCGGTGGTGCTGGTCGCGTCCGAAGACGTCCTGGTTCTCGCGGTGGATCTGCCGATCGCCAATCGGGCGCAGAGGGCGGCGGCCTTGCCGTTCGCAATCGAGGATCAGGTTTCGGAGCCGATAGAGGCTCTCCACACGGCCCTGGGCGGCGAGCTTTCGCCCGGGCGCTCCCTCGCGGGCGTGGTCCGGCACGACCGGATGATGCACTGGTGCGCCCTCGTCGACGCTGCGGGCCTGGGACGAGCGGTGATCGTGCCGGATGCCCTGGCGCTGCCCGCGCCTGATCCGGGCGAATGGTCGGTGGCGGCGCAGGAGGGCCGGACTCTCGTGCGGACTGCCGAAGGCTCTGCCTTCGCCGTGCCGGGCGCGGCCTTTCCCGGCGTCTGGCAGGCCGCCGACCGGCCGGTTCTGATTTCGTACGGCGAGCGTCTGCCTGACGGGATTCCTGCCGATCCGCCCGGCCCGGCGTGGACGGGCGGGCGTGCGCCCACATTGCCGATCCGGCTGAACCTGCGCCAGGGACGCTATGCAGCGCGCCGGACCGTCTCGCCCCGGGTGCGCAGGCTGGGCCTGGTCGCCGCCGCCGGAGTCCTGGCCCATGTCGCGATCTTCGCGGTCGACACCGTGGCCCTGATGCGCTCGGCCGAGGCCCGACGGGCAGAGGTCGAGGCTCTCGTGATCGCGGCCGGTGGGTCGGGCGGCGGTGACCTGGCCGCCACAGCCGGGTCGATGTTGCCGGGCACGTCGAACGGCCCGGCCGGCCTTCTGCCCCTGTTCAGCCGCGCGGCCCAGGCCCTGGGTCCGGTGGCGACCACGATCGCGCTCCGGTCGGTAACCTACAGCGAAGGGGCCGGTCTGACGCTGGACCTCGAAGCCTCTGATCTGGCTGGACTGCAGCAGGCGGAGGCTGCGCTGGGACAGGCCGGACTCGATCCGACAAGCACCGGGTCCGCTGTCGCGGACGGCCGCGCCAGCCAGACGATCACCCTGGCCGGATCAGGGAGGGCGGGATGATGCCGCGGGTGGCCCTTCCGCCTTCCGTCGATCTCTGGATTGGTCGGGCGCGCGCATTCCGGGACGGCCGCTCGGGGCGCGAGCGCGCGCTGTTGTCGGGCCTGGCGTCGGTCCTGGTGCTGTGCCTCGTTTTCACGGTCGTCCTGCGGCCGCTGATCAATGCGCGTGAGACTGCACGCGGTGAAATCCGGCTCTACGACAGCCTGGCGGTCCGCCTGCGCGCGGCCGGTCCGGACCTCAGGGTTCCTGCCACCGGGGCCGCGCGCCCGGCCACGGTGCAGGCGATTGTGACCACTACTGCCGGCGAGTCGGCATTGCAGATCCGGCAGATCGAGCAAGAAGGCCCGGTCACCCATGTTGTCCTTGAGGCGGTCGACTTCACGCGGCTCGTGCAGTGGCTGGATCGGCTGGAGCGTGACTCCGGGCTGACCGTGGCCTCGGCCAGGATCGAACGCCAGATCGCACCCGGGGTGGTCAATGCGCGCCTGACGCTGGTGCGCAGATGAGCGAGACGGTTGTCCGGCACACCCCTGTCGCCCGCCCGGAGCCGGCCGCCCTGTCCTATGCCTTCGCCCGCCGACACGGCGTCATGGTGCGCCTGGACGACCAGGGCCGGCCGGCGTGTTTTCACCGCCCCGGCCTGGCACTCGATGCGAGGCTGGAGGTACAGCGGGTGTTCGGCCCCGACGTCACCTTCACGCCCGTTGACGACGAAATCTTCGAGTCCAGCCTGCGCGAGCAATATCGCAGCCTTGCCGGTCAGTCGGCCGATTTCACAGCGGCGTCCGGCGATGATCTGGCCGCCCTTGCGGAGTCGGCAGCAGCGGTCGACGACCTGCTGGATCAACGCGACGATTCCCCGGTTATCCGCCTGATCAACGCCCTGTTGCTGGAGGCGGTGAGGGAAGGGGCCTCGGATATCCACATCGAGACCCGGGAGAAGCGGGTCGTTGTGCGGTTCCGGGTCGATGGCGTGCTGCGGGACATGATCGAGCCCGACCGTGCCCTGGCACCGCTCCTGGTCAGCCGTATCAAGGTCATGGCCCAGCTCGACATCGCTGAAAAGCGCCTGCCTCACGACGGTCGGGTCAAGCTGCGGGTGGGCGGACTGGATCTGGATGTCCGGGTCTCGACCATCCCGACCCAGTATGGCGAGCGGGTCGTGATGCGCCTGCTGGACCGGGATGCCACCCGTCTGGACCTGACCAGCCTTGGGATGCAGCCCCGCGATCTGACCGTGTTCGAGCGGATGATCGAGCGGCCGCACGGCATCGTGCTGGTCACAGGACCCACCGGGTCCGGCAAGACGACCAGCCTCTACGCCGCCCTGACCCGGCTGAACGATCGAAGCCGCAATATCATGACGGTCGAGGATCCGGTGGAGTACGAGCTGGAGGGCATCGGCCAGATGCAGGTCAACGCCCGCATCGACCTGGACTTCGCGCGCGGCCTGCGGGCCATCCTGCGCCAGGACCCGGATGTCATCATGGTCGGCGAGATCCGCGATCACGAAACGGCCGAGGTCGCGGTGCGCTCCAGCATGACCGGCCATCTGGTGTTGTCGACGCTGCACACCAACAGTGCGGTGAGCAGCGTGACACGGCTGATGGATATGGGCGTCGAGCGCTATCTGCTGGCACCCATGCTGGTCGGTCTTGTCGCCCAGAGGCTGGTGCGGCGCCTGTGTGCGCTTTGCCGGGAGCCGAAGCGGGCGACCGAGGCGGACCATCAGGCCCTTGGCGGGGCCCTCCCGATCGGTGCCCCGGTCTGGCGCGCATCGGGTTGCGGCGAATGTCGCGGCGACGGCTACCGGGGCCGGCTTGGCCTGTATGAAGTCGTGGAGGTCGATGAGCGCTTCCAGGGCCTGATCCATGACGGCGCGCCGGAAGCGGAACTGGCGCGCGCGGCGAGGGCGGCCGGGCCCTCCCTGCTGGATGATGCGGCATCCAAGATCCTTGAGGGCCTGACGACCGTCGATGAAGTCTTCCGCGTCGTTCAGGACGAGGCCTGAGCCCGATGCCGGCCTTTACCTTCAGAGCGGTGGATGCTGACGGGAAGGTCCGGAAGGGCGTGATCGAGGCCGCCAATCCCGCCGGCGCGCGACGCGTCCTGCGCGACCGCAGCCTGATACCGACCTCGGTCGAGCCGTCCGTACAGACGCCGGCGACGGCGAGCACCAACGGACCGGGCCTTGCCGCCCTGTTCCGGCCCCGCGTCGGCAGCAAGGCCCTGGCCGCCATGACACGTCAGCTTTCCACCATGATCGGAAGCGGTATCCGCATCGAGGAGGCCCTCCGCATCCTGGCGACCCAGAACGCGCGACGCGCGGAAGGACCGGTACTGGTCAATGTCCGCGGTGCGATCATGGAAGGGCGCGCCTTTGCCGTCGCACTGGGCGAACATCCCCGGGTCTTTCCCGCCTACTACCGGGCCTCGGTCGACGCGGGTGAACGGTCGGGTCGACTGGATGATGTGCTGACCCATCTGACGGATTTCGTTGAACGGCGTGAGGGGGCGCGGCGCAAGGTCCGGCTGGCCATGGTCTATCCGGCGCTTCTGGCGGTGGTCTCGCTTCTGATCGTGGGACTGATGCTGGTCTATGTCGTGCCCGACATCACCCGCGTCTTCGTATCGCGGGGGGCCGAATTGCCCTTGTTGACGAGGGCGTTGATCGGTCTCAGCGACGCGGTGCGGCGGTTTGGCTGGATCCTTGGCCTGGCATTCCTGGTTGCCGTGATGGCCGGCCGGCAATGGCTCCGGAGCGAGGCCAATGTCTTGACCCTGGGCCGGATCATCGCCCGGCAACAACCCACGGCCCGCTTCAGCATTCAACTGAACGCGGCGCGGTTCGCCGGTAGCCTGGCGACCCTGGTTCGTAGCGGCGTGCCGCTGGTGGACGCCGTCAACGCCGCCGCTGCCGTAACGCCGAACGCCTGGGTCAGAAGTCGCGCCCGTCTGGTGGCCGCGCGGGTGCGGGAAGGGGCCAGTCTGCAGCGCGCCATGACCGAGGCCGACTGCTTCCCCCCCATGCTGATTGCTGTGGTGGCGAGCGGTGAAAGCAGCGGACGGCTGGGTGAGGCTCTGGCCCGCGCGGCGACCGACCTCGACAATGACACGGGGGCATTGGTCGCGACGCTGGTGTCGCTGGTCGAGCCCGCCCTCCTGCTCTTGATGGGTGGCGTGGTGTTGCTGCTGGTCCTGGCCATCCTGATGCCGATCGTCGATCTGAACAATCTGGCGGGGCTCTAGGATGGATCAGAGTTGGGTTTCGATCGACAACTGCCCTGCGGCCGCCGGAAGCATCCGGACGCCGGCACCCAGCACGGTGGCCGTCAGCTTTCCTGACCGGTCGATGGTCATCTGCACGAGGCGTTCGCCCCGCGGGGTCGCGGCCGGCGCAAGCCAGGCCGTGGAGCCGTTGGTGTCCGTGGCGGCAGAACCGACCATGGCCGGGATCGTGGCGGCTTCGGTGTCCATTCCGTTTTCCGCCGTGCAGACACCCGGTGGGCTGCGCATCGAACCGGTGACCCGGGATCCGGCACCGGCCAGTACGACACGATCCAGATCGACGACAAAGCTCAGATCGCAGCGGATCGGCAGGTCGTCGATCAGGGCGTTGACCAGGCCCGGACCCGCGACGCCGGTCAGGTTTTCCAGCTCCAGGCGACCGGGCCGCCAGACGGCCCGGGCGGTCAGGTCGGTTGTGCCACCGCGGATGACGACGTCGGTCGCGACGCCCAGCCGCAGTACAGACCGCAACGGTGCGAAGCGCCAGGACACCGCGGTCTCCGCCCCGATGGCCGCCTCGCCGTTCCAGATTGTACCGATGGCGGGGATCGATGCCTGCCGGACGGATGCGGCCGGCAGGACGACCCGGGCCGGGACGGTGGCGACCATGGCCATGGCGAAGGCGACGAGGCCCAGAATCGCGAAGGCCCGCGTCCCACCCCTGCCAACAAACCCGAGCGACGGAGCCTGAAATGACAATGAATCGTCGGCGTTGGCTGCGAATGTCGGGCTCGGCAGCTCTGGCATCGTTGGTTCCGCCTCTCGTCTCGGCCTGCGCCACACCGGCCGGTTCGGGAGCGCAGGCCGCAGCAACGTCGCGGGTCGCGCTGCTCCTGCCGCTGTCCGGCCCGTCGGCCGACGTCGGGCGCAGCATGGAACGGGCCGCGGCCCTGGCGCAACCCGCTGATGAACGCGATCCCGGCATTCTGGTAATGGACAGCGGCGGACCGTCCGGCGCGCGCGGGGCCGCGGAACGGGCGGTGACGGAGGGTTCCGCGCTTGTCGTGGGGCCCCTGTTCAGCCGGGACGTCCCGGACGTCGTGGCGGTCGCCGCGGGGCGGCCGGTCCTGACGTTTTCCAATGACGCGGGTCTGGTCGGTTCGGGCGCCTTTCTGCTCGGTGTAACCGCCTCGCAGGGCGTGTCAGCCATTCTGGCCTATGCCCATGGGCGCGGCGTTCGCCGGCTGGCCGTCATCGGGGGAACGGACATCTGGTCCAGCCAGTCTCTCGCAGCGGCGCGGCGTGCGTCCGCCCTGGTCGGACTGGAACTCTTCGAACTTGCCGCCGCCGGCACGATCACGACGGAGCAGCTGACTGTGGCGTCCGGCGGACGCCTGCCCGATGCCGTATTGTTCACCCGGTCAGGGCATGAGGTGGCCGCGTCCGTCGCCAGCGTCACCGAGATGGGCGTCCAGGTCCTCGGCGCTTCGCTTTGGGCTGAAGAATCCGGGACGTTCCTGGACGCGGCCGCCGGCGGCTGGATCGCCGCGCCCGATCCGGCCGCATTCGGAGGGTTCGCCCAGGCCTTCGAGGCCACGCACCACAGCGGCCCCGGGCTCCTGGACGGACTCGCCTTTGACGCGGTCACGATAGCGCGTCGATTGCTCGCGGCGGGCCGACTGTCGCGCGACGGCCTGCTGGCCCCTGAAGGCTTCCAGGGCGCGCTGGGTGCCGTCCGCTTCGCGTCCGATGGACGATGCACCCGGGAGCTGGCTATCCAGGTCATTGAACGCCGGGGCCTTCGGGTCGTCGCCCATGTTGCCGGCGAATGAAAACCGGGCGTTTGCACCGCCGCAGGACGCGCCAGGGGTTCACCCTCATCGAGGTAATGGTCGCGCTCGGGCTTTTCGGACTGATTGCGGTAGCGGGCTTCACCCTGCTGGACGGCGTCATCGGAACGCGGGATCGCCTCGACGATCGGCTGGAGCGGACAGCCGAACTCCAGCGGGTGATGTATCTGGTCACGCTCGACTTCGAGGCCATGACTGAGGGGCCGTTGCAGGTATCCGGGACGACCGTCGCCTTTCGGCGGCGCTCTCCCGCCGCGATCGGCGGGTCGACCGAGGTGCGTTACCTTTTGATGGACAAGGCGCTGCATCGTCAGGTCGGGGCCGATGTCGATCAGACGCTGGTCAGCGGTGTCGAGGCCCTCGAATGGCGTTTCCACACGTCCGGGCAGGGTTGGACGGCACAGCCGCCGCCGGCGACCGTCGCCCTTGCTCCGGGCCAGCGGATGAAGCGGCCGACCGCCATTGCGATGACCATCCTCCTCGCAGAGTCCGGCGACGGCCTGGACGGCCGTCTCCGTCGCGTCATCGAACTGCCGGTCCAGCTGTGAAATCCGGAGCGCCGCGCGACGGGATGATCCTCGTCAATGTGCTGTTCGTGGTGGCGGTGGCGGCGATCGTGGTGATGCTCATGCTGACGTCACAGGACGTCGCCATCGACCGCGCCCAGCGGCTCCGGCAGGCCTCCCAGGCGGGTGCCCTGGCCCGCGCAGGCGAAGCCTCAGCCATCGTCGCCCTGAGACGGGATGCGATCGCCGCGCCGCAGGTCGACCATCCGCGGGAAGCGTGGGCCGCGGTCCAGGATCGTGAGGTCGCCATCCGGGGCGGGCGGTTCAGCCTGATGATCCAGGACGACCAGGCACGGTTCAATCTCAACAGCATCGGCGCCGGCAATGTCGTTGCCGAGACCCGGTTGGCGCGCATCCTGGCAACGCTCGGCCTCGCGCCGGAGCTTGCGGCGCCCATCGCGGGGTACGTCAGGGTCTCGGGGCCAGTTTCCGACCTCGGGGAATTGGCGATCATCGGCCTGCGACCCGACGATATTGCCACGCTGTCCGCGCTGGTGACGGCCCTGCCGGGCGATACGGCCATCAACCTGAACACGGCGGACGAACGGCTGCTGGCCATCGTTTTCGACAGCCGGGTGTCGGCCCGCCTGCTGGCCTCGACGCGACGGGGCCGGGGATATCTGACACCCGGCGACCTGTCGGCGCTGAGTGTCAGCATGCCGGCAGGCGCGGGATTCACATCCGATTTCTACAGCGTCGACGCGGACGTCAGGGTCGGCGAAACCCGGCAACGCATCCGCAGCGCCCTGGCCCGTCGGTCCGGCCTTACGGGACCCGAGGTCATTGTCTATGGCCGGCAAAGGCTCGAGGCGGTGCCCGTCACGATAACGCCACGACCTCAGTCCGGGCGGGGTTCCGACCAGGCACTGCGTTAGCCAGGGCGCCTTCCGGTGCCGGCGCAATCCTGCAGCCGGTTGACGCGCAAGTGGGTCCCGAATGCGCCGGCGGGCCGGCGAACTCGCCCCGTGCGCTCTTGAA
>CAZFQC010000030.1:0-16960 GCA_964520795.1 uncultured Brevundimonas sp.
TCGGCCGCGCCGTTCCACATGTGGACGCCGGACGTCTATGAGGGCGCGCCGACGCCGGTCGTGGCCCTGTTCGCGACCGCGCCCAAGGTCGCGGCCATGGTTCTGATCGCCCGTACGCTGGAAGGGGCCTTCGCCGGCTCACACGACCAGTGGGCCCAGGTGCTGATCCTGATCTCCCTGATCAGTTTCGCCGTCGGGGCCTTTGGCGGTCTCGCACAGAAAGACCTGCAACGGCTGCTGGCCTATTCGTCGATCGCCAACATCGGCTACGCCCTGCTGGGCATCGCCGCCGGGACCACGGCGGGCGTGCAGGCCATGCTGGTGTTCATGACCCTGTATGTCATCGACCAGTTCGGCTTCTTCGCCATCCTGCTGTCGCTGTCGCGGGGCGGTAAGCCGATCCGCAGGATCGCCGATCTGGCGGGGCTGCGGAAAGACAAGCCTCTGACAGCGATCGCTCTGACCGTGCTGTCGCTGTCGGTGCTGGGCATGCCTCCGCTGGCGGGCTTCTGGGCGAAGTTCTATGTCTTCGGCGCGGCCGCCGATGCCGGCTACTGGATGGTCGGTGCGGCCGGTCTGGTGGCCTCGGTCGTGGCCGGCTTCTACTATCTGCGCATCATCAAACTGATGTGGTTCGATCCGACACCCGAAGGCGTGGGGCCGACGGATGCGTCGCCGGTCGAGGCGAGGACGATCGCCTGGGCCTCGGCGGCCTTCGCCTTCCCGCTGGTGATCGTGGCTATCGGCTGGATCGACCATTTCGCCGGCATTGCGGCAACCGGTTTCGGAGCCGGGTAGGGGCGGATGCCCGCCGCGCCCATCCTGCTGCTCGACCAGACCGACTCGACCAATGCGGACGCCCGCCGCCGCGCGGACGCGGGCGAGACCGGCCCGCTATGGATCGTCGCCCGGCGCCAGACCCAGGGCCGGGGACGGCGTGGACGACCGTGGGAAAGCCAGGACGGCAACCTGTTTTCCACCCTGCTGCAATTGACCCGGAAATCGCCCGCCGAGGCGGCGCAGGTGACGTTTGTGGCTGCCCTCGCCATCGCGGACCTGCTGGATGGGTATGCGCCTCCGTCGCTGGTGACGATCAAATGGCCCAATGACGTAATGCTGGCGGGTCGGAAGGCCTCAGGTGTGCTGGTCGAGTCCGGCGCGCATGAGGGCGGCGGCCTGTGGCTGGCGGTCGGGATCGGGGTTAATCTGGCCAGCGCCCCGGAGGGGACCGAGCGACCCGCAACGTCGCTGGCCCACCATCTGCGCGGCGATGTGACGGCGGTACCGACGGTTGAGGCAGCGGCGGCCAGGCTGGCCGAGGCCTTTGCAGTCTGGACGGACCGTTGGGAGACACTGGGCTTCCAGCCCATTCTCGACGCCTGGCGGGCTCGGACCGCCGGGCTGGACGGGCCGGCGGTGGCGCGGCTGGGCCGCGAGACGGTCGAGGGCGTCGCCGAGGGCGTGGCGGCCGACGGGGCGCTGAAATTGAGGCTGGCGGACGGGAGCCTTCGGCTGATCTCCGCCGGAGACGTCTTCTTCGGGGAGGCCGCGTAATGCTGCTGGCGATCGAGCAGGGCAATACCAACACGCTGTTCGCGGTCCATGACGGTAGTGACTGGATCGCCCAGTGGCGAACCGCGACCGAGAGCAGCCGCACGGCCGACGAATATGCCGTCTGGCTGATCCAGCTGCTGGCCATGCACGGGCTGGCGATCAACCAGCTCGACGGCTGCATCATCTCCAGCGTGGTTCCGCAGTCGATCTTCAACCTGAGGAACCTGTCGCGCCGCTATCTGTCGGTCGAGCCGCTGGTCATCGGCGACAATGTCGAACTGGGCATGACCGCGCGGATCACCAAGCCGAGCGAGGCGGGGGCCGACCGGCTGGTGAACGCCATAGGGGCGCATCTGGTCTATCCGGGCGACCTGATCGTCATCGACAGCGGCACGGCCACGACCTTCGACGTCATCGCCGCCGACGGGGCCTTCGAGGGCGGGGCCATCGCCCCCGGTATCAATCTGAGCCTGCAGGCGCTGCACGAGGCGGCGGCCATGCTGCCGCGCATCGCCATCCAGCGGCCCGACCGGGTGATCGGCAAGGACACCGTCTCCAACATGCAGTCCGGCGTCTTCTGGGGCTATGTCGCCCTGATCGAGGGCATGGTCGCGCGCATCAAGGCGGAATGGGGAAAACCCATGACCGTGATTGGAACGGGCGGCGTGGCCAGCCTGTTTGAAGGCGCAACTGAATCAATCGACCGGTTCGATCCGGACCTGACTATCCGCGGCCTCCTCGAAATCTGGCGGCGGAACACCATCTAAAGGACCTATGAAAAAGAAAACCAACGACGAACTCGTCTTCCTGCCGCTGGGCGGCTCGGGCGAGATCGGGATGAATCTCAATCTTTACGGCTATGGCCCCGAGGCGAACCGCGAGTGGCTGGTGGTCGATGTGGGCGTAACCTTCGGCGACCTGTCGACGCCCGGCGTCGATGTGATCGTGCCCGATCCCGCCTTCCTCGAGGGCGAAACCATCCGCGGCATTGTCCTGACCCACGCCCATGAAGACCATATCGGTGCCCTGGGCTGGCTGTGGTCGCGCATGAAGGCGCCGCTTTACGCCACCCCCTTCACCGCCTTCCTGATCCGCGAGAAGCTGCGTGAGGCGGGCATCATGGATCAGGTCAAGCTGATCGAGGTGCCGCTGGGCGGGACCATCGACCTGGGACCGTTCCAGGTAACGATGGTGACCATGACCCATTCGATCGCCGAGCCGAACGGCCTGGCGATCCGGACGCCGCTGGGCACGGTGCTGCACACCGGCGACTGGAAGATCGATGACGATCCCATCATCGGCGAGGTTACCGACTCCGGTGCCATCACCCGCCTCGGCGACGAGGGCGTGCTGGCCATGGTGTGCGATTCCACCAATGTCTTCGTCGAGGGTTCGGCGGGGTCGGAAGGCGGGGTCCGCAATGCGCTGGTCGAGCTGATCGGCGGGCTGAAGGGCCGGATCGCGGTCGGCTGTTTCGCCTCCAACGTCGCGCGCATGGACAGCGTGATCCGCGCCGCCGAGGCCGCGGGTCGTCGGGTGTCGCTGGCGGGCCGGTCGATGCACCGTATCACCTCGGCGGCCAAGCACGTCGGCATGCTGAACGACGTCAAGCCGTTCCTGACCGACGAGGAGGCTCGCGTCTGGCCCGCCGACCAGATCCTGTATCTGTGCACCGGCAGCCAGGGCGAGGCGAGGGCGGCCCTGTCACGCGTGGCCGAGGGCACCCATCCCTACATCAAGCTCAGCAAGGGCGATCACTGCATTTTCTCGTCGCGGGTCATCCCCGGGAATGAGCTGTCGATCGGCCGGCTGCAGGACAAGCTCGCCGACCGGGGCGTGCGCCTCTACACCGAGCGGGACCACCCCGGCATCCACGTCTCCGGCCACCCGTGCCGCGAGGAACTGCGTCAGATGTACCGCTGGGCGCGGCCGAAGATCGCCGTCCCGACCCACGGCATGCGCCGGCATCTGGCCGAACACGCCAATCTCGCCCGTGACATGGACGTGCCCGAGACGGTCACGCCGCGGAACGGCGACATGGTGCGCCTGGCCCCCGGGCCAGCGGCCATCATCGATGAAGTGCCCAACGGCCGGCTCTATGTTGACGGCGGGCGTCTGGTCACCGAACAGGGCGAGGCCCTGCATGAACGTCGGCACGCCTCGACCAACGGTGTGCTGATCGTCAGCTTCGCGATGGACAGACGCGGCAAGATCGTCAGCGACATCGACGTGCGGGCCATCGGACTGCCGGGAGATGACGCTTCGCCGCTGGGCGATGCGCTCGACGACCTCGCGGAACGGGCCGAACAGGCGGTCAACAAGCTGAAGGGCGCGGCGCTCGAGGACGAGATGGTCATCGAACAGGCCGTCTCGCGCGCCCTCAAGAAGGCCAGTCAACAGATCTGGGACCGGCGCCCCATCGTCGAGACCATCATTCTGAGGCTTTGAAGCCGGGGCTCGGCTTCGTCTATAAGGAGCCGAATCCCCCGCCCAAGGTCCCCCCAATGCCCGACGCCCCGCCCGAGTTTCTCTACAAGCGCGTCCTGCTCAAGGTCTCGGGCGAGGTGCTGATGGGCGACCAGGGCTATGGCATCGACCAGAAGACGGTCGCGACGGTGGCCAAGGCCGTGGCCGACGTCGCCCGCGAAGGCGTGGAAATCTGCCTCGTCATCGGCGGCGGCAACATCTTCCGGGGGCTGAGCAAGGCGGCCGGGGACATGGAGCGCGCCACCGCCGACTATATGGGCATGCTGGCTACGGTGATGAACGCCCTGGCCATGCAGGCAGCCCTGGAGAAGATCGGCGTCCAGACGCGGGTCCAGAGCGCCCTTGAGATGAACGCCGTGGCGGAGCCCTACATCCGGCGACGGGCGCTGCGGCATCTCGAAAAGGGTCGGGTGGTGATCTTCGCCGCGGGCGTCGGGGCGCCCTTTTTCACGACCGACTCCGGCGCGGCGTTGCGGGCCGCGGAAATGGGTTGCGACGCCCTGCTGAAGGGAACCAGCGTGGATGGCGTCTATACCGCCGATCCCAAGAAGGATCCGGGCGCGACCCGCTATGAGACCCTGACCTACCACGATGTGCTGGCCAAGGACCTCAAGGTCATGGACGCCTCGGCCATCGCCCTGATGCGTGACTCGGGCATTCCGATCGTGGTCTTCTCGATCCGCGAGGACAATTCGCTGCGTCGGACGTTGACGGGAGAGGGGACCTTTACGGTCATCACTTCCAAGAAGGCCGTCTGAGCCGCCAAAGACAAGAAAACACGAGAGAAACGACCATGGCCAAGCCCGATCTGAAAACCTATCGCGACCGCATGGACAAGTCCGTGTCCGCCCTGAAGGAAGAGTTCAACGGCCTGCGCACCGGCCGCGCCAACGTCGGCCTGCTGGATCCGATTCAGGTGCAGGCCTACGGCTCCAACGCGCCCCTGAATTCGGTCGCCGCCATCAGCGTGCCCGAGCCCCGCATGATCTCGGTCAATGTCTGGGACAAATCGATGGTCGGCCCGGTCGAGAAGGCCATCCGCGCCGCCGGACTGGGACTGAATCCCATCGTCGACGGCCAGACCCTGCGCATTCCGGTGCCGCCGCTGACCGAAGAACGCCGCAAGGACCTGGCCAAACTGGCCGGCAAATACACCGAGCAACAGAAGATCGCCGTTCGCAACGTCCGCCGCGACGCCAATGAAGATCTCAAGAAGGCCGAAAAGGCCGGTGAGATCAGCCAGGACGAGCAGAAGCGGATGGAGACCGAGGTCCAGAAGGACACGGACGCGGCGATCAAGCGCATCGATGAGGCCTTGAGGGCCAAGGAAGTTGAGATCATGCAGGTTTGACGGCGCGAATTGCCCTAGGATACGCCCCGCATGCCCGCCGAACCTTCTCATCCCGCGCCGATTGACGGACCGCGCCCCGGCGGTCCGAAACACGTCGCCCTGATCATGGACGGCAACGGGCGCTGGGCCGAGGCCCGGGGCCTGCCGCGCGCGATGGGTCATCGCGAGGGCGTCCAGGCCCTGAGACGCACCGTGGAGGCCGCCCCCCGGTTCGGCATCCGCTGCCTGACCGTGTTCGGCTTCTCGACCGAAAACTGGAGCCGGCCGGCGGATGAGGTCTCCGATCTGATGGGGCTGGTCCGGTCCTTTGTCGCCAGTGACCTGAAGCGACTTGAGCGCGCCGGCGTCAGGGTCCGGGTGCTGGGGCGTCGCACCGGCCTGCCCGCCGATATCACGGCCATCATCGAACGCGCCGAGGCGACCACGGCGCACAACGAGAAATTCCTGCTCCAGGTCGCGTTCAACTACGGCGGCCGGGCCGACCTCGTCGACGCGGCCCGGCATCATGTCGACGAGGTTCTGGCGGGCCGGGCGACCGGGCCGCTGGACGAGGAGACGCTTGGGCTGGGCCTGTCCACTGCGGGTTCGCCGCCAGTCGATGTGATCGTGCGCACCTCGGGCGAGCAGCGACTGTCCAACTTCCTGCTCTGGGAAGCCGCCTATGCCGAACTGGTTTTCCAGAACGTGCTCTGGCCCGACTATGGTGCCGAGGGCCTGGCGGATGTGGTCGAACAGTACCGCCATCGCGATCGCCGGTTCGGCGGCCGCGCCACGCCTGCCGGGGCCGCCGCCGAACCTGCCCACGCGGCCGGCTGATGGCGTTCCGGGCCAGCGACATTGGTCTGAGGGCCGCATCGGCCATCGTCCTGGCACCGGCCGCGGTGCTGGCGATCTGGGCGGGCGGCCTGTGGTTCCTGACCCTGATGCTGCTGGCCTGCGCCCTGCTGGCGGTCGAATGGGCGATGATGAGCGCGGCCCGGGCCTGGCGAGTGATGGCCGGGGCGGTGGCCTTCGGCCTGGTCGCCGGGGTGGTCGCAGCCCACGCCGGGCAGTTGTCCCTCGCCCTCGTCATGCTGGTCTTCGGCGCGGTCGCGGCGGGCCTGTTCGCGCGTAACCGCGGCCAGGAAGCGCTGGATGCGGCCTATGGGGTGCTCTACCTCGGCTGGCCGGCGGTGCTGCTGATCTGGCTTCGGGACGTCGACACTGCGAGCGGCCTCGCCTGGACCGTATCGGCCTTCGCCATCGCCTGGGCGTCCGACATCATGGCCTATCTGGTCGGCAGCCTGGTCGGTGGACCCAAGCTGTGGCCGCGCTTCTCGCCCAACAAGACCTGGTCGGGCTTCATCGGCGGCCTGGGAGCCGGAACCATCGCCGGGGCGGCCCTGGGGACCTTCCTCGAGATGGGCCTCGGTGCCTACTGGGGCGCGGCCCTCGGGCTGGCGGCGGCCCTCGCCACCATGGCCGGCGACCTGTGGGAATCCGCCCTGAAGCGGCGGTACGGCGTCAAGGACGCGGGCAAGCTGATCCCGGGGCACGGCGGCCTGCTGGACCGGGTCGATGGCCTGATGTTCGCCGTCGTGGTCGTGGCCTGCGGGCGGCTGATCGTCGTCCTGACGGGCGGGGCGGCATGATCCGGCGTCGGGTGACGGTCCTCGGTTCCACCGGCTCGGTCGGCTGTTCCACGCTGGACCTGATGGATCAGGCCGAGACCGCCGGAACCGGCTCGTTCGAGGTCGAGGCCCTGACCGGGGGTGCCAATATCGCGCGTCTGGCCGAACAGGCCCGGCGCTGGAAGCCGAAACTGGCGGTCACGGCCGACCCGGCCCGGCTCGTTGCCCTGCGCGAGGCCCTGGCCGGAACCGGGATTGAGGCCGCCGCCGGCGACCAGGCGGTGATTGAGGCGGCCGCCCGGCCCGTCGACTGGATCATGGCCGCCATCGTCGGCGCGGCCGGACTGCGCTCGGCCTGGTCGGCGGCGGCCACGGGCGCGACCCTCGCCCTGGCCAACAAGGAAAGCCTTGTCTGCTGCGGCCCGGCCCTGATCGAGCGGGTCCGGCGTTCCGGTGGCCGGTTGCTGCCCGTCGATTCCGAGCATTCGGCCATTCATCAGGTGTTCCCCCATGAGGCACCCGAGCGGGTCGCCCGACTGGTCCTGACCGCATCCGGGGGACCGTTCCGCACCACGCCGCGCGAAGGCCTGAAGGCGATCACGCCCGAACAGGCCGTCGCCCACCCCAATTGGAGCATGGGTGCCAAGATCTCGGTCGACAGCGCCACCATGGCCAACAAGGGGCTGGAGACGATCGAGGCCGCCTATCTGTTCGACATGCCCGCCGAGCGGATCGACGTGGTCGTGCACCCTGAGTCCATCGTCCACAGCCTGGTGGAATACATCGACGGCTCGACCCTGGCCCAGATGGGGCCGCCGGACATGAAGACGCCGATCGCCTACGCCCTGGCCTGGCCCGACCGCCTGGCATGGAAGGCGCCGCCGCTGGATCTTGCTGCCATGGGTCGCCTGACCTTCGAGGCACCGGACGAAGACCGGTTCCCGGCCCTGAAACTCGCGCGTCAGGCGTTACAGGCGGGCGGGGCCGCACCGATCGTGTTCAATGCGGCCAACGAGGTTGCGGCCCTGGCCTTCCTTGACCGTCGGCTGGGCTTTCTCAATATTGCCGCAGTCGTCGCCGACACCTTGTCGCGCGTGACGGCCTCGGGGGTGGATTCCGGTTCCGACAGCGCTTGCGACGCGGCCCTGGCCGTGGATGCGCAGGCGCGACGGATGGCGGAATCAATCATCCGCGGCATCGCGGCGGCAGCCTGAATGGCGGAGGGACCGATAACGGCATGACGGGCTTCCTCGGTCAGATTCTGATCTCGATCGCCTCGTTCCTGGTGGTGCTGACGTTCATCGTCACCATCCATGAGCTGGGCCATTTTCTGGTGGCGCGTGCGTTCCGCGTGAAGATCGACCGGTTCTCCATCGGTTTCGGCAAGACCGTCGTGGCGAGGACCGACCGACACGGGACCGAGTGGCGACTGGCCTGGCTGCCGCTGGGCGGCTACGTCAAGTTTTCAGGTGATCTGGATGCCTCCAGCGTGCCGGACCAGGCCGGTCTGGCGGAGCTGAAGCAGCGGGTGATCGCCGAACACGGCCCGGGTGCCGAGCGCGACTATTTCCATTTCAAGCCAATCTGGCAGCGCGCCCTGATCGTCGCGGCGGGGCCGGCGGCGAATTTCCTGCTGGCGCTGGTGTTGTTCACCATTCTGTTCAGCGTGATCGGCGAACGGATCGTGGCACCGCGGGTCGCGGCCGTGACCCCGGGCAGTCCGGCCGCCGAAGCGGGTTTCCTGCCCCGCGACAGAATTCTCGCGATCGACAGCCGGCCGGTCCAGGACCAGTCCGAGGTTACCCAGACGGTGATGATGAGCGCGGGCGAACCCCTGCGGTTCACCGTGGACCGCGCCGGCCGGCAACTGGAACTGGTCGCCGTCCCGCGTCGGGTGATCCAGGAGGATGAGCTGTCAGGGCGGGTCCGCGTCGCCCAGATCGGTCTCGGGCTCCAGCCACTGCAGGAAGATTTCCGGTTTCGCCGCCTGAATCCGGTCGAGGCGGCCGGGAAGGGCGCGGGGATGGTCGGAACAACGGTCGCCACGACCGGCACCTACCTCGGCCGCATCCTTGCGGGCAAGGAATCGGGCGATCTGCTGAGCGGACCGATCGGAATTGCACGCGCGGCCGGCGGGGCGACCCGTCAGGCTGTGGCTGCCGATCCCGACCCCGGCTATATCGCCATCAACCTCGTGTTGATGTTTCTTCAGTTCGCCGCCTTAGTTTCGATCGGAATTGGCATTGTTAATCTGCTGCCGATTCCGGTTCTGGATGGGGGGCATCTGCTGTTCTACGGTTATGAAGCTGTGGCCCGTAGGCCAGTACCCGCCCGCGTTCAGGAGGTCGGTTATCGCGTCGGCCTTGCTTTGCTGGTTGGATTGATGTTGTTCGCGACCTGGAACGACCTGCAGAAGCTGAGCCTGTTCAAATTCCTCGGCGGGTTCGCATGACGAGCCGACGCCAGCCCCCGATGGTTTCCCGTATGATCCGACAAGATGCGTCCGCCCTTCGTTTCGCCAGGGCCCTGAGCCCCAGCCTGCTGGCCCTTGCGGTCGCGGCAGGTCTGGCCGGCCCGGCCATGGCCCAGAGTGCGGCTTCGCCCGTGCTCGCCGTGCCGCCCGCCCCGGTCGAGGCCGGTCCGCCCGCCGCCGCCCAGCCGGCCGCTCCGCAGGAACAGCGGGTCGTCATCAACCGCATCCTGGTGCGGGGCAACCAGCGCATCGACCAGACCACGGTCCTGTCCTACCTGCCGATCCAGCCGGGCGATCCGGTCGATCCGGCCGTGCTGGACATCGCGGTCCGCACCCTGACCCGCACCCAGCTGTTCGCTGACGTCCAGCTGGGCGTGCAGCCGAACGGCGACCTGGTCGTGGAGATCGTGGAAAACCCGATCATCAACCAGGTGGTGTTCGAGGGGAACGGCGCGGTCAGCGAGGACAAGCTGCGCGAGGAAGTCACCCTGAAGCCGCGCGGCATCTACACCCGCGCCCGGATCCAGGAAGACGTCGGCAAGATCGTCGAGCTGTACCGCCTGTCGGGCCGGATCTCGGCCACCGTCACGCCCAAGATCGTCCAACTGGACCAGAATCGCGTCGACGTGGTCTTCGAGATCAATGAGGGTCCCGAGACCGGCGTCCGGGCCATCACCTTCCTTGGCAACTCGGCCTATTCGGACCGTGAGCTGCGCGAGGTCATGGTGACGGAGCAGTCGGCCTGGTACCGCCTGTTCACGACCAACGACAACTACGATCCGAACCGTCTGGACTACGATCGCGAGCAACTGCGGAAATTCTACACCAACCGCGGCTATTACGATTTCCGGGTGCTGTCGGCGATTTCGGAACTGGCACCGGACGACAGCTCGTTCGGCATCACCCTGACGGTGGACGAGGGCGACCGGTATAATTTCGGCACGGTCGATGTGGTCACCGAGAATGACCGCCTGAACCCGGACTTCCTCAAACTGCTGCTGCCGATCCGCACCGGCGATCTGTACGAGAGCGACAAGATCGAATCGGCGGTCGACGCCCTGACTTTCGCGGCGGGCTCGGCGGGCTATGCCTTCGTCGAGATCGAGCCGACCTATCGCGCCAATCCCGAGACCGACACCGTCGACGTCACCTTCAACGTCAAGGAAGGCCAGCGCGTCTACGTCGACCGCATTAACGTCATCGGCAACACCCGCACGCTGGACAATGTCATCCGCCGCGAGATGATGCTGACCGAAGGCGACGCCTTCAACCGGACCCTGCTGGAGCGCTCGCGCAACAATCTGCGCGCCCTTGGCTTCTTCAAGGACGTCACGGTCGAGGAGGCCCGCGGCACGGCCCCCGACCGGTCGGTGGTCAATGTCACCGTCGAGGAACAGCCCACCGGCGAGCTGTCCGTCGGCGCGGGCTTCAGCTCGGTGGACTCCTTCGTGGTCAACCTGGGCATCACCGAGCGGAATTTCCGCGGTCGTGGCCAGAATGTCGTTGCCCGGGTCGAATGGGGATCGCTGCGCCAGCAGATCGACTTCCGCTTCACCGAGCCCAAATTCCTGGGTCGCGACCTTCGGGCCGGGTTCGACGCCTTCCATTCGCGTTACGACCTCAGCGAATACTCCTCGTATGACTACCGCTCGACGGGCGGCGGCGTGCGCCTGTCCTATCCGCTGAACGGCTACACCCTGCTCAGCACCCGCTACTTCCTGAAGAGTGACGAGATCATCGTGCCGCAGGGCTATTGCAGCGGCAGTGGTGCCCAGGGGGCGAGCGCCCTCTGCGACCAGGTCGGCTCGTTCCTCAACTCATCGGCGGGCTATACCCTGCTGGTGGATCGCCGGAACGATCCCGTCCGCCCGACCCGCGGCTGGACCGGCACCCTGCGCCAGGACTTCGCCGGCGTCGGCGGCGATGTGAACTACATCAAGACCGAAGCCGATATGTCCGCCTACTGGGGCATCACGCCCGACTGGGTTGTCACGGCCTCGGCATCGGTGGGCTATATCGGCGGCTGGGGCGGCGATCCGATCCGGATCAACGACCGCTTCTTCAAGGGCGGCAACAGCTTCCGCGGCTTCGAGACCGCCGGCATCGGCCCGCGTGATCTGACGCCCGGCACCAACAACGACGCCCTGGGCGGCAATTTCTACGCCATCGGCACGCTCGAGATGACCGTCCCGAACGGCCTGCCTGAAGAATATGGCATCCGCACCTCGGTGTTCGCCGACGTCGGCACGCTCGGCGTGCTGGATGATCGCTACACCACCACCAGCGCCGGCGTTCCCAACGCCAGCATCGTCGACGAACTGGCTCTGCGAGCTTCCGCCGGCGTCAGCATTCACTGGAAGTCGCCGATGGGTCCGATCCGCTTCGATCTGAGCCAGATCCTCAACCAGGAAGACTACGACAAAACAGAAACGTTCCGCTTCTCGACCTCCACACAGTTCTAGCGCGGGCGATTTTTCCGCATCAAAGGTTCACGATGAAACTGTTCGCAATCGGCACTTTCGCCCTCGCGTCACTCGCCGCCGGCTCCGCCGCGGCCCAGGCCCAGGCTCCGACCAACCCCGGTCCGGTCCTGCCGGGCGTCTGCGTCTTCCACAACGACCGCCTGCTGGCCCAGTCGACGGCCGGCCAGTCGGTCCAGGCCGGCATGCAGCGCCTGGTCACCGAGGTGCAGGGCGAACTGGCCCCCTACGGCGCCAGCCTGCAGACCGAGGCCCAGGCCCTGCAACAGGGCGGCCAGGCGGCTGACCCGGACGGTTCACGCATGCGGGCCCTGCAGGCTCGCGCCCAGGAAGCCCAACAGCTGGAGCAACGCCGCCAGGCCGAGCTGCAGTACACCCAGCAGATGCAGGTCCGGACGATCGCCCAGGCGGCCGACCCGATCCTGGTCGCCGTCTATCAGGAGCGCGGCTGCGGCCTGCTGCTCGACCGTTCGGCGGTCTACATCTTCAATCCGGCCATGGACGTGACCGACACCGTCATCCAGCGCCTGAACACCGCCCTGCCGTCGGTCACGTTCAACCGCATGGAAGTGCCGGCCCAGCTGCAACAGTAAGGCCGTCATGCCCGATCCGCGCTTTTTCGACAGCCTGCCGGCGCTGAGCGTCGCCGAGCTGGCGGAACGGGTCGGAGGCGAACTGGTCCGCGGCGGAGATCGACAGGTCTCCGCCGTCGCCCCCCTTGGCTCCGCCGGAGCGGGTGACGTCGCCTTCATGGGCGACCGCAAATTCGTCGCGGCCCTCGGCCAGACGCTGGCGGGCTGTGTGATCCTGCCGGCTGCCGCCGTCGAGGTCGCACCGCCGGGCACCGCCCTGATCCTTTCCGAGGAGCCACAGGCTGCATGGGCGCGGGCGTCGTTGACGTTTCACCGGGCCGTCCCGCTCACGGAAGCTGACCGCGACCAGGCGGCCGAGGACGACACGGTCGTCTTCGGGCCGGGCGTGGTCATCGGCGCCGGCGCGCGGATCGGCCGGGGCACGCGGATCGGCGCCAACAGCGTCATCGGACCCGGCGTCCAGATCGGCCGTGATTGCGTCATCGGCTACAACGTCAGTGTCGGCTTCGCCCTGATCGGTGACCGGGTGAGCCTGCTGTCGGGCGTACGCATCGGCGAGGCGGGCTTCGGCGCGGCGCGGTCGAAGGCCGGTCCGGTCGATGTCCCCCAGCTGGGCCGGGTGATTCTGCAGGACGGGGTCACGGTCGGTGCCAATTCCTGCATCGACCGGGGCGCCTATGACGACACGGTCGTCGGCGAGAACACCAAGATCGATAATCTGGTCATGATCGCCCACAACTGCGTCATCGGCCGGAATTGCCTGTTGGCCGCGCATACCGGGATTTCGGGGTCCTGCACCGTCGGTGACAATGTCATCTTCGGCGGCCAGGCAGGCATCGGTGATCATATCCGGATCGGAGAGGGAGCCCGGGTCGCGGGCGGAGCCGGGGTTCTGGCTGACATCCCGGCCGGCGAGACCTGGTCAGGCTATCCCGCCAAACCCATTCGACAGTCCTTGCGCGAAGCGGTCTGGCTCGCCAAACAGGCGTCCGGGAAGGCGCGCACCTAGCGCCGACGGCGAGGAAGGCCGCAGGATGAGTGACGACGGCAAGATTGATTACGCCGAGGTGATGCGCAGGCTGCCGCACCGCTATCCGTTCCTGCTGGTCGACAGGGCCGAGGACTTCGTCGCCAACACCTCGATCACCGGCATCAAGAACGTCACCCACAACGAGCCCTATTTCCCGGGGCATTTTCCGATCGATCCGGTCATGCCGGGCGTGATGATCATTGAGGCCATGGCCCAGACCGGCGCCCTGTTGATGTCCAAGTCGATGGACGTCCAGGTCGAGGGCAAGGTGATTATGTTCATGTCGATCGACGGGGTCCGGTTCCGCAGGCCGGCCAGACCCGGCGATCAGCTGCACATGAAGGTCATCGTGACCAAAGTCCGCGGCGATATTTTCAAGTTCCGCGGCGAGACCTTCATCGACGGCAAGCTGGCGTCGGAAGCCGAGTTTGCGGCCATGATGGTGACCGTCGACAAGGCGGCCGCGTCGTGAGTCGCATTCATCCCACAGCCGTTGTCGACGCCGGCGCCGTCCTCGCGGACGGGGTTGAGATCGGGCCGTGGTCCGTCGTCGGCCCTGGCGTGACCCTGGAGGCGGACGTGCGCCTGCACAGCCACGTGGTGGTGCAGCAGGACACGACGGTCGGCGCGCGCACCGTCATCCACCCCTTCGCCGTCATCGGCGGCGACCCGCAGCACAACGGCTACAAGGGCGAGCCGGTGCGGCTGGAGATCGGGACGGACAACAGCATCCGCGAGCATTCGACCTTCAATCGCGGCACGCCACAGGGGTCTGGCGTTACGCGCGTGGGGTCGCACGGCCTGTTCATGACCGGCGCCCATGTCGGCCACGATGCCGTGGTCGGGGATCATGTGGTGATGGCCAACCAGGCCACGCTGGGCGGGCATGCCCGCATTGGCTCGAGGGTCTTCCTGGGCGGATTGTGCGCCGTGCACCAGAATGGCCGGGTGGGGCAGGGTGCCATCGTCGGCGGTCTGGCGGCGGTGACGCGTGACGTCATCCCCTATGGCTCGGCCTGGGGCAATCACGCGCGGCTGCACGGGCTCAACCTGATCGGGCTGAAGCGCAAGGGCTACGACAAGACGGCCATCCGGCGGCTGCTGGCGGCCTTCCGCGACCTGTTCGAGGGCGGCGGGACCTTCGCCGAGCGGCTGGACGCTGTCGAGGCCGGCTATGCCGATCTGGCCGAGATCATGGAGATCGTCGCCTTCATCCGCGAGGACGGCAAACGTCCCCTGTGCCTGCCGGGCGAATGAGCAAGCTGGGCCTGATCGCCGGGGGTGGCGCCCTGCCGGTCTCGGTGGCGGCGCGGTGCGAGGCCGAGGGCCGGCCGGTGTTCGTTGTCCGGCTGGCCGGGTTCGCCGATCCGCATCTGGCGCGCTATCCCGGCATCGAGGCCGGCATGGCCGAGTTCGGCAAGATCCTGTCGGCCCTGAAGAAGGCCGGCTGCACCAGTGTCTGTTTCGCCGGCACGGTCAGCCGCCCGGACTTCAAGACCCTGAAGCCCGACCTGAAGGGCGCCAGCCTGTTGCCGGGCATCATCGCCGCCGCGACCAAGGGCGACGACGCCCTGTTGCGCAAGATCCTGTCGGTGTTCGAGGGCGAGGGGTACGTCATCGAGGGGGCCGATGACATCCTGGGCGGCGAGACCCTGCCGGGCGGGGCCCTGGGTGCGGTGCGACCGACCGAAGAGCAGCTGGCGGACCTGAAGAAGGCGCTGCACGTCGCTGAAAAAGCCGGGGAACTGGATATCGGACAAGGCGCGGTCGTTTGCGAGGGCCTGGTGCTGGCCGTCGAGGCCCAGGAGGGTACGGATGCCATGCTGGCCCGGGTCGCGGGCCTGCCGGCCGACCTGCGCGGATCGGCGACCGACCGCAAGGGCGCGCTGGGCAAGGCGCCCAAGCCGATCCAGGACCTGCGGGTCGACATGCCGGTGATCGGTGCCCGGACTATCGAAATGGCCGCTGCCGCCGGCCTGGCCGGGATCGGGGGCGTGGCGGGAAAGTTGATCCTGATCGATCGGCCCGGGCTGATTGAAACAGCCGACAGGCTGGGCCTGTTCGTCTGGGGCGAGGTCCGGTGAGCAGACCGCTCAAGGTCATGCTGGTCGCCGCCGAAGCTTCGGGCGACGCATTGGGGGCCGGGCTGGCGGCTGCGTTGAGGGCGCGGCTGGGGGCGGAGATGACCTTCGTCGGCGTCGGTGGGCCGCGGATGGCGGAGCAGGGGGTCGAAAGCCCGTTCGACATCGCCGATTTGTCGGTGCTGGGCTGGATCGAGGGCCTGAAGGCCTACGGGATCGTCAAGCGGCGGGTCGCCGACACGGTGGCGCTCGGAGTGGCGGAGGTGCCGGACGCCGTCGTGCTGATCGACAGCTGGGGTTTCACCATCCGGGTGGCCAAGGCCCTGCGGGCGGCCATGCCCGGCGTGCCGTTGATCAAATATGTCGGACCTCAGGTCTGGGCCTCGCGTCCGGGTCGGGCGAAGACCCTGGCGGCGGCGGTGGATCACCTGCTGGCCCTCTACGCCTTTGACGCGCCCTGGTTCGAGCGCGAGGGCCTGCCGACGACCGTGGTGGGTTCGCAGGCCCTGCACGTCGACATGAGCGGGGCTGATCCCGCGGCCTTCCGGGCCTCGCGAGGCATCGGCGCCGACGCGCCCCTGCTCGTCGTCCTGCCAGGCAGCCGGCCGTCCGAGATCCGGCTTATGACCCCCGTCTATGAGGCGGCGGTCGCCCGGCTGAAAGCGGCAGACCCGACGCTGGACATCGCCGTGGTCGCCGCCGGCACCGTGGCCGCGGATGTGGCCGGGCGGATCGCGACCTGGCCGTACCGTGCCCATCTGGTCGGCGAGGGCGAGAAATACGCCGCCATGCGCGCCGCCACGGTGGCCCTGGCCACCAGCGGCACCGTGTCCACCGAGCTGGCCCTGGCGGGCGCACCGATGGTCATCGCCTACCGCTTCCAGCCGCTCAGCTATGCGATCATGAAGCCCTTCTTTACGGGCAAATACGCCACCCTGTTCAACCATGCCGCCGACGCCGAGATTGCCCGGGAGCTGATCCAGAACGACGCCACGCCCGAAAAGGTGGCGGCGGAGGTCGGGCGGCTGCTGGCCGACCCGGAGATGCGGCTGGTGCAGGCCGCGCGGCAGACGGCGGCGCTGGACCTGATGGGACGCGAGGGCCGGGATCCGTCCGAGATCGCGGCGGATGCCGTGTTACGGGTGATTGCAACGAAAAACGCCGGGGCCTGAACCCCGGCGTTTCTGCATTTCGGCGACTGGATCAGCCGCGCAGCTGGATCGGCACATAGTCCCGTTGGGTCGGGCCCGTGTAGAGCTGGCGCGGGCGGCCGATCTTCTGGCCGGGGTCGGCCATCATTT
>CAZFQC010000031.1:0-16859 GCA_964520795.1 uncultured Brevundimonas sp.
TGGCCATCCAGGAACTGAAGGCAGTGCAACTGCCCTTCGTCGTGGTGCTGACCGATCCGACCACGGGCGGCGTCACCGCCAGCTACGCCATGCTGGGCGACGTCCACCTGGCCGAGCCGGGAGCCCTGATCGGCTTTGCCGGCCCGCGGGTGATCGAGGCGACCATCCGCGAGAAACTGCCGCCCGGCTTCCAGCGCGCCGAATACCTCCAGGAAAAGGGCATGGTCGACAAGGTCGTGCCCCGGTCGGAACTGCCCGAAACCCTCGGCCGGATCCTGTCGATGCTGATGGGCGGGAAGCGCCGGGCGGCCTAGGTCCGATGGACCCGATTTCCGAACGCCTGCGCGCGCGGCATCCGCAGCGAATCGACCTGTCGCTGGAGCGGATGCGCATCCTGTGCGCGGCGCTGGGCAATCCGCAGGACCGGCTGCCGCCGGTGGTCCATGTGGCGGGCACCAACGGCAAGGGCTCGACCGTCGCCTTCCTCCGCGCCATCGCCGAGGCCGCAGGCCTCAGGGTCCACGCCTATACCTCGCCCCATCTGGTGCGGTTCAACGAGCGCATCCGGCTGGCCGGGCGGTTGATCGGGGACCAGGCGTTGAACGCCATCCTCGACCGGATCGAGGCCGTCGGAACGGAGGCGACGGTCTTCGAAAGCACCACGGCCGCTGCCTTTGTGGCCATGAGCGAGACGCCGGCTGACCTGGCCCTCGTCGAGGTCGGCCTCGGCGGACTGCTGGACGCCACCAATGTCATCGACCGGCCGCTGCTCAGCGTCATCGCCCCGGTCGACCTCGACCACGCCGAATTCCTCGGCACGGACCTGCACGGGGTGGCGGTGGAGAAGGCCGGGATCCTCAAGGCCGGGGTCCGGGGCCTGATCGCCCGCCAGCCGGAGGCCGCCATGGCGGCCATTGAGGCGGCGGCCCGGGCCGTGCACGCGCCCCTGACTGTCATGGGGGTCGATTTCGACGCCTGGGCCGAGCGCGGCGGTCTGTCCTTCCAGGACCAGGAACGGTTTCTGGACCTGCCGGCACCCGCGCTCACGGGTCCGCACCAGATCGACAACGCCGGTCTGGCTGTGGCGGTCGCGCTGGAACTGGACCTGCCCGAGGCGGCCATCGCCGGGGGGCTGAAGGCCGTGCGCTGGCCGGCGCGGATGCAGCGTCTGACGGCGGGACCCCATGGCGAGGCGGCGCGGGCAGCGGATGCCGAGCTTTGGCTGGACGGTGGCCACAATCCCCATGCCGGCGCGGCCCTGGCGGTGGCCCTGGCCGAACGGCAGGCAAAGGCGCCGCGGCCCCTGGCCCTGATCGTCGGCATGCTGGCCAACAAGGACGCCGGCGGATTCTTCGCCGCGCTCGAGGGTTCGGACGCTGCGGTCTTCACCGTCCCCTTTGACGGCGCGGCAGCCGAGCCGGAGGCCCTGGCGGCCGTGGCCCGCGGTCATGGTCTGGGGGCCACGGGCTGCGCCTCGGTCGGTGAGGCGCTGTCGCGCGCCCTGCGGCTCGGCGCCGGCCGGGTGGTGATCTGCGGCTCGCTGTATCTGGCGGGCGAGGTTCTGGGGGCCGCGCGGGAGACCTGGCCGGACTGAAGATCAGCCGCCAGCCCTTGCGGGGACTATCGCTCCCGTGATCTGTCCAGCGGTGTTCGCAAGGTCGCGCCGGGTCGACCCCGGCCGGCAGATCAGCCGTTTGGACCGCCGGGCGTCTGGATTGCGCCTTCATCCGGGAAACGAATCCGCTGCATGGAGCGCATGAACTCCCGGGTTTGCTGATCCTGAACCCCGGCGCGCGGTATATTGCGGCAGACACGCTGCTGGATGTTCGAGCCGGTCGCGCGCTCCATACGGCAGACCCGGCGGGTATCGCCCTCGGGTCCGGGATGCGCGTCCGAGGGTCGGGCCTCCGCGGGGGCGGGGGTTCCGGCGATGACGGCGACCTGGCCTCCGTCAAGAACAAGGGTCGCGGCGAACAGGACGGCGGTCAGCATGATGACACTCCAGCATCCATGGGGAATGCAGGAAGCAAAACACTGATCGCCCAGCGGGGCAAGTTAAGGTCGCGAAAGGTTACCGGGCAGGGGGTCAGGCGGTGGCCGGGCCGATGCCGGACTCGGCCAGCCATTCGACGATCTTGCCCTTGGGCATGGCACCGACCTTCATCGCCGCCATCTGGCCGTCCTTGAACAGCATCAGGGTCGGGATGCCCTTCACGCCCAGCTTCGACGGGATCATCGGACTGTCGTCGATATTGACCTTGGCGATCACCACCTGGCCGGCCAGTTCGTCGGCGATCTGTTCGAGCGCCGGGCCGATCTGTTTGCAGGGGCCGCACCATTCGGCCCAGAAATCGACCAGAACGGGGACAGACGCCTTCAGAACGTCGGCGTCGAAACTGTCGTCGGTGACCTTGACGGTAGCCATGGGGGACTCTCTCCGGATCGGCCGGACATCGTGGAGTGATTCCGGCGCTTCGACAGCCGATGTGGGGGGCGACGGACTCCAAATCAACGCCGGATCGCATCAGGCGGCCAGCGCGGCGTCCATCATCGCCTGCGGAACCGCCATCAGCCGGGGTCCGTCGGTCCAGACCAGGGCCGCCTCGACGATCCGGTCCGGATAGAGGGCGGACAGGATCGACACATAGATGGCCAGCTGCAGCACATAGGCCGGGTCGGCGGCCTCGATCCGGGCGGGGGCGGGGCGGTTGGTCTTGTAGTCGACCACCAGCACCCGGTCGGGCGTGACCACCAGACGGTCCATCCTTCCTGACACAGCAATCCCACCGACCGATCCGGTCAGGGCCACCTCGGGCCGCGAGCCCGGTCCGAACACCGGCGCGAAGCGTTCGTCGTCCAGCACCGAAAAGGCTGCCCCGATGATGTCGGAGCGCTGGGCCTCGTCGAGGTCCCGCTCGCGGGACAGCATGCGGGCCGCGGCACCGGCGCGTTCGGCGGCGGAAATGTCAGGCAGCCGCTCCAGCAGGCGGTGGATCAGGTCGCCGCGCCGGAACCGGCCCAGTGGTGCGCCGGGTCCGGCGGTGGTCGCCAGCGGCGAGGGGGCCGGGATGCGCAGCGTCTCGTCCATGCGCGAGGGGGCGGCGATGCGGGCGCCGGCGTCGGGGGGCGGGGCGACGGTCATCCAGTCCGGCGCGGCGACGGTCTCGGCGACCGGGGTGGATGTGAACGGCAGGACGGCCGGATCGGGGCCGAAGCGGCGGACTCCGCCGTCGAGCGCGCGTACCGCCTCGCCGAGCCGGCCGAAGGTCTGCTCGATCACCGCCCACCAGCTGTCCTCTTCATAGCCTTCCTTCCTGTTCCCGACGGCACGGCCCAGAACGATGATCCGGTCGCGGGCCCGCGTCAGGGCGACATAGAGCAGGCGCAGGGTCTCGGCGTCGGCGCGCGCCTGCCGCGCCTGGCGGGCTTCGGCCGAGGCCGGGCAGTCGTCATCCTTCGATCCGGGGCACATCAGCCAGCCCTCGGATCCGTCCTCGAGCGGGACCGGCATCAGGCTCGGTCCCCGGGCGGTCGCCTTGCTCGTGGTGTCAGGCAGGATCACGACCGGCGCCTCCAGGCCCTTGGCTCCGTGCACCGTCATGACGCGGACCTCGTCGCGCGCGCCTTCCAGCTCGCGCTTGACCTCGACGTCGGCGGCTTCCAGCAGGGCCAGGCAGGTCTCGAGGTCGATCCCCCCGCGATCCTCGGCCGAAAGCACCTGGTTGAGGGTCTCATCGATCGCCTCGCCCGCCTCGACGCCCAGCCGACGCAGGATGCGGGCGCGGCCCGACAGACCGCCGGCGTCGACGCGGTTGAGCAGGCCCGAGAAGAAGCCGAACGGATCCCGGTCGCGCGTCCCGAGCAGCTGCAGCAGGAAGTCCCGGGCGTGGGACCACTCCGGCCGCTCGTCGGCGCGCGCGCGCAGGACCGCCCACAGATTGCCGCGCTCCGGATCGCGTCCGGCCAGTTCGAACAGACTGTCCTCATCGACGTCGCAGAAGGGGCTGCGCAGGATCCCGGCCAGACTCAGTTCGTCCTCAGGATAGAGGGCGAAGCGGGCGAGGGCGATCAGGTCGTCGAAGACGATGTGGGACGACAGCTTCAGCCGGTCGGCCCCGGCCACCGGCACGCCGGCGGACTTCAGCGCCCGGATGATCTCCTCGAAGGTGGGGTCGCGACGCCGGACCAGGATCAGGAAGTCGCCATAGCCGCAGGGACGCAGCGCGCCCTTCTCGCGGTCATGGACCGTGACGCCGGTCTCGACCTGGCGGCGGATCTCGGCCGCCAGATTCGCCGCCAGCTGTTTGCGGCCGCTGGTGGCGGGTTCCTGGTCCACCGGGTCCCAGACCTCGGGTTCGGGCGGTTTGTGATCCTCGAACAGGGGCCAGAGTTCGACGCAGCCGTGATCGCCCTCCCGTTTTGCGACGTGGGGAGAAATGGCGGCGATCTCTTCCCCGACGAGGGCAGCGGTGCGCCCGGGATTGTCGAAGACCGTGTCGACGAAGGCCAGGACCTCGGGCGTCGAGCGGAAGGAGGTGGCCAGTTCGATGGCGGTGAATTTCGCGCCGGACCCGGTGACCAGGCTGTCGTACCGCTGGGACTCCTGGCGCAGCCGCTCGGGCCGCGCGCCCTGGAAGGAATAGATCGACTGCTTCTCGTCCCCGACCGCGAAGATGGTCCGGTCCGGGAGGGGCGCCGATATCGGGATGACATTCGGCCTACGCCCGCTGTCGCCCGAAAAGAAGCCGTCGGTCAGCGCCCGTATGATGTCCCACTGCTGGGGCGCGGTGTCCTGGGCCTCGTCGACCAGTACATGTTCGACACCACCGTCCAGCTTGTAGAGGACCCAGGCGGCGGTGGCGTGGACGGTCAGAAGGTCCACGGTCCGCGCGACCAGATCGCCGAAATCGAGGGCCCCGCGCGCGGCCTTGGCCTGGTCGTAGAGCCGGGCATGGGCCTCGGCCAGGGTCAGGACCTGGACGGTCTCCCCGGCCACCTTCGCCTTGCGAAGGGCCTCGAGGGTGGAAAGGTATTTCCGCTGGCTGTCGTCCAGCCACTCCCGGGCCGCCGCCGGCGCCCTTGCGGTGGCCATGGTCTTCCGGGGTGCCCCCTTGTCGGTCAGGAAGACGGCGGCGATGCCGCTGAAGCTCCAGTCAGCGGCGCGCATGTGGTCGGCGCATTTGATGTCGTTGGTTGAGCCGGTCGCCATGCCGTCGGCGATGGAGCGCCACCGGTCCCGGTCGAGCCAGCGCATAAAATCCTGCTCGAGCGCTTCGACGGACCCGTCGGGATCGGCACCGACCAGGACATGGGGACCCGGGGCGAGGCCGGCGGCGACGCGGGCGGTGTAGTCGGTCAGCTTGACCCGGTCGGTCTCGATCAGCCCGAGCAGGGCCTCGAACGACTTCCAGTCCAGTTCGACGGCGAAATGGCTGTAGGCGCGGCCGACGGGGCCGTCCGGATCGGCCAGGGCCGTCCGCGCCAGCTCCTCGCGCGCGCTGTGCGACAGGGCCACGGCCGCCTCGTTCTCCAGCACGGTGAAGCCGGGGGTGACGCCGGCCTCGAGCGGAAACCTCCGCAGCAGTTTTTCGCAGAAGGCGTGGATGGTCTGGATCTTCAGGCCGCCGGGGGTGTCGAGCGCCTTGGCGAACAGTCTGCGTGCCCGGGACAGGGCTCCGGGACGCGATGTCTCATCATCGTGACCGCCCAGATCCGCGAGGGACGCGGCCAGTTCCCTGTCGTCCATGACCGCCCAGGCCCCGAGCCGGGCGAACAGGCGGGCCTGCATCTCGGCGGCGGCGGCCCTGGTATAGGTGACGCACAGGATCTCGCCGGGCTGGACCTGTTTCAGCAGCAGGCGGGCCACGCGGTCGACGAGGGTCGAGGTCTTCCCCGAGCCGGCGTTGGCGGTGACGAAGACTGACCGGTCGGGATCAGCCGCCGCGATCTGGAACGGGTCGGGCAGGATGCGGGCGGTCATTCGATGTCTCCGCCGTCTTCGCCGCTGACCACATGCCATTCCCAGACCCGGGCGAGGTGGTCGTAGTTGCCGCCGAAGGTTCCCATGAACTGCGGGGCCACCCAGCTGAGATAGGGGGTGTCGGGGTCGTCAAAGCGGGCGATGCGGGCCTTCAGGCCCTCCAGCGCGGCCATCGACAGCTCGGCGGCTTCGGCCCCGGCGGCGTGCGTCTTCGTCTCGCCCGGTATCTTGCGGCCGACGACGCGGACATAGGTCAAGTCCTCGGGCGTGACCGGCCCGGTGTCGGACAGGCCGGCCTCGGCGAGGATGGCACCGGTCAGGGTCAGCTGGGGCGAGAAGCCGCTCTTCACCTGTTTGGCCGTCGGGATGCCGCCGGTCTTGAAGTCGAGAACGGCGGCGCCGGTGGCGGAGAGTTCGATCCGGTCGGCCTTGGCGGTCAGTCTGAAGGGTCCGAACGGGGACGGGATCATCAACTCGACCCGCGCCTCGACGCGGATTTCGATCCCGCGCGCGCGGCGGTCGGCCTCGAAGGCGGCGAGCCAGCGGGCGCTGTTGCGGGCCAGGGGCGTTTCGCGGGCCATGGCGGCGTCCTCGAAGCCGTGGTTGGTCAGCTCCTCGATCAGCAGGGCCTCAAGCTGTTCCGCGCCGTCGTCGGGCATGACATGGGGCCAGGCCAGGGTCATCCGCTCGACCGCCTTGTGCACGGCGTTGCCGCGGGCCAGCGCCTCAGCAGCCTCGCCCGGCCGGTCCAGGTGTCTCAGGTTCAGGACATAGCGGGCATAGACGGCGTACGGGTCGCGCACCCAGCGTTCGACGCCGGTGACCGGCAGTTCGCGCGGGCGGCGGGCGACCGGCGGCTTCGGTCGGGGGCGCGGGGCATAGTCCGGGGTGGCGCGCGCCGGGGCGTCGAGCGCCCGCGCCAGGCACAGATGGCGCGACGGCCGCGCGAGCGCCACCGGGGTCGCCTCGGCGTTGGCCCCCCGGGTCATCATCTCCAGCCGCCACAGCCAGCGCGACTTGACCGACGGCTGGCCGCCGCGACGCTCGGAATGGACCAGGATGACCTCCTCGGCGCAGGCGGCCTGGACGAAGTCCTGGGCGGTCTGGCCCAGACGGCGCTCGGGCGGCGGCAGGCCGAGGGTCTTGCGCATCGGGCGGGACAGGAAGGGATCGGTCGGGGCGGCGTTGGGCCAGACGCCCTCCTCCAGCCCGGCGAGGATCATCCGGTCGGCCCGCACGAGCCGCGCCTCGATGGCCCCGAGAATGCGCAGCCGGGGCTGGTTGGCCCCGCCGGTGCGCACCGTCTGTTCGGTCAGCAGCTCATGGACCAGGGCGGCGAACTCGGCGGGCGAAACGGCCCCCAGGGCGGCACCGCCCTCGATCAGGGCCGTCATCAGACCGGCGGCGTCCTCACCGTCGGGTCCGGCCCAGCCGTCCTGCCCGGCCAGGGTCTCGATCAGTCGGGTCAGGTCGCGGGCGGCCGTGTCGAGAGCGGCGTGGGGCGTGAAGGCGGCCGCGGCCCCGGCGGACAGGGCCTCCAGCCGGTCGACAAGGGCGTCTGCGGCGGCGAGGCGCTGGCGCGTGCCTTCGGACGGCAGCTTGCCGTCATCGCGCGGCTGGCCGGCGCGGGTCAGGGCCTCGCGCAGCCGCGTCCAGCTGCGCCGGCGCGGTCCTCGCAGGCCATGGTGCTCCAGCGCCCTGACCGCATCCTCGATCGACGGCTCGCCGGGCTCGAGACGGACAAGGGGGTGTTTCAGCAGACCCAGCAGGACGTGCGGATCCAGCGGTTCGGCGACGAAGCGGGCGCAGAGGTCGACCAGCCGTCCGGCGGGCATGCGCGACAGGGGCTGGCCCGAGGACATGTCGGCGCTGATGCCCCAGCGCTCCAGCCGGGCGGCGACGCGCCGGCCCAGGGCGAGGTCGGGTGTGACCAGGGCGCAGGTCCGTCCCGGCGTCTCCAGGGTCTCGCGCATCATCAGGGCCAGGGTGGTCGCGGCCTCCTCCTCGGCCCGGACGGTGACGACGGACAGCCCTTCCAGCCCCTCGGCGATCGGGTCGGCGGACTGGCTGCGGAAGGCCGTCGCGCGAAGGTCCCGGATCAGGACGCGCCAGTCGTCGGTGGCTTCAGCCGGGCGCAGGGCCTCGTTCAGCAGGCGCTGACGGGCCCGGCCGCGCGCAGCAACAGCCGCCGGCCGCTCGGGCTGGAACCACGGACGGACGGTCTCCCGCGGCACGGAATGCCGGTCGAGCAGCCGCCACAGGGCGTTCTGCGGGTGCTGTTCGCTGTCGCCCAGCTTTTCCCAGACCCGGTCGTCGAGGTCGAGATCGAGGCCCGGCAGGACGACGCAGCCCCGCGGAGCCCCGGCCACGGCCGCCAGCACATCGGCGGCGGCGGGCGCCGAACCGGTCGAGCCGGCGGCGATGACCGTCTGGGTCGGGGGACGTTCGGTCCAGGCGTCGGCCAGCAGCCGCAGCAGCCGCGCGCGCCGCCAGGCCGGATCGACCAGCCCCATGGCCTCCAGCCGCCTCGGCCAGGCCTCGACCGCGAGACCGAGAAATCTCGCCGACTCCTGCCAGTGCTCGGCCAGGTCGCCCTCGACCAGGGTCGCGACGCGGCCGATGTCCTCGACCTCCTCGAGCTGGCAGGAATCGAGGAAACCGCCGAGCGCGTCGGCCAGCTCCAGCGCGCGCAGCGGGGCCAGACCGGGACGGAAGTCCTCGACGATCATCCGCGCCATCTCGAAGCGCCGGGTCAGGGGGGCGATGGCCGGCGGCAGGTCGAGCCCCAGCTCGCCGGGTGCGAACGGCGGCTCATCCTCTTCCAGGTCGCCCAGCGGCCGGACCTGGGGCAGCAGGATGGGCCGGCCGCCGGCCTGTCGGGTCAGGGCACCGGTGAAGGCGCGGGCCGCCCGGCGGTTGGGCAGCAGGATGACGGCGTCCGACAGGGTCTCGGGCGGATGGTCGCCCAGCCAGTCCAGCACCCCGGCGGCGAGGTCGTCGAGAAAGGGCCGCTGCGCCTCGATCGCATACCAGCGCGGACCCGGCGCTGCGAAGGGATCGAAGCGGGCGGTCATGTGCCGGCCAGTTTCGCCTCGGCCGCGTCGCGGGCCCCGGGGTCGCCGACGTGCATCCAGTCGCCGTCCAGCACACAGCCGTACAGCCGTCCCGCCGCCGCCGACCGGCGCCAGAAGCCGCTCAGGGAGAAGGGGCCCTCCGGGCCGTCGGCGACATAGTCGGGCCGGCAGATGTGGACGCCCATATAGGCGAACGGCGCTTCGGCGGCTTCGCCGCGGAAGGTCAGTTTTCCGTCGTCCGCGAGGAAGAAATCGCCGCCACCCTCGAAGCCGATCGAGCCTTCGCGCCGCGCGAGAAGAAGGGCCGCATCCATGATTGACGGATTCCACAACCGCGCGAGTTGATTCAGGGCGCTGTCGCCCGGGGCGCCGTTGTCGGTCCAGACGCTGTCGATATTGGCCACGAAGACCGGGTCTGACCCGAGCAGGGCCGCGGCCTTCTTCAGGCCCCCGCCCGTTTCCAGCAGCTCGGCACGCTCGTCCGAGATGAGGATTTCGGGCCCGCCGGCCCGCGCCGCGAGGTGCGATTCCAGCCGTTCGGCGAACCAGTGGACATTGACGACCGCGCGCTCGACACCCGACTCGCCCAGACGGCGAAGCACATGGTCGATCAGGGCCGCTCCGGCCACCTCGACCAGGGCCTTGGGCCGGTCGTCGGTCAGGGGCCGCATCCGGGTGCCGAGGCCGGCGGCCAGGACCATGGCGGTGGTCGGAGTGGACGCAGTCATGACCGGTTCTCCGCGACCCGGTTTTCCGCCGGGACGTGGCGGTCGAACCATTGCTTCAGGCCGTGCAGGCCGCCGACATCCAGATCACGCTCCAGATGCCGCCAGGTGCGGGGCATGAAGGCGGTGTAGCGGTCGCGCCGGAACAGCACCTCCTGCCGGGCGAAGACCCGGCCGAGAATGCGGGCCGCGTTCAGTGCGGCCAGCGCCCGGTAGTCGTGCAGGAAGGTCTCGCGATCCAGCGCCGGTCCCCGCGCGGCCAGATAGCGGTCCAGCATCGCTGTCTCCAGTTCGGCCGGGACATCGCGGCGGGCGTCCTGCAGCAGGTGCAGCAGGTCCCAGGCCGGGTGGCCACTGACGGCGTCCTGGAAGTCGATCATCCCGACCCGGGCCAATCCGCTCCGTTCGGGAAGCCACAGCAGGTTCTCGGCGTGATAGTCGCGGTGCACGAAGACCGGCGACGCGGCCTCGCCCAGGGCGATCACCGGCGCCCAGAGGTCGGACCATTCCGCGCGCGCCTCGTCCGATGGGAGAGGCAGTCCGGCGAAGGCCGGCCACCACTCCAGGAAGGGATCCAGACCCGCCCGATAGGCCAGGGCGTCATAGCGGTGCAGCGGCCAGCGCTCGCCGTCGGCCTCGATCACACGCGGGGGTGTCGATTCATGCAGACCGGCCAGGGCGTCGACCGCCGCGCCGTAGATGGTCTGCAAGTCCCGGTCATGGGACGCGAAGATGTCGTCCCCCAGATCCTCGAGCACCGCCAGTCCGGCCGCCGTGTCGCGCGCGCCTATGTCCGGAGTCGACAGGCCGCGTTCGCGCAGCCAGCCGGCGATGGCGACGAAGGCGGCGACCGAGCCCCCGGCCAGCCGCGCCTCGGCATTATAGCCCAGGGCCCGGCGCTGTTCGGCATCGGCGTCCTCGGGCGCGACGGCGCTCTCCTCGGCCGGGGCCTGGTCCATCAGGATCAGCTTCCGGCCGTCGGCCGTAGTCAGCCGCTCATAGCGGCGCGTCGAGGCGTCGCCGGCCAGCGGCGTGCGCACGGCATCGGCGAGGCCGGCGGCCTTCAGGAAGTCCAGGCGTTGGGTTTCGCGGTCAGACATGCAGTTCCTTCACCTTGGCTTCCCACGCCCCTACGCCAGAAACGGTCGCATGCCGCCCCGCCCCCTGTTCGGCCAGGGTCACCGTCAGCCGGTCCGGGCCCAGCCAGACGGCGGGATCGTCGCCGAGCCGTTCCGGCCATTCAATCACCGCGCAGCCCTCGTCGAGGGCCTCATCCAGCCCGATCTCCGCCGCTTCTTCCGGCCGGGACAGGCGATAGAGGTCGAAATGGGCCAGCGGCGGGTCGCTTTCGTAGAACTGCACCAGGGTGAAGGTGGGCGAGGGCACATCCTCGTCCGGCCGGGTCAGGGCGCGGATCAGGCCGCGCGCCAGGGTCGACTTGCCCATGCCCAGCGGGCCGTACAGCAGGACCGCCTCGCCCGGCGCCAGCCGCGGCGCGATGGCGGCGCCCAGTCGGGTGGTGGCCCCGGCGTCCGGAAGCGTCCACTCACGGCTCATGCGAAATCGGCGTCCGGCTGGCCGGGCAGGACCCGTTCGGTGAAGGCCTTGAGCGCATAGGTCGCCCTGACCGCGTCGATATCGAGCCGCGACGGCGGGATCGGCTTGCCGACCTTGAGCTGGAACGCCTTGCGCCTCTTGTTCAGCAGCTCGTGAAACAGGGTGATGTCGCGCAGCTCCTGCGACACCCGGTCGAACAGGTGGAACAGGGTCGAATCGGGTCCGGCGACATGGATCGGCACCACAGGTGCATCATATTTCCGCGCCAGCGAGGCTGCCGTCGGGGCCCATTCGGGATCGGTCAGGGAGCCGTCCTTCGCCACCCGCGACAGCCGCCCGGCCGGGAACATGACCACACAGCGGTCGGACTCGAAGGCCTCCTTCGCCGCCAGAAGCGTGGCGCGGGTCTTCTCGCGGGTGCGTTTGGCCACCACCCATTCGACCGGGATGACGGCCTCGCCGAGCCGCGGCGAGACCCTCAGCGCATCGGCATTGGCGAAGAAGATTGAGTCGGCCCGGCGCGCTCTTACAGCGTCGAACACGGCGATTCCGTCGGCGATCCCGGTCGGATGGTTGGCCACGACGATGCAGCGGCCGCTGGCCGGAATCCGCTCGGGATTCATCACCGCGACCCTCAGGTCCATCAGGTCGCTCATATAGTCGAGCGCCCCGGCGCCGGTCAGCGGCTTGACGGCGTCCGCCATCCGCACCGCGGCGCGATAGTTGAGCAGCTTGTAGAGCACCGGCCGGATGACGGGCCACAGCACCGACCGGGTCAGACGCGGCGCGCGCTCGGCGATCAGCACGTCGCAGATGTGCTGATCCGGGCGGCTCGGCAGGGGGACGGCGGCGGTCTCGGTCATTCGCCCCGGTTGTCGCCGCTTGCGGCGCGCTCGGCAAGCCGGGACTTGACCGCTCGCCTTTGCCACGCGCCGCGCCGGTGCTACGCCTGCGCACCGAGAAATTCCCCCACTGTCCGAGGATGCCCGCATGCGCCCGTTGACCCGCCTTCTCACCGGCCTGAGCGCCGCCGCCCTGCTGGGTTCCGCCGGCCTGCCCGCCCTGGCCGAAACGCCGCCGCCCGCCGTCGCCGAAGCCGGGGCGGCCCAGGATCTCAACACCTTCACCTGGCAGGACATGATCGCCCTGAACCGGCTGGGCGATCCGCAGGTGTCGCCGGACGGTCGTTGGGTCATCTATTCGGTCACCGCCACGGACGTCGCTGCCAACCGCCGCTCCGGCGCCCTGTTCGCCATGGACCTTCAGAACCCCGGCGAGCCGGTCCGGCTGGCCATCAATGAGGGCGGCGCCAACACCGCCCGCTGGGGGTCTGACGGCCATCTGTATTTCCTCTCGGGCCGCTCGGGCACGAGCCAGGTCTGGCGCGCTGCCGCCGACGGCACCGGCCCGGTGCAGGTGACCAGTCTGCCGCTGGACGTGAACGCCTACCGCCTCAGCCCCGACGCCTCGAAGGTCGTGGTGTCCCTGGCCGTCTTCCCCGACTGCGCTGACCTGGCCTGCACCGTTGATCGCACGAAGGCCGTCGCCGACGATCCCGCGACCGGCCAGGTCTATGACCGGATGTTCGTGCGCCACTGGGACACCTGGGCGGACGGCACGCAGAACCATCTGTTCGTGGTCAATGCCGACGGTTCGGGCGCGCCGGTGATGGTGACGCGCGGCTTCGACGGTGACACCCCCTCCAAGCCCTTCGGCGACGAGAGCGAATTCACCTTCGCCCCCGACGGCCGGTCGATCGTCTTTTCGGCCCGCGAGGCCGGCCGGTCCGAACCCTGGAGCACCAATTTCGACCTCTACCGCACCAACGGTCTCAGCGGCGACGGGACGTTCGAGAACCTGACCGACGCCAATGACGCCTGGGACACCGGCCCGGTCTTCTCGCCGGACGGCCGGACGATGGCGTATCGGGCCATGGCCCGCCCGGGCTTCGAGGCCGACAAATACGCCATCTTCCTGCGCGACATGGCGACCGGCCAGACCCGCCAGATCGCCGCTGACTGGGACCGTTCGGCTGACACCCTGCAGTGGTCGCGCGACGGGCGGACCCTCTACACCACCGCCGGTGATGTCGGTCAGACCCGGCTGTTCGCCGTCGATGTGGCCCGCGGATCGGTCACACCGATCACCGGTGAAGGCCATGTCTCGGCCTTCCAGCAGACGCCGTCGGGCTTCGTCTTCGCCCAGGACACCCTGACCCGTCCCAGCGAGCTGTTCGTGAAGACCTTCCGCGGACGCGAGATGCCGCGCCGGATCACCAATGTGAACCCGTCGCTGGATGCCGAGACCTTCGGCGAGCCCGAGCAGTTCAGCTTCCCCGGCTGGAACGGCGAGACGGTGCACGGCTATGTCATCAAGCCCGCCGGCTATGTCGAAGGCCGGCAGTATCCGGTCGCCTTCCTGATCCACGGCGGGCCGCAAGGCTCGTTCGGAAACAGCTGGTCGTATCGCTGGAACCCGTCGAGCTACGCCGGCGCCGGCTATGCGGTGGTGATGATCGATTTCCACGGCTCGACCGGTTACGGCCAGGCCTTCACCGATGCGATCAGCCAGCACTGGGGCGACCGTCCGCTGGAAGACCTGCAGAAGGGCTGGGCCTTCGCCCAGGAACGCTATCCCTTCCTCGACGGCGACAACGCCTGCGCCCTGGGCGCCTCCTACGGCGGCTATATGATCAACTGGATCGCGGGCAACTGGGCCGGCGAGTTCAAATGCCTGGTCAACCACGACGGCGTCTTCGACACCTTCGGCATGGGCTATTCGACCGAGGAGCTGTGGTTCACCGAGTGGGAATACGGCGGCACGCCCTGGGACAATCCGCAGGGCTACCAGGCGTTCAACCCCGCCAACCATGTGCAGAACTGGCGTGATCCGATGCTGGTGGTCCAGGGCGACCTCGACTTCCGAATCCCGACCGCCCAGAGCCTGTCGACCTTCACCGCCCTGCAGCGGCGCGGCATCGACAGCCGTCTGGTGGTCTTCCCCAATGAGAACCACTGGGTGCTCAAGCCCGCCAACAGCCGCCAGTGGCATACCGAGGTGTTCGGCTGGCTGGACAGATATCTGGGCACGGCCGAGTAATCGCTCGACCGATCAATGATTGACAGAGGGCGCGCCCGGCGACGGGCGCGCCCTTCTCCTTGCGGCCGATGGCTCCGCCCGGGCCTTGCCGGGGTGCCGGTGGCGGGCCCCTGATCCCTTCCGCGAGACAGAAGGGCGCGACAGGTTGAGCCGAACGCGGGTTCCGTGCGTATCTTGGGTCCCCTCTCCCCGTTTGCCTTCAAGGACCCCATGACCCGAAGAGGCCTCCTCGCCCCCGCGCTCGGACTGCTGGCCGCCGCCTGTTCGCCCCTGGCGCTGCTGAACACGTTCGGGCCGCGCGACGGCGGGGTGCGCCGCGCCGCCCGCGACATCGCCTATGGCGATGACCCGCGCCAGACGATGGACCTCTTCGTTCCGACGGAACAGCGTGAGCAGCCGTGGCCGGTGCTGGTGCTGTTCTACGGCGGCGGCTGGGACAGCGGCGACAAGACCTATTACGCCTGGGCGGCGCAGGCCCTGGCGGCGCGCGGCTTCGTCGTCGCCCTGCCGGACTACCGGCTGGTCCCGCAGGTGCATTTCCCCGCCTTCATCGAGGACGCCGCCCTGGCCACGGCTCGCGTCGGCGAACTCGCCGGCCAGTACGGCGCCGACCCGGCGCGGCTGGGCGTCATCGGCCAGTCCGCGGGCGCCCATCTGGCCATGATGATCACCCTCGATCGCCGCTATATGGCCGCCGTCGGCGCGCCCGGCCTGATCAAGGCGGCGGTCGGCCTGGCCGGCCCCTATGATTTCCTGCCCTTCGACGTTCCGGCCTCGGTCAATGCCTTCGGGCGGGTCGCCGACCCGACCCTGACCCAGCCGGTGACCTTTGCCCGGGCCGACGCGCCGCCGCTCTGGCTGGGCCACGGGACCGAGGACGTCATCGTCCATGCCGAGGACACCACCATCCTGTGCCAGCGGATGCGCGCGGTCGGCGGCCGCTGCGAGGAGAAACTCTATCCCGGCCTGAACCACGCCGACCTGATCTCGACCTTCTCGCCCCTGTTCCGGAAGAAGGCGCCGGTTCTGGACGACGCCACGGCCTTCCTCCACCGCGAACTGGGCTGATCGTTTCGCCATCAGAACCGGTCAGTGGCGCGGGCCGCGCTGCCAGTGCAGTCTCGGAATCCATTCGGGAGTTGGCGATGCGGGTTCTGTTGTCTGTGCTGATGTTCCTGGGCGTCGCGGGCCCGGCCCTGGCGCAGGTTCCGCCGCCGTCCGCCGAGCTCAATGCGGCGTTCGAGGCCGCCCGGGCGGTCTCGCCCACCGCGCCGCAGCTCGAGGCCGAGCAGCGTGACTGGCTGCGCTTCCGGGCCCTGGATGAGTACGGTTACGGAGCCGACGGCGATGACGGACGCATGCAGGACCTGAACCGCCGCGCCCGGCGGGATGAGGCGTTGCGGGAGGTAAGCGTGGCCTCTCCGGACGCACTCGGTGCCTGTATCGGCTCGGCCTTGAAGGGCTGTTCCAGCCGGGCGGCCGGCTGGCTGTCGTCGCCGGACGGCGATCGCCTGTTCTGGCAGTTGCAGGACGGATACACGGACGAGAACGGCATCACCGGCGGCTTCATGCTGCTGTCCGGAGGTGAAACGGGGCCTGTGCGGCCGCGGGCCTGGGCGTTCGAGGGCTGGCGCTATGAGGCGCCGACGCTGCTGATGGTCGAAGGCCGGATGTATGTGGCGGTCGCCGGCCGGATGCAGGGGACGGGCAACGGCAATGCCGACGCCCTCTTCCGGTGGTCGCCGGGTGCGGCCGAGCCCCTTGTCCAGGTGGATAACTGGAGCTGGCGCGAGCAACTGGCCGAGCAGCTCCCGACCGGGCTCGAGGTCTGGAAGGGCGTCGACTACCGCTATGGGGACAGCGAGATCTGGGCCTGGACCAGGCTCTGGCAGGCCAATGACGGCAACTGCTGCCCGACCGGTGGAGAGGCCTCGCTGACGTTCGAGCTCCGGAACGACGCGCTGGTCCTTGGCGGGGTCAACGTCAACGAGCCCCTGGTCGACGCGGCGATGACGGTGCCGACCGAGGTGTTCGACTGGCTGGGCCGCAAACAGCTGTGCGACCACTGGCAGGGCGAGGAGGGTTTTGACGCCGATCGCCGGGCGCAGATCGACACGGCCGTCCGGGCCCTGCGTTGCGAGGCAGTACCGGCGGACGGGGCGGCGCTGAAGGTCAAATACGCTGACAATCCAGTGCTGACGGCGCTGATCACCCGCACGGCGGGCCCGCCGGCCGACTAAGCTCCACCGTCTCGCCACGGCCATCTTCTTCCGCTAGAGGAGGCCATGACAGAAACGATGACAGCACAGGCGGCCCTGGACCGCCTCGAAACCCTCTACAGCCAATCCGTCTCCAACCTGCGCACCGCTGTGGGGACCTTCCTGCGGACCGGCGAACGCGCCGATCCCGAAGCGCGGGCCAAGG
>CAZFQC010000032.1:0-16453 GCA_964520795.1 uncultured Brevundimonas sp.
GCGTGATCTGGAGGGCTGTGATCTCGGCAAAAGGCGGCAAGCCAACGGGCCTTGGACCGATGGAACGGGCGGCAGAGTCTGTGAGGCCAAGACGAGTTGCAATGACCGCGCGGAGAGCGGGGTCATTTGCTGCTCTCTCGATAACGTCGAGAGCTTCCGGGAAGTTTATGGTCATATAGTTCTTGTGACAACATGAGAAAAGAGTCCAGCGTGGTGCACCGAACTCTTCATCTCATCGATTCTCACGGGAGATTGACAGTCGCGGTCGCACCACAACCGTCAATTGACATCATCTCACACGACGATCTCACAAGTCATTATTCAAAGCTCGATACACCGAAGCCCTTGATATGCCCGTCGCACGAACGATCTCCGGGACCGATTTCCCCTCGGCCTTCAGGCGGAGAACTTCCGGGGCTTTTGCGCGAGCCGTAGGCGATCGCCCGCGATATTTTCCCTGGGCCTTGGCGCGGGAAATTCCGGCCCGCTGCCGTTCCAGCATGGCGTCCCGCTCCCAGGAGCTTACCGATCCGAGGATGGAGAGTAAGAGCATCGAGGTCGGACTGGAGGTATCCAGGTTCATCGACAGAACCCGCGTGATCACGCCTTTAGACCGGAGCCTCTCCACGATCGACATCAGGTCCGTAACCGACCTCGCAAGGCGATCAGGCTTGGTTACGATGAAAGTGTCACCTTCTCGCAGCCAATCCAGGGCGGCCTCCAATTCCGGGCGGCGGCGCTCGATCGCACTGACATGCTCTGCAAAGATCCTGGTGCACCCGGCAGCTTCCAACTCTCCGATCTGGTGCTCAAGGCCAGCGATCTGATCGGATGTCGAGGTTCTAGCGTAGCCGACAATGGCGCCGCCGGCATTGGATTGTTCCACAGAGGTCATGACCCAGTGAAACACAATGTCTCAAAACGTCAATTCAATTCATGTGAGACAGTCCCGTGTGCTGGCGTCACTGTCGCACATGACCAAGGTCATCTGAGATTCTCGACGCTAATCACTTCGGTGGCCCGTCGAAGCCCACTCCTCATGCCTTAAAAATTTATATTGAGATTTCGAACCGTGATTTGAGATCATGATCACACAAGGTCACCGCCCAATGCGTGATCAGGTCGAAGAGTGATCAAATGGAATCGTCTGAAGTCTCAACAGCGGCTCATAAAATCAATAAATCCGCAGTTTTTGCGACTCTCAAACAAGTGCGTATCAAGCATGTCGTCTTGGAGTTCGACGGATGCTCAGACAGCGGCCAGATGGAGGCATGGCATGTTGAGCTAGAGGAGGGTGATGACATCGGCGATCCCGATCTCTTGCCGAAGGTCTTGGTTGAACGCCTCACGGTCCGCTGGGACCGGACGCAGCCCGACCGGTCTCAAGTTATGCTCGCGAGCGCGCTGGAGGACCTCTGTTATGACCTGCTCGACGGAAGCTACTCGGGCTGGGGCGACAACGATGGTTCCTACGGGACGTTCGTGTTCGACGTGGAGAATGGCACCCTGATACTCGAACACCATCGGCGTGTCATCGAGACGACGATGGTGGAGGCCTGACGTGGCGCACTGTTACTATCATGCGCGGTCGTCCGTCGCGAAGTGGGGCGGGGTGGTCGATGACTACCAGCCGCTCCACGACTGGTTCGACAAGAGCAAGGCCATCACGGCCGACTTCCGACATCGTGCGCTGCGACACCATGCCGAGGGCATCTTCGAGCTCGAACGCGTTTTCGGGACGACCATCACCAATTCTGATGGCCGTGTCGTTCCTGTGCGGCTGATCGGCGAACAGCACGTCCAAGAAGACCTCGGCTTCATCCCGTCCTTCGCAGATTGGGTGAGGAGCATCCGACCGGAAAGCTGGATGGGCCGCGCCGGCCGGCTGCACGATTTGGCGTTCAGCGAGTCAGATGCGAGCCCCCGAGTCGCCCCAAAAGTTCCGGGGAGATCGGCTAGCCCAGCAGGCCATCCAGATCTGAGTCAGCCGACGGACGCCCGCTCTTGTAGAGAGGGAAGTAGCCTGCACGCCCCATCGTCGTGTTGCCAGTGAACTTCATTGCCTGCGAAGACGTCTGAATCAGGGCCGGCGGATCAGTGTTCTCGATGACAATGACCTGCCTGTCGTCCCTAAGCTTCGAGAGGAATGCATAAAAGCAATTGTTGAGGTCCGAACCGCGTAGATCGTCATCCGCACCGTCGGGTTCTCGATAGGACAGCAGAGGAGAATCCAGAACGGCGAAGCCAGGATGTGGTGTGTTGTTGCGTCGGCAGTATTCCATCAAGCCGATCACAAACGCAGCATAGGTGATTGCTCGCAGACCTTTGCCATAGGATATGCGCTGTTTCCCATCGATCACCAGGTCCCGGGTTTTGGCGTCATAGTGAGCTCTGCCGACATGGGGAAAATGCCATTCCTGGAGAAGTTCAAGCACGAGCGTTGCAAACCGGTCAGCAGTGGCTGTGGGTAGCTCCAGGTCAGATACACTGCCGCCTGTCTCCTTCGCATCCTCGGCTTCAAGCCTCTCTTTGCGATCCACAAGGTCCTTCAGCGCCTTATGCAGACCTAGGGCCTCCCTGACCTCACCACGCTTATCGGCAAGCTCACCATAGCCACGTCGCAGTTGCTTCAGGTTGGGCGCGACAATACCCTCGATCTGCTGGGACAGGGTTTCAAGCTCTGCTTCAACGCGCGGTATGCGCCGATTGAATCCCTCTGCTTCCTTCTCCAGCGATGACATGGTTTCCCCCAGCTCGGCCTGGCGCATCTCGATTTTTGCGATCTCGGCACGTGCAGCGCTCATGATCGCGCCAATGTCTCCGTTACAGACTTCGGATGTGCGGTGATGCTCCGGCGCGGCGCCACACAGTGGACAGTTGCTCTGTTCCAATGCCGAAAAAAGCGTGCCGGCTTCCTCGATCGAACGAAGGCGATCAATGTCGGACGAATAGTGCTCCTCAAGAAGCTCGAAGCGGTCAAGAAGCGCATTAATTTCTGTGAGGCGGTTGCTGCCCTCTTCCAGCCGACCAAGAAGGTCGCGCCGTCGTTTCGCCAGCTCGCGATATCTTCCCTCAGTCGCGGCCAACTGCTGAGCTTGGGCACCTATCGACCCGTCGAGTTTTTCCAGTTGCTCCGTCAATTGGGAGGGTGGCCCAGCCAGTTCCCTCACCTGCTGCCGATAGTCTGCGATCAACTGGTCGAGCAAATCCAACTGGCCACCTCGCGATTGCCGTTCGGGCGTCATGTCGCGGGATGAAACCAGCGCCTCGTCATCGACGCCCGTCAGCAGGAGCTTGAAGACAGCTGCGTTGGATGTATCGGCAGTTACGTTGCCGTCGGAGAGGGGTGTGCGTTTCTGGATAATCTCCTCTTCATCCACGATGATGAGGCGCGCCAGATAGCGGAATGTCAGATTGTTGGTATCGCCAGCTTTGTTCCGACGAACGCGCTTATGGGCCAGTCCTATCTTCGCGAGCAGGAATGCAGAAAGGTTGTCGTCCCGTCCTTCGCGATGGGCCTCTGCCAGATCTTTGCCCTCGCCGGTCGGGAGGGCGCCAGAAAACAGCCCTTCGAAAAGCTTGAATGCGCCGCCTTCGGTGCTGCGGCTCACCGTGAAGGCTTCGCCCGTCAGTGTTTCCATTGCCAGCAGCGCGCGATTGTAGCCGTCCCGTTCTCCCATGTCGCGAAGCGGACCTTTGCCGCCCATCATGAAATCCAGTGCTTCAACGATGAAGGATTTTCCGGTGTCCGACGCGCCGTAGATCACGTTCAGACCAGGGCCGAACTCAACCACGGCCGGCTCACGGTTCGGACCGTGAAAGCTCAGATACCGGAGACGTAGTCCGAGCGTCATGATCCCGCTCCGGCGCTCTGTTCGACGGCTTGAAACTGTTCAACCCAGTCTGCGAACAAACCGCGCATGAGAGCGTGGAACTCTTCGTCTGACTGATCGCCGAGGTGCTCGGCAAGCCAGCGAGCTCGCTCCTTCACGCGAACAAAATAATCGGTCCTCAACGAAGCGAGAAACGACGCTGCGGCTTCTCCGGCAGCATACCGAATTCCCTCGGAGTGGACCTCACGTTCGATGAGGTCACGGGTCATCATCATCAGAATGGCGTCATGCACGACCTGTCGCCGGACTTCAGTAGCGGGGGTTTGAATCGGAGCCGCCGGATGGAGGTCATTGGGTCCGCCGATAGAGCTCGTGCGAGTCAAAAGATAATCCAATGCGGTGAGTCGTTGGAGGTCAAACGCCTGCGGATATGCGGCTCCCAGAATGGCTACCGTTCGCACCCCCGCCTCCAAGGGGCCGTTGAACGTCACTGTGCGAGGGTTCATTTCGTCCATTTGAGACGATCTTCGTTCGCCAACTGGTGGCAAACCCCATGGCGGTCCTCGATCATGGTGCTCGGAGCGAGTGGGTGCGCTTGCAGCGTTAGGTCTTGAGCGGCCTTGGTGACCGCCTTGACGCACTCAAACCCGTCAGGAAATACGCTATCGCTCGTATCCACCACGCCCTTGTAGATCTGCTCCTGGAGGCTTTCGAACGTCCCCGGTTCCGTCCTGTCCCGGACAAATACCCGGAGGGATTCTGCGTGATAGAAGGCCTCCCTCTGGCGCTTGAAATGGCCATCGAGATTCGCCCACTTTTTCAGCGATGTTAGGTCGGGGACGGGCTCCTTCGTGTGGTCAGCGTAGGCTCCCAGCAGTTGTTCGACATAACGGCTCTCGTGCGGACCCAAGGCGTCCGGCGGTGCGTCAGGCAAAGGTCGCTGCGGAAGACCCCCTCCGAAACGGCCAAGATAGAAGTGCGTGGCTTTGTGCTGCGCCAATATATCGAGCATCGTCGCGGGCTTGAAGATTGAATAGTCAAAACCCTCGCAATACGCCCGAAGGGCACCTTCAAGTTTAACTTCGTGGGCTTGGGTTATTTCTCCTTGGCAGGTCTTTTCCCATGCCTTGAAAAGTTCTTCCTTGAGCTTGTCGGGGCGGGCCAGCAACCAGCGAAGTTTTGTGCCGACCTCGCGCGGGGCCACAAAATAGTATCTGCGCGGCTCCTTAAACTCCCCGTTGAAGGCATGCCACAGCATCTTGGCTATCTCGACCCATGCATCGCTTGGGGCGAGAGGCTTTCCATAGTGCTTGCATTGGAAATTGTCCCAGATCCCCATGATCGTCTGATCATCGGTGAATCCAGCTACATCGACACCCTTGTCGCCGGCCCCTGTGAATCGTTGGACGTCGGTATATACGCCCTGTAGGCCCTTCAGCCCTGCAAATGCCCATTCGTGAATGAACGCTTCCCAGTCCGCAGAGGCGTAACCGTAGATGCGCTTGAGCGGGTCAACGGGAGGGCCGGATTGGACGTCGGCCGCCGTCAGCAAAATGTTCTGCGCCGGAGGAGGCGCCATAGGCTTGAGATCAGAAATGTCGAGCCTCCCCACGGCGTCGAATCTGCTCGCCCCTCTAGGCGCGGTTTACGCGGCGGATTTATCCACGAACGCCACTTTCCCGCGAGATTGAATTTCTTTTTGATCCGACGCCAGACCACATCGTCATTTTGCGGAAAAGAGATGGGTTTCCGCCATCCACGGAGCCGTTTAGTCGAGCCGTAGGTCGGTAAGCCAGCGTCCTGATTACAAGAAAGCCAATTTGGTCACCGGTGGCCGTCGTCCACGTCCCCACAAGGCTCGGCCTCTGTCTGCACGGTGCTGTGGCGAATGTTGAACCGCTCTTCGAGGGTCGCGGCGACAGCCTCGCGCACGGGCTCCGGTTTTGCATACGCATTCAACACCAGATGAACGGTGCAGCTCGGCTGGTCCGCGCCCGAGATCCAGACGTGAAGGTCGTGGACGCTTTCGACGCCATCGACCGCTTCGATCGCGCTGCGGACATCAGCAAGGGTCAACCCGCGCGGTGCTCCCTCAAGCAAAATGTGGGTGGTGTCGCGCAGGAGAATCCAGGTGCGCGGCAGAACCCAAAGGCCAATAGCGATGGCGACCACAGGGTCCACCCAGGTCCAACCCATCAGCATGATAGTGATCGCGCCGCCGATCACGCCGATCGAGCCGAGCATATCGGCCCAGACCTCCAGATAGGCCCCTTTCACGTTCAGGCTGGAATCCTTGCCAGAGGCCAGGAGGCGCATCGAGACGAGGTTCACGACGAGGCCGAAGGAGGCGACAATCAGCATCCCCATAGAGCCGACGGGCTCGGGCGAGAACAGCCGCATAACCCCTTCGTAGAGGACATAGCCCGCCACCAGGAACAGCAGCACGGCATTGAAGGCAGCAGCCAGGATTTCGAAACGGCGGTAGCCGAAGGTGCGAAGATCATCCGCTGGCCGTTCGCCGATCTTGATGGCCGCGAGGGCGATGGCAAGCGCCGCGACATCGGTAAACATGTGCGCAGCGTCGGACAGCAGCGCCAGGCTCTTGAACACGACTGCGCCGACAACCTCTGCTATGAGAAAGGCCGTGGTCAGCACCAACGCCCACGTCAGGCGACGTCCGCTGGCTCCCGCGCCATGGTCATGCCCTTGGCCCATTATGCGTCTCCGTTCGGTAGGGATGCCCCGGACGGCCATCGCAACACCTCGACCGTTTCAAGCGTGATCGGACCAAGATGTTCCAAGTCGGACAGCGACTCGACGAAGGTGCGTAGCTTGCTTTCCTCGTCCAGGATTTCGATGACTACGGACTGGACGTCGTCCAGCACATGCCGTCGATGAATCTGGGGAGTATGCTCGAAGCCGATGATGGCCTGGAACACGGTGCCGCCGGCAACCTTGGCTGCGCGGGCGCGGGTGGCGACGACTTCGAACACTTTGTGGTCGCCGAAATAGGCGCTTTCGTCGGTGTAGATCTTAAGCAGTTTGATGGTGCCGGACATGGGCTCTCCTTTAGGGAAACAAGCCCGCGCCGCCGCTTATCAGCGGCGCGAGTCTGGGTCACTCCGCTGGTATCGGGGCCGGCAGGGTGTCATCAGCAGGGTCGGAGCCGCGCTTCTCGGTCATGCCCAGGACCAGCCTGCTGATCGCCGGCAGCACCAGAAGGGTGAGCGCCGTCGCGGTGATCAGACCGCCGATCACGACCATGGCGAGGGGCTTCTGCACCTCCGCGCCGGTGCCGTGAGCCAGGGCCATTGGCACGAAGCCGATGGCGGGCACGAGGCCGGTCATGATGACCGGACGCACGCGCTCCATGGTGCCCTCGATGATGGCCTTGGTCAGCTCCATTCCGGCTTCCAGTCGCTGCCGGATGCTGGACATGACCACCAGTCCGTTCAGCACCGCCACCCCGGACAGGCAGATGAAACCCACCGCCGCTGACACCGAGAAGGCGATGCCGGTGAGCGCGAGAGCGAACACCCCGCCCGCCAGACCCAAGGGCACCGCCGTGAAGACTGCGATGGCCCGACCGAAGGTGCCCACGGCGAGGAACAGGATGGCGAAGATCGCGGCGAAACAGATTGGCACAACCAGAGCCAGACGGTCGGACGCCGCCTTCAGGTTCTGGAACTGCCCGCCCCATTCGATCCACGACCCGGCTGGCAATGCGATGGCCTCGACCTTGGGCGTGGCCTCGCGAACAAACGAGCCCACGTCACGGCCACGAACATTGGCCTGCACCACCACCCGACGCTTTCCGTTCTCGCGGCTGATCTGGTTCAGACCCTCGGCGAACCGGAACTGGGCGACCTGACGCAACGGCACCGAACCCCGCGCTTCCCCATCATGCTCAGGGAGCATCACGGGCAAGGCCCCGAGCGCGTCAAGATCGTTGCGGCTGGCTCCAGGGACGCGGACCACGACGTCGAAGCGCCGATCCCCTTCGAACAGTTGTCCGGCTTCACGTCCCCCCATCGCGGCGGCGACCGTGTCGGCCACCTCCTCGACGGTCAGGCCGTATCGCGCGATGGCGGCCCGATCGAACGTCACGTCCAGAGACGGGGCGCCGCTGGTCTGTTCGACCTTGACGTCAGCCGACCCCGGCGTTGCCGTGAGCGCCGCCGCGATCTGGTTGGCGGTCGCGGTCAACTTGTCGAGGTCGTCACCATACAGTTTTATGGCGACGTCCCCACGAACTCCGGCGATCAGCTCGTTGAAGCGGAGTTCGATGGGCTGGCTGAGTTCATAGCCCTGGCCGACGAGGGCATTGGATGCCGCTTCGACCCGCTCGATGACGTCCTCCTTGGTATCGACGCCTTCGGGCCATTCATCCTGCGGTCTGAGGATGATGAAGCCGTCCGAGATGTTGGGCGGCATGGGGTCGGTGGCGACCTCGGCCGTGCCCGTCTTGGAGAACATCAGCTCCACTTCGGGCAGTTCCGAAATCGCCGCCTCCACCCCGCGCTGCATCCGCACGGACTGTTCAAGGGCTGTCGAGGGGATACGCTGGGACGCCATGGCGAGGTTGCGCTCGTCCAGGGTCGGGATGAACTCCTGCCCAAGCATGGTGAACATGACGCTGGCAACCGCGAAGATGCCGACTCCGACGCCGATGAAGGGCCAGGGACGGGCCACGGCCTTGTGAAGGACCGGCTCATAGCGCGCCTTGATCCAGCGGATTGCGAAGACCTCCTTCTCCGACACCTTGTTGCGCATCAGGACCGCCACCATCGCCGGAACGAAGGTGATCGACAGGATGAAGGCGGCGATCAGGGCCAGCATCAAGGTGATCGCCATGGGAGAGAAGGTCTTGCCCTCGACGCCCTGGAAGGTCAGGAGCGGCACGAAGACCAGCAGGATGATGGCCTGGCCATAGACGGTCGGCTTGATCATCTCCTGGGTGGCGACAGTCGTCTCCTCCAGCCGTTCTCGCAAAGTGAGCAACCGGCCCTCGTGGTGTTGTCGTTCGGCCAGCCGTCTCAGGCAGTTCTCAATGATGATGACGGCGCCGTCCACGATCAGGCCAAAGTCTAGCGCCCCCAAGCTCATCAGATTGCCTGACACCCCCATGAAGTTCATGCCGATGGCGGTCATGAAGAACGAGATCGGAATGATAAGGACCGCGATCAGCGCGGCCCGGACGTTGCCGAGCAGCAGGAAGAGGGCGATAGCGACCAGGATGGCGCCTTCGATCAGGTTGCGTTGAACGGTCGATATCGTCGCATTGACCAGCTTGGAACGGTCGAGGACCGGCGTGACCTTGATCCCCGCCGGCAGTGATCGTTCGGTGATCGCCAGTTGCTCGCCGACGGCTCGCGCCACGGTTCGGCTGTTTTCGCCGATCAGCATCAGGGTGGTGCCGATAACGACCTCGTGGCCGTTCATTGTGGCCGCGCCCGTTCGGAGCTCTCCGCCCAATCGCACAGTCGCCAGGTCACGGACCGCAACGGGCACGCCACCACGTGTTGCGACGATGGCTTCCTCGATCTGAGACAGACTGCGGATGCGGGCGTCAGCCCGAACGAGATAGGCTTCACCGCCACGTTCGACGAAGTTGGCGCCGACAGATAGGTTGGCGGCTTCGAGACCTTCGGCGAGTTCGGCGAACGAAACACCATATTGAGCCAGGCGGGTCGCGTCCGGCTCGACAACATACTGCTTCTCATAGCCTCCGATCGTATCCACCCCGGCGACGCCGTTCACCGAGCGCAGTTGAGGGCTGATAATCCAGTCCTGCACCGTCCGCAGGTAGGCGGCGCGGGACACCTCATCGGTCAGGCGATCTCCCTCCGGCGTCAGAAACGATCCGTCGCTCTGCCAGCCGGGCTGTCCATTGCGCACGGTCGCGCCCTGCCCGCCCGGATTGGCGTAGTCGATGGCATACATGAAGACTTCGCCGAGGCCGGTCGTGACAGGCCCGATCTGCGGCTGCACGCCTTCCGGGAGGCTGTCCTGCGCCTGGGCCAGCCGTTCACTGACCTGCTGACGCGCGAAATACAGATCGACATTTTCCTCGAAGATCACGGTGACCTGCGAGAAGCCGTTGCGAGAGAGCGAGCGAGTCGATTGCAGGCCGGGGATGCCGGCCATCGCCGTTTCCACAGGGAAGGTGACCCGCTTTTCAATCTCGACAGGCGAGAGCGAGGCGTCCGAGGTGTTGATCTGCACCTGGTTGTTGGTGATGTCCGGCACGGCGTCGATCGGCAGCCGGGTCAGCTGCCATGCGCCATAGGCGGAGACGAGCAGCACGAGCGCGATGATCATCCATCGCGCCCGCACCGACAGGGCCATGAGGTTGGCGATCATCTCAGTGCTCCGCCTCGCCCTTGCCGAGTTCGGCTTTCAGCAGGAAGGCATTGCGGGTGGCGATCGTCTGGCCAGCGCGAAGACCTGAGGTGATCTCAACGCGACCCCCGCTGCGTTGTCCGACGAGGACGGGAACGGCTTCGAACCCCGTCGCGGTTCTGACGAAGACCACCTCGCGGCCTTCGACGGTCTGGATGGCTTCCTCAGGCACCGAGACACCGCCCACGGTCTGGGCGTCGCGGGTGAAGATCCGGACGGAAATGGCCTGTCCGGGGCGAAGGCCGCCGACGCCCGAAATGCTCAGAAGCACTGTGGCCGCCCGGCTTTCAACGTCCACGCCGGGCGTGATCGACCGCACCGTCGCTTGCACCTCGCCCTCGGCCAAAAGGATGGTGGCCCGATCCCCCGGCACTATGCGGGCCGCATCCTGCGCCGACACCGACGCCTCGATCTCGATCTGGCTGGCATTGGCCACACGGAACAGTTCTGTCCCGGCCGTGACGTAGGAACCCAGCGTGGCGTTCGCGACGGTGACCCGGCCGCTGATGGGGCTGACGACGCCGGTGCTACGTCCGTCGCCAGACACGCGCGCGGCGGCGGCGGCCGAAGCCGTCCGTCTCGACTCCGCCTCGGCTTCCGCCAGTGCGGTCTGGGCCGCTTCGAGATCCTGGCGTGAGGTGATCTGCGAGTCGAACAGCCGCTGCTCGCGCGCCAGCGCCTGCCGCGCGGCCGTCAGACGCGCCTGGGCCGTCGAACGTTCGGCCGCGATGGTCGCAGCCTCGCGGCTCTCGATCTGAGCGACGGTCTGGCCGGCGCGAACGCTGTCACCCAGACGCAGCGAAACACGGCTGATTACGCCGTCGGCGCGGGCGGCGAGCACCGCTTCGCCCTGAGGCGTCCCCACGACTGTGCCTTGGGCGACGATCTCGGAACTCAATGATCCGCTCGTGACCTGTGCCAGGATGATGCCGGCGGCCTGGATGCGCGCGGCATCCATCTCCAGACCTTCGCCCTCATGATGCTCCTCCGCCTCGGCGGCCACCGGTGCCGCATCAGAGCGCGTCATGGTCCAGAAGGCGGCGCCGCCTCCGACGAGGACGATGGTCGCCGCCGCCCCGATCATGAGCCTTTGCTGATTGGTCAGTTTTCTCATTGGATTTGTCCTTGGGTTTCATTGGCTCGCGTCAGCGCGGCGATGGCGCGCGACCGGTCGAGCTGGGCTGTGATCATTTCGGACTGAACGGAGTTGAGCGCTTCTTCAGCGTCCAGCACGTCCAGCAGGGTGAAGCGCCCGGCCGAGAAGCCTTCGCGGGCGATCCGCACCGCCTCCACGGCTTCGGGTTCGGCGCGGGTTTCGAGGAAGGTCAGTCGGGCTTCCGCCGTCTGGAGCGCAGCCCGCGCGTCGCGATTGCGGCGAACAGAAGCTGCAATGGCCGCGTTGCGCCGAGCCTCCGCGCCGGTCCGTTCGGCGTTGGCGGCTGCGATGTTCCCCTGATTCCGGTCGAACAGGCCGATCGGCATCGATGCGCCAAACACCAAGGCGGTATCGTCCGAACCCGCGAACTGTCGCGCGCCGACGTTGACAGTCACATCGGATCTGGACGCTGTGCGCTCGCGATCGACCACGGCGACCGAGGTCGCGACCTCCGCCTCGGCCAGTCGGACATCAAGCGTATCCGTTGGATCGACCGTGAGCGCCGGGAATGGCTCCTCGCCGGCTAAGGGCTCGGGAAGATCATCCGTGCCACCCCAAAGGGCCGCCAGGGCGCGCTGTGCTTGAGCATACTCTGCCTCGGCTGCACGCACCCGTCCGACGGCCTCGAACGCGGCCGTGCGCGCCCGAATAGCCCGCAGGGGCGGCTCGCGGCCGGCATCGACCAGTTCGGTAGCGATCGTCGAAAGGTTCTCTGCGCGCTCGAACTGATCGCGCGCCAGTTCGACCCGGCGACCGGCCGCGAAGGCCTCGGCGTAGGCTTCCCGCACGTCCCGGTCCAGATCGGCGCGGGCCACTTCGAGTCTCAGCCGCGTGGTCTCGACCTCGGCTTCGGCCGCCCGCCGTCGGGCGGCCCGCTTGTCGCCCAACTCAAACCGTTGGCCGATCACCAAGGTGGTCTCGGCATCATTGAGGCCGCTGAAGCCACCAGTGCCAGCGAAGTTCTCGACCTCCAGGTCCAATTCGGGGTTCGGACGGAACCCCGCCTGCTGGGCTCGCCCTTGGGCGGCGGCGACATCGGCCTCAGCGGCCGTGATGATGGGAGATGTGGACGATGCGCGGGCGAGTGCTTCGGCCAGGGTGACGGGTTCCGCCAGGGCGCGCGGTGGCGCAAGCAGCCAGAGCGCTGCGGTCAGGGTGACCACGGCGCAGCCGACCGCGAGACGCGGCAGGCGATGAATTTTGGGAGGCATGAATCATGTTCCAGAGGTTCCAGACGAGGGTGACGCGCACGATGGCGCGGGACTCGTCAGGCTCTGGGTGGGCGTTCCAGACCGCTCGGCGCTCTGGACGCCAAGGGCTCCGAAGGCGGCTGCAATGGGCTCGGCGCGATCGCCCTGTTCAGTGCAGTCGGTTGGGGCGTAGACGGCACCGTGGCTCCGCCGTGGTGGCAATGTCCATGAGAGCAGATGGCATGCTCGCCCGGATCGACCGGGTCGGCGCCATTATCACCGTCTATCGAAGCCGTCGCGTGAACAGGCTCCAGCTCAACGGCGCAGGCCGCCGCATCGACGGTAGGAATGAAGACGAACACAGCGATGAACAGCGCAATGAGCGCCGCCAAGATGCCATGCCTGTTCGCCGATCGAAGCATGCCGCTGTCTAACACGGTTCAATCCTCGAACAAGGAGCGCAGGGTCGCACCCTGTAGTTCTCACTCGAAAAGGTCTTCCGACCGAGTTCAGATCGCGCCCCAATCCTCCGCAAAATCCCATACGTCCCCAATCTTCCAGCCGCCGAAAGCGTCGGACAGCACTTGGAGGTGCGCTTCCGGATCAGCGGGCACCGGACAAATGATTCCGAGCGGGCGGACCCGATCAGCGACTCTTTTCACATCCGCAGCCGAAGCGCCCACGTTGTTCGGAAGGTGGATCTCGGTGACGGCCCAGCCGAGATCGAAACGCCTGACTCCGAACACGATGTTCTCGGGCCTCCAGTGGATCAGGGACCAGATGCCGGAGAGCGAACGGGGCAACACCCGATCCACGTCCAGGCAGTTCCCCATGGTCAGACCGATGCTCTTCGCATTTTCGGCGCCAATCCGGTCGAGGTCGGATGCCCCGTCAGTCGGGAGAGCATGCTCGGCTCTCGACCGGCGAAGCAGCCGATAGAACCAAGGATGGAAATCTTCGCGTCCGGCCGCAAACGCAACCGAGATATCGTCATCGGTCAGGAACGGATTCAGGCTCCGAACCGCTGCCGCCTGCGCCTGGGCCAAGAGCGCGCTGCGGACAGAATGAAAACGCGACAGAGCGAGCGGCGTGAGGAGCGCAGGTTCGGTGAGCGCGAAAGCGGTCTCGATCTGCCGCTCACCAAGCCCAGCGACCTGCTGAAGAGCCTTCGCGCGCAATTGGTCCAGAGGATCATCGGAGATGAAAACGCCGTGCAGGCGGGAATAGAACGCCGGATCAGCGGGCGCTTCTCCATGCAGCTTGCGCAAGGTGCCCTGATAGCCCTCGGGACAGGTGTGGAAGGCAGCCTCGATCAATTGACGTGCCGTCATCATGATCGACGTCTCGGCGAACCCCTGGACCAGGTCCGCCGCCGATGCGTCGAGCCAGTCTGTCGATCCCGTCGCCCGGATCAGGAAATCCGGATTGTCGATAGCGCCGACGGACAAGGCCGCCCAGCAGGCTTGCCGCCATCCCAGCCGGGCGCGGCACATCTGGCGCATGAACCCTGCGGAAATCGCATCGATGCGGTCCGTCTGGTCGAGAACCCATCCACGAGGAATGGGGAAGATGGCGCCACCAGGCAAATGGCCCATGACGCAGTCATCAGTATTTCCTTGCATATCCGCCCTCCGGTGAAGACGGCGAGCCCCGTGCTCAGCCGCTCACTGGGAGCTGGCGAGCCAGAACAGTTTGCAGAATTTCAGATCCGACGGGCATAGAACCACCCTCTCACGAATCGCCAATCCGTCAAGAATATCAGACGGCGGTTAGATGGACTGAGGGAGGGCGTAGGCAGCCGGAGCTTCACTTGAAGCCCCCGGCGTTGCGGCGGCTGGGCACCGGGGCGCCGCGCTCTACCATGGCACAGCGGGACATCGCGGTATCAGCTGTCCTTGCAACGTTCGCAGGCTTCGGCCGCCAGCGCAGTGCTCCTCGCCGTTCTCCTAGTGCACCATGAAGCTGATGGAGCCGGACATCTTGTGTCCATCCGGACCTTCAGCCGACCACGCCGCAGCGTAGGTTCCGGGCGCGAGGCGCGGCAAGGCTACGCCGACCGACACAGAAGGGGGGGGCGTCGGGCGCGGTCACGACGACCGGCGGCTGACCCTCGGCGGTTAAAGTCACAGTCTTCAGGATCATCGGGTGCGGAAAGGTCGCGCTGAACCGTTCCGGCGATCCATGCGTCATGGCGCCGTCAGCGGGCGTGGTGACGATTCCGGAAGCCGCCGGAGCCTGATGCTGCATCCCGGCGTGGCCGGCGTGGGAATCTTGGGCGGCGGCGGCGCCCGCGAATGCGAGGGCGGCGGTGAAGGCCAAGGTGCGGATCATGGGGAGGTTTCCTCTCACTGTTTCGGGAGCACGGGCATGGTGGACATGTCGTGGCCGGAATGGTCGGTCATGGGCGCCGGCGCCGGCGCCGGCGCTGGCGCTGGCGTTGGCGGCGCCGTCGGAGCCGGCCTGTCGGCTTTCACCGCAGGTCTGGCGGGGGCGTGCGAGGGGGCCGGCGCGCGAGGGACTGGCGAGGTCACAGGAGCTGCCGGTTCGACCGGAGCTGGCGGCGCTGGAACAGCGGCTGGCGCCGCTTCCTCGACTTGTGGCGGGTCCGCTGGTTGAGCCGCCGGTTGGCAGGCGGCGAGGCCGAGTGCAGCAATCAGCGGGATCATTTTGTTCATCATAGAAGCAATCCTCAGAACCAGGCCTTGAGGCCGACGACGAAACGGGTGTCGTCAACCTCGCCGCCTCGGGCCTCGATGTAGTCGGCGGTGGCGCCGAACGCGCGGCTCCACTCGACACCAAGGTAGGGCGCGAACTCCTTCCGGAATTCGTAGCGCAGCCGCAGGCCCGCTTCGACGGACGACAGGCCTGAACCGACCTCCAGCTCCGGCATGTCGCTGGCCGACACGTCGATTTCGAAGCGCGGCTGGAGGATCAGGCGCTGGGTGATGCGCTGGTCGTATTCGGCTTCGACGCGGGCAGTCAGGTCACCTTCGGTGGACAAGAAGGCGGCGGCGTCGATTTCCCACCAGTAGGGCGCTAGCCCCTGAAAGCCGAGGACCAGATGCGTGGTGTCTTCGCCGTCGGGGCGATAGTCCTGACGCACGCCGACCTGCACATCCCAGAAGGGCTTCACGGCGCGGCTGTAGAGGGCCTGGAATTCGGCTTCTTCCAAACCGCCATCGAAGTCGCCTTCGCCTTCCGACTTCCACCAGAAGCGATTGATGTCGCCACCAGTCCAGCCTTGAGCGTCCCAAAGGTAGGTTTCCTCGCCGTCACCGAAACCGGCTTCGAGACGGTCGATTATGACGGTTGTGACGCGCATGTCGCCATTCTCACCAACGAGGGTCCGGCGTGAGGCCACCATCGCGTCGGGTCCGAAAACGAGATCGGCAGCGTGTGTCGGGCCGCCCAGGGCGGCGGCCGGGACCAAGTCCTCCGGAGGACGGCCCGGATTGTCGGTGCTGGTCGGCACGTCCGGCGGTCCCATGCTCATGGTCGACATGTCATGCCCGGCGTGGGGATCGGCCTGAGCGGGGGCCATGGTGGACATGTCATGGCCCGCGTGGGGATCGACGGCCGGGGCTAGCGCCGGCGTCTGGTGGCCGGCGTGAGGATCGGCTGCGGGCGGGGTTTGCGCCGGCGGCATGACATGACCCGCGTGCGGGTCCTGAGCGGGCGGCCGATCCGGCGTTTGGGGCGGGGGCGCTGGCGCAGGTGCGGGTCGCGCCGGGGCCGGCATGACGTGACCCGCATGGGGGTCTTGGGTCTGTGCCTGGGCGCCGAAGGCGCTGGCCGCGAGGATCAGCGGAGCGAGGGCGACGGCGAGACGGTTTATGACGCCGCTCCGTCCATGGGTCGCACCGTCACGACGT